>NZ_OZ309106.1:315472-630944 GCF_968048975.1 Vreelandella xerophytica | reverse complement strand
TCGTGGGCATGAACGCGGGCTTTGCCATCTGGGCTTATAGCCTCTTGCTGCCGGCCATGATCAATGCAGGCGTCCTCCCTCAGACGTGGCTTGCCGGCGGCCCCCTGGGCATCGCCTGGCTCTCGCCCACCGCCCTTTTCGGGCTGAATCTGGGGGACAGCTTCACCCACGGCGTCATGCTCTCGCTGGGGGTGAATCTCTTTTGCTACATCTTCGTCTCCCAAGTGAGTTCTCAACGGGTGGTCGAGCGCATTCAGGCCTCTCTCTTCGTCGATAGCGTCGAGACCCGCCAAACCTCGGTGAACCGCCCCTGGACCGGCGCGACCACCCTGGGCGACCTGAAAGTGCTCTGCGAGCGCTTCCTCGGCGCGGGCCAGGTGGCGCGCGCCTTCGAGGACTATGCCCGGCGTACCGGCAAGCCCCTGGATGACGGCATGCGCGCCTCCATCGACGTGATCCAGTTCACCGAGCGTTTTCTGGCTTCGGTGCTGGGGGCCTCCTCGGCGCGCATCGTCGTCAACTCGGCCCTTCAGGGCCGGGGGATCGGCATTTCGGATGTGATCTCGATCGTCGATGAAGCCTCCCAGGTGCTGGAGTTCAACCGGGCGCTGTTGCAGGCGACCATCGAGAACATCAACCAGGGCATCAGCGTGGTGGATCAGAACCTGCGCCTGGTGGTGTGGAACCAGCGCTACCTGGAGCTTTTCCGCTTTCCCGACCACTTGATCCGGGTCAGCGCCCCGATCGATCGCATCTTCCGCTACAACGCCCATAACGGCGAGTACGGCCCGGGCGACCCGGAAGAGCACGTCGAGCTTCTGATGGACAATATTCGCCAGGGCCAGCCCCACCGCTACGTGCGCTACCGCCAGGATGGCAGCGTGCTCGAGGTGCAGGGCACCCCCATGCCCGGCGGCGGTTTCGTCTATACCTACCAGGACATCACCCAGCAAAAGCACATCGAAGAGGCGCTGATCCGCTCCGAGAACAATATCCGTATCTACACCGACAACGTGCCCGCGCTGATCGCCTATTTCGACAAGGAAAGCCGGTATCTTTTCACCAACCGCGCCTACGAGCAGGCATTCAACATCGACCGTAACGCGGTGATCGGTCGACGCTTTGAAGAGGTTCTGCCGGTGAAGCAGGCCGAGGAGCGCGTCCCCTGGGTGAAGCGGGCGCTTTCCGGTGAGCGGGTAAGCTTCGAGGTGGCCATGCGCGTGGAGGCGCGCATGCGTTACATGCTGGTCACCTATACGCCGCACTTTGGTGACAGCCAGTCGATTCTGGGCTTTTTTGCGCTGTACCAGGATATTACCGAGCGCCGTCAGGCAGAAATCGCCCTGAAAGACACCAACGAAACCCTGGAGGAGCGGGTGCGCGAACGTACCCAGGCGCTCTCCAAGGCCAATGCGGCCTTGCGTCAGGAGAACCGGGTGCGTGCCGAGGCCGAACAGGCGCTCAGACAAGCCAAGCAACTGGCGGAAGACGCCAACGCCTCGAAGACGCGCTTTCTGGCCGCCGCGAGCCATGACCTTCTGCAACCCTTGAACGCCGCACGGCTGTTCACCTCGGCGCTGATGCAAAACGAGACAGAAAGCACCACCCAGCGCACCATCGGCCATATCGACAACTCGCTGCAGGCCGCCGAAGAACTGTTGGGCACGCTTTTGGACATCTCCAAGCTCGATGCAGGCGCCTTGACCCCGCGGCGCAGCCACTTCGCCCTGGCCGATATAATTCGCCCGCTGCGCGCCGAGTTCGACGTGATGGCCGACGAACGGGGGCTGGATCTGGGCGTGGTCCCTACCGCGGCATGGGTCGACTCCGACCCTCAGATGCTCAGACGCATCGTGCAGAACTTCCTCTCCAACGCCCTTCGCTACACCCAGCAGGGCCGCGTGCTGCTGGGTTGCCGCCGTCAGGGCGAACGGCTGAGCATCGAGGTGTGGGATAGCGGCCCGGGTATTCCCGAATCCAAGCTCACCGAAATCTTCCAGGAGTTTCGCCGGCTCGACCAGGTTTCGCGCCATAAGGAAAGCGAGAAAGGGCTGGGGCTGGGGCTTTCGATTGCCGACCGCATGAGCCGTGTGCTGGATCATCCGATCAAGGTGCGATCACAGGAAGGCAAAGGCACGGTATTTTCGGTCAGCGTGCCCGTGGTGGCGGCTCGCGAGGTGGCCGCGGCCACCAGCGACACCCCTCATCGCCGGGGCGGCAACAAGCTCGCCGGGACGCGGGTCGTGTGCATCGATAACGAAACCCTGATCCTCGAGGGCATGAAGGCAATGCTCAGCGGCTGGGGGTGCGAGGTCTTTACCGCCACCAGTATCGGCGGGGCGAAGTCTATCTTGCGTAACATGGACGGCGACCCGGACGCGATTCTAGCCGACTATCACCTGGATAACGAGGTGACCGGCCTGATGGCGCTGGAGGCGCTTTCTGAACGTCTGACCGGCGCGGTACCGGGTATCGTGATTACCGCCGACCGCACCGAGACCGTCGCCGAGGAGATCAAGCGCGCCGGCTACCAGCTGTTGCTCAAGCCGGTAAAACCGGCCGCACTACGGGCGCTTCTGACCCGCACGCTACAGGCAAGCCGCGCCAAGCCCTGAAGACGGCCGCATCCAAAAGAAAACCTCGCTTATGGGCACCATAAGCGAGGCTCTCTTGAAGATTCAAACGCAATCAGGATTCGACTTTCGGCGGCTCCACTTCGAGTTTCTGAGCGGCGATGACCGCCTGGGTGCGCGAGTGAACGCCAAGCTTGCGCAGGATAGCGGTCACGTGGGCCTTGATGGTGGCCTCCGACACGTTGAGCTCGTAGGCGATCTGCTTGTTTAGAAGCCCTTCGGTGAGCATGTTGAGCACGCGAAACTGCTGGGGGGTGAGCGAGGCGATCGCCTCGGCAAAGCGCGACTCTTCTTCGCTGGTCTCTTCCAGAATGCCCGCCAGCGCCTCGGGTAGCCATACCTCGCCTTGAAGGATTTCACCAACGGCTTCGGCAATGAGCTGGAGTGACGAGGATTTGGGAATAAAGCCCGACGCGCCATAGTCGATGGCGCGGCGCACCACGTAAGGTTCGTCGCTGCCGGAAACGACCGCCACCGGCACATCCGGCATCTGACCGCGCAGCTGGATCAGCCCGGAAAAGCCATGAGCGCCAGGCATGTGCAGATCCAGCAAGATCAAATCGGCATCGGGATGGCGGTTCACCACCTCGGTGGTAGCCTCCATGGTATCCGCTTCGACGATCTCTGCCTGGGGAGCCAACTGACGCAACGCCTGGGTAAGCGCTGCACGAAACAGCGGATGGTCGTCAGCGACGATAAACTTATGGGCTACTGCCATGATATTCCTCCAGTTCCTCGAGCGCGGGTAATCTCCGCCGCGATGGCTCGCACATACGGTTGAAGCATGGTACCCCATGGGCTTTAGGATTCAAAAGCTCCACCATGCACAATTTGTCATTGATGCGTCATGCGCCCGAAACAGCGGTGCCGGCTAATAGCCGGCACCCAGACGGTTTGAAGCTGCGCTTAACTTAACATAGCCTGCTGCGCCGCGTCCTTAATTCCCCTGCCCACTCAATGAGTGGCCCGATGCTCGATCAGATCGTCCACCACCGACGGGTCGGCCAGCGTGCTGGTATCGCCAAGCCCGTCGCACTCGTTGGCGGCAATCTTGCGAAGGATCCGGCGCATGATCTTGCCCGAGCGGGTCTTGGGAAGCCCCGGCGCCCACTGGATGACATCCGGGGATGCGATCGGGCCGATATCCTTGCGCACCCACTGGGTCAACTCCTTCTTGAGTTCGTCGGAAGCCTCGATGCCGTCATTCAGGGTGACGTAGATATAGATGCCCTGCCCCTTGATATCGTGGGGGAAGCCGACGACGGCCGCCTCGGCGACCGCGCTGTGCGCGACCAGCGAGGACTCGATCTCGGCGGTGCCCATGCGGTGGCCCGACACGTTGAGCACGTCATCCACCCGGCCGGTGATCCAGTAGTAGCCGTCCTCGTCGCGACGGCAGCCGTCGCCGGTGAAGTACATGTTGTCGTAGGTCGAGAAATAGGTCTGCACGAAGCGCTCGTGATCATTCCAGATCGAACGTGCCTGTCCCGGCCAGGCGTCCAGAATCACCAGATTCCCCTCGGTGGCGCCTTCCAGAATGTTGCCTTCGTTGTCCACCAGGGCAGGCTGGACACCGAAGAACGGCTGGGTGGCAGAACCGGGCTTGAGATCCGTCGCCCCCGGTAGCGGGGCGATCATGATGCCGCCGGTTTCGGTCTGCCACCAGGTATCCACGATCGGGCAGTTTTCGTTGCCGATCACCCGGTAGAACCACTCCCACGCCTCGGGGTTGATCGGCTCGCCCACGGAGCCCAGCAGGCGCAGCGAGTCGCGCGAGCTTGAATCCATGACGTTATCGCCGTGGGCCATCAGCGCACGCACGGCGGTGGGTGCGGTGTAGAGAATGTTCACGCTGTGCTTGTCGACGATTTCACCCATGCGGCCATGGCTTGGGTAGCTGGGCACCCCTTCGAACATGACCGTGGTCGCGCCGTTGGCCAGAGGCCCGTAGACGATATAGCTGTGACCGGTCACCCAGCCCACGTCCGCCGTACACCAGTAAACCTCACCCTCCTGGTAGTCGAACACGTACTGGTGAGTCATGGCCGCATACATCAGATAGCCACCAGTGGTGTGCTTGAGCCCCTTGGGCGCGCCGGTGGAGCCGGAGGTATAGAGGATGAACAGCGGGTCTTCCGCACCCATTGCCTCAGGGTCACACTCGGTGGACTGCTTGTCCACCAGCTCGTCGAACCAGATATCGCGCGTATCGTTCCATTCGATGTCACCGCCGGTGCGCTTGACCACCAGCACGTTCTTGCATACGTCGGTACCTTCACGGGTCAGCGCGGCGTCCACGTTTTCCTTCAGCGGTACCTGCTTGCCGCCCCGCACGGACTCGTCGGCGGTGATCACGAGCTTGGAGTCGGCGCCAATGACGCGCTGGGCGACGGCGTCCGGGGAGAAGCCGCCAAAGACCACCGAGTGAACCGCACCGATACGTGCGCAGGCAAGCATGGCCATGGCGGCTTCGGGAATCATCGGCATGTAGAGCGTGACCGTGTCGCCTCGCTCGATACCCAGGGACTTGAGCGCATTGGCAAGCTGGTTGGTGCGCGCGTAAAGCTCACGGTAGGTGATGTGCCTGGAGTCTGCGGGGTCGTCACCTTCCCAGATGATGGCGGTCTGGTCGCCGCGTTTTTCCAGGTGGCGGTCCAGGCAGTTGGCGGCTACGTTGAGCGTGCCGTCCTCGAACCAGCGGATATCGACGTTATCTCGTGAAAAGGACGTGTTCTTGATGGTTCCGGGCGCCTTGATCCAAGTAAGCCGCTTGGCCTGCTCGGCCCAGAAACCTTCAGGGTCGTCGATCGAACGCTGATACTGGGTGGCGTAAGTCTCTTTATCGGCCCATGCGTTGGCGGCGATGCTGTCGCGCACCGGATAGACGTTTTTATGCTCGCTCATGACATTGCCTCAGTCCGTGAAAATGCAATTTTTCGAAAAGATCACCAGCCTCACTGTTCCCACTACCGACATGGCTAATATTGACCTAGCATAAACCTACTTAAAGCACCTTCCTCTTAGACATTGGTATTAGCTAATTTGCCATAAAAAACAGTCGCTTAATGTCTCGTCACGTGTCATGACGAACAATGAAACGAAGTGGACTTTCACACACCCGACACCGGTAGCGCCGCCCCCTGGCGGCCTGAGCGTGGCGCTGAGGGGTGAAATAGTGGCTTTGGCAGGCGCACCGGTAGTGGTACGGACGGCGCTGGCTTTGAGCGATATCAAAGCGATGGGTGACGCTTGGCGTCAACGCGAAAAGCTCGCGCATCACGGTCTGCCACTCGCGCCCGTGGGGTTTCAGGCGCGGCCCGTTTTTCAGGTGAAAGACCAGCCAGTGGGCCATCTCGTGGGGGATGACCTCATCGAAATAGGCTTGGCGATTCTCCTTCATCAGTACCGGGTTGAAGCGCAGCCCGCCACGACCCAGGTGCGCCTGCCCGGCACTGGCGCCTTTTAGATCGAACCATACCTTTGGTGCGGGAAGCGTCGGATGCACCTCGCGACAGCGTGCCAGCGCCTCGGTGACGCGGGTCTGCGCCGCCTCGAAAAGAGCCGCTTGACTGAGCGCGTTCAACTGATCCAGTGGCCATGCGGGCAGTGGAGAAGTGCTCATTGATGATAAACTACCCTGATAGTGAGGCTCATGATTGTGGGCGATCACGCCGGATTTCTCAAAAACGAGTGAACGAGGGCTTTTATGGCAGAGCGCACCTTTGAACCGAGCGCCAACAACACCGAGCAGACCCCGCCCGAGCCACTTCTGGGCGACGAGGAGCTTGATCGGCTGGACGACTTTCTGGACTCCGACCGGGTAAACGAGGACGCGCTGGATCTGATCTCTGCCCACGGCTTCCTGGTGGCTCTGGCCGTGGCCCCCCGGGAACAGGCGCCCGACGTATGGCTCAACGAGCTCTTTCAGGGCGAGCCTGACTATCAAGGCGACGCCGAGCGCGAGCAGATCACCGCGCTTTTGACCGCGCTTCGTGACAACGCGGTGAGCGTTCTGGAGCAAGGCGGATTGCCGGAGCTTCCTTTCGAACTGACCCTGGATGGCATCGCCCCGGAGGAAACGCCGATCGGCGACTGGTGTGCAGGCTTCATGGAGGCAGTATTCAGTGACGAAAGCGCCTGGTTCCAGGATGACGAGGAAGCCGCAGCCACGCTGCTTTTGCCCTTCATGCTGCTTTCCGGGCTTTTCGACGACGAGCCGGACATGCAGGATCTTGCCGGCGATACTGCCCGACAGGAATCACTGGTGGCCCAGCTGCCGGAACTGATTCTCGATCTGTACCTTCACTACCGCGTCCCGCCCGAGACGCCCAAACCCAAGCCACGCCCCAAAAAGCCCGCCAAGGCTCAAAAACCGGGCAAGAGCCGAAAGCGCTGAATGCCGGGCTATTTCAAACGAATCATCACCGCGTCCAGAAGCCCGTAGAGCCACTCCTTGATGCGCTGTAGCCGGGGCCGCGCCGCCCAGGCCCGGGCATCCACTTCTTCGCTGGCGGCGAAGTTGCGCTCGAACAGCGCCTGTACCTGACAAGCCATCGCCTCAGACTCGATCTCCTGGTTGGCTTCCAGGTTGTAGTGCAGATTCCAGTGGTCGAAGTTGCACGACCCGATGCTGACCCAGTCATCCACCAGGACGAACTTGGCGTGAATGAAGGTGGGTTGAAACTCATAAATGCGCACCCCCGCCTTCAAGAGCGCCTGATAAAAGCGCTGCCCGGCGTAGCGCACGCCCGGGTGGTCGTGCTTGCTGCCCGGCAGCAGTAGACGCACATCCACGCCCCGCCGGGCGGCGCGCGCAAGCCGCCGGCGCAGGGAGAAGGTGGGCACGAAGTACGGCGTGCAGAGCCAAAGTCGCGTCTGACCGCGATTGACCCGCTCGTAAAGCGAGTGGCGAATCGCCTGATAGCGATAGCCCCGGGCCGGCATGACCCGCCCGGGTACGCCATCGGCAAACCGCGGCGGCGTGCGTCGGGCCACCAGTGCAAGCTTCGGGCTCTGCTTGGCAGGACGGGTCATCTTCGAGCGCCAGAGACGGCGAAAGAGCGCCTCCCAGTCCGTTACCGCCGGGCCCTCCACGCGCACGGCGATTTCATACCAGGCGTCCAGAAACTCGTCCACCGCGCCAAAGCCGCCGGTAAATGCTACCCGCCCGTCCACCACGACGATCTTGCGGTGATCACGGCTTAGATTGCGCGCCAGCGAGTGAAGGCCCAACGGGTTGAAAAACCGAAGCGCCACGCCACCTTTCATCAGACGCGCACGATCCTCCCGCCCAAGGCCCAGAGCACCGAAACCATCCAGCAACAGATACACCTTCACCCCCCGGGCGCAGGCATCGATCAACGCCTGGCTTAACCGGTCGGCAAGCTCACCGGACTCCATCAGATAAAGCTCGATGAACACGTAGTGCTTCGCGCTTGCCACCGCCTCCAGCATGGCGGGCAGAAAAACCGCGGCTTCGGGCAGCAGGGTAAAGCGGTTACCGTCGCGCCACATCGGCGACATAGCGACTCCTTGGGGCGATCAGCGAGCTTTGAGAGAGCGATGCACGTAAAGATCGTAGCGGCTGGTCTTGCCCAAAAGGGTATGGTTGGGCGCCGGCCCTTCGATCGGCGGCGCCTTGCGCGGGCGCTTGACCGCCACCCGGTGGGTGGCGACGTCCAGGGCCTGCTCCAGAAGCCTTGGCGCATCATCGTCGCTGCCGGCCAGCAACCGAAAAAGGCGCATCTCCTTCTTGACCAGTGCCGACTTCTCCCGATGAGGGAACATCGGGTCGAGATGAATCACCTCCGGGGGAAACGCGGCCTCTTTTACCAGCGTGGCAAGCGCTTGGGCGGCGTCGCCTTGGCAAAGGCGCATGCGCGCGACGATCACACCGATATGCGCGTCCCGGGCGGCGCGGGTCAGGCCGTCCTCCAGCAGTGCAGCAATCGCTGCGACCCGCTCGATCATCAACACCGGCGCGCCCAGGCTCGCCAGTACGAAGGCGTCGCGGCCAAGCCCGGCGGTGGCGTCCACGACACAGGGCGTCACCCCCTGGCTAAACCCGCAGGCCTTGGCCACCAGTTGGCCGCGACCACCGCCGAACTGGCGCCGATGCCCGGCCTTGCCCCCGATGAAATCCACGCTCAAGGGGTTGCCGAACGCCCCCGGGTCGCCGCCAAGCGACAGCCGGCCCTCGATTTTTGTCAGGGTCAGCCCGGCAGGTAGCGAAAGGCCCGCCTGTGCCTCAAGGTTCATGCAGGCTTTTTCCAGGCGACATCGTTGCGCAGATAGACCGGCTGCACCTCGACCGGCGCTTTCCCGCCCCCTTCCTGCAGGACGCGCATGCCCAGCCAGGCCATCTCCTCCGCCCGGGGCTCAAGATCGGTGAGGTGCTGAGTCATGCTTGCTTTCACCACGTCGTCGAACTGGGCCCAAAGCGTGAAGCCCGAGCCCACCCCGACCCAGTCGGTCCCGTACCCCGGCAGCGCTACGCTCGATGGCGCCACCACCGCTTCCTGGTTCAAAAGGCGCGGCGTATCCTGCAGACAGTGCCAGGCGGCGTTATACACCTCTCCCATACGTGCATCCAGAGCGGTGACGATATGGTGAAAGTGATAGCGCCGGTGCGCCTGAAGGGCCAGCGCTTTCAAGGTCGACACCCCCACCAGCGGGCAATCCAGACCGTAGGCGAGCCCCTGGGCCGCGCCTGCCGCAATGCGCAGCCCGGTAAACGAGCCGGGCCCCTGCCCGTAAGCGATACCGTCGAGCGCTCTCGGCGAGACCCCGGCGTCGGCCAGTACTTCATCGACCATGGGCATCAACCGTTTCGTATGCGCTCGGGGGGTATGTTCAAAGCGGGCCAGGCACTGGTGGGTATCACCCTCGGCGCGAATCAGCGCCGCTGAACAGCCACTTGAAGAGGCGTCCAGGGCGAGCAGGTATGACGGCATAACGACTTGACACTCCAACCAAGAAAAAAGGCGCGGTTACGCCTTGATGCGAAAGGCCCGCAGGCGCGGGCGCTTTGTCAGGATGAGCCGGCAGGCTCAGCTCAGGGCTTCTTTCACCTGACGGGTAATATCGGCGACGCTGCCCACCCCTTCCACGCGATGATACGCAGGTGCCGCCTCCGGGTCCTGCTCGGCCCACTGCCGATAATAATCCACCAGCGGTGCGGTCTGGTCATGATAGACCGAAAGACGGTTGCGCACGGTAGACTCCTGATCGTCTTCACGCTGAATCAGGGTTTCCCCGGTCACATCGTCCTTGCCCGGCTCCTTGGGCGGATTGTGGTCGATGTGGTAGACGCGCCCGGACGTCGGGTGTACGCGCCGCCCGGCCAGACGATTGACGATCTCTTCATCGGGGACGGCGATTTCCAGCACGTGGTCCAGCTTTACGCCACCTTCTTTCATGGCATTCGCCTGGGGAATGGTGCGGGGGAAGCCATCAAACAAAAAGCCGTTTTCGCAGTCGGGCTGGCTGATTCGCTCCTTGACCAGATCGATGATGATGTCGTCGGAGACCAGACCGCCGGTGTTCATGATCTCCTTGACCTTCAGGCCAAGCTCGGTGCCATCCTTGATTGCAGTGCGCAGCATATCGCCGGTGGAAATCTGCGGAATCTTGAACCGCTCGCAAATAAACTGGGCTTGGGTTCCCTTACCCGCGCCCGGGGCGCCCAACAAGATCAAACGCATGGCACTGCTCCTTGAGTTAACGATGTTTCGACATGAATAGAGGGACAATAACCGGGCCACCCCAGCGGCACAACTCTCCAAAAGCCTCAGAATGCCGCTTTTTTTCGATTGGGCCCGGCGGTCTTTTCCAAGCGGGATGGACGAAAACACAAACGGCGCCCATTTTCATGGGCGCCGCCAGTTCTCCGTCAACGCTGCATCAAAGCAGCAGGCGACGGATATCGGTCAGCACGTCGGCCAGAAACGCGGTAAAGCGTGCCGCGTCAGCGCCGTTGATGGCCCGGTGATCATAAGAGAGCGACAGGGGCATCATCAGACGCGGCTGGAAGGCAGCGCCGTCCCAGACCGGTTTCATCTGCGACTTCGACACGCCCAGAATCGCCACCTCCGGCGCGTTGACGATCGGCGTGAACGCCGTGCCACCAATCGAGCCAAGGCTTGAAATGGTGAAGCAGCCGCCGGTCATTTCATCGCGCTTGAGCTTCTTGCTCTGCGCTTTCTTGCCAAGCTCCGCCATCTCCTTGGCGATATCGATCAAGGACTTCTTGTCCGCATCGCGCAGTACCGGCACCATCAGACCGTCCGGCGTATCCACGGCAATACCGATGTGCACGTAGTTCTTCCACACCAGCGTTTCGCCGTCGCCCTTCAAGCTGACGTTGAACTGCGGGAACTTCCTGAGCGCAAAGGCGCACGCCTTGACCAGAAACGGCAACGGCGTAAGCTTCGCGCCCTGGGCTTCGGCTTCGGCCTTCATCGACTTGCGAAACGCCTCGAGCTCGGTGATGTCCGCTTCGTCGAACTGGGTCACGTGGGGCACGTTGAGCCAGCTTCTGTGCAGATTGGTCGCCCCCATCTTGAGCAAGCGACCCATCGGCTTCTCTTCCACCTCGCCGAACTGACTGAAGTCGACCTCGGGCACCGCCGGAATGCCCGTGCCGGTGCTGACCGCCGCGCCACCTTCGGCCTTGGCACTGCCCTCCTTGGAGAGCGCCTGCTTGACGTAAGCCTGCACGTCTTCTTTCAGGATGCGCTCTTTCGGGCCGCTGGGCTTGACAAGCTCCAGATCGACACCAAACTCGCGGGCGAGCATGCGCACCGCGGGGCCGGCGTGAACCAGCTTGCCATCACGGGGCTTGTGCGCCGCCATGGCCGCTTCGGGGCTCGGCGAGCCACCCGAACTCTGGCGTTTAGCGCTTTCGCCTTTCGGCTGCTCCTTGCTGGCCGCACTCGAGCTGCCCGATGTACCTTCCTTGGCGCCTGACTGGCTCTTCCTGTCGTCCTGTTTCTTGCTCGGCTTCTTGGCGTCGCTCTTGGCGGCCACCTCGATGATGGCGATCACATCGCCTTCAGAGACGGTATCGCCCTCCTTGACACTCATTTCGACGAGCTTGCCTTTATAGGGGCTCGGCACGTCCATCGAGGCCTTGTCGGACTCGAGCGTGATCAGCGCGTCTTCCTTGTCGATCTCGTCACCTACCGAGGCGGCCAGCTCGATGACCGGCACGTCAGAGGCGCCGGAGAGTTCCGGAACGCGTACTTCCTTGCGCTCGGTACCACCGCTCTCTTCGTCGTCATCCTCGTCGGCATCCTGGGTATCATCGGCGTCCTGGGTGTCGGCACTCGACGCTTGATCCTGCGTCTGCTCGGGCTCGCCGCCATCGCTTTCGCCCTGATCGCCGTCTTCACCTTCGATCTCGATCTGGCCGATCACGTCGCCTTCCGAGACGGTGTCACCCTCTTTCACGGTGAACGAGACCACCTTACCGGTATACGGGCTCGGCACATCCATCGAGGCCTTGTCGGACTCGAGCGTGATCAGCGCATCTTCGGCGGTGACGCTGTCGCCTTCACTGACCGCCACTTCGATGATCTCGACGTTTTCAGACCCACCCAGATCCGGCACCTTGATATCGACGGTCTGCTTGCCGACAGAGGGCTTGTTCGCCTTGGGGGCGGCCTTTTCTTGCTCATCCTGGCCGCCGGCGCTCTCCTTCTCGGCGTCATTCTGGCCGTTTGAAGGCGCGTCGTCCGCGGTTTTCTGTTCGGCGTCGTCCTGGTCATCGTCGCCGTCACCCTCGACTTCCAGCTCGAGGATGTCGTCGCCTTCCGAGACCTTGTCGCCCTCCTTGACCAGCACCTTGACGACCTTGCCGCCCTTGGGTGAGGGAACGTCCATGCTGGCCTTGTCGGATTCCAGCGTTATCAGGGCGTCTTCCGCTTCAATGACGTCGCCTTCTGACACCGCAATCTCGATGATTTCGACATCGGTATCACCACCGATATCGGGAACTTTGATGATTTCGCTACTCAAGGTCGCGCTCCTTCCAAATCGGATCGAGCCGGCAGGCTGACGCCTGCCGGGCTGCGGTTTAGCTAGTCAGCGGGTTGGGTTTGTTGGCGTCGATGTTGTACTTCGAAAGCGCCTCACCTACCAGCTTGCGGTCAATGTCGCCACGTTCGGCCAGCGAGCGAAGCGCCGCCACGGTCACGAAGTAGCGGTCTACCTCGAAGAAGTAGCGCAGTTTTACACGGGTGTCCGAACGACCGAAGCCGTCGGTGCCCAGCACGGTGTACTCGGAGGGCACCCAGGCACGCACCTGATCGGCATAAAGCTTCATGTAGTCGGTGGACGCGATGACCGGGCCTTCGCGACCTTCCAGACACTTGGTCACGTGGGGCTTGTTGGCCTCGGCGCCCGGGTTCAGGAACGCTTCACGCTCGAGCATCAGCGCTTCGCGACGCAGTTCGTTGAAGCTGGTCACGCTCCAGATGTCGGCGCCGATGCCCCAGTCGCTGGCTAGAAGCTCGGCCGCGGCTTCCACTTCACGCAGAATCGTACCCGACCCCAGAAGCTGTACGCGGCCCTTGTCGCCTTGCGTCTCGCGCAGAAGGTACATGCCCTTGATGATGTCATCGGTGGGCACGTCTTCAAGCTCGGGATGCTCGTAGTTCTCGTTCATGACGGTCAGGTAGTAAAAGCAGTTCTCCTTGTCGGTGAACATGCGCTTCAGACCATCCTGAACGATCACGGCGATCTCGTGGCCGTAGGTCGGATCATAGCTTCTGCAGTTGGGAATGGTGGAGGCCTGAATCAAGCTGTGGCCATCCTGGTGCTGCAGACCTTCGCCGTTGATGGTGGTACGCCCGGCAGTGCCGCCGACCATGAAGCCGCGCGCCTGCAGGTCACCAGCCGCCCAGGCCAGATCGCCAATACGCTGGAAACCGAACATCGAATAGTAGATGTAAAACGGCAACAGCGTCAGGTGGTTGTTGCTGTAGGAGGTCGCCGCCGCCATCCAGGCCGACATCGCACCCGCCTCGGTAATACCTTCCTCGAGAACCTGACCTTTCTGGTCCTCGCGGTAATACATGATCTGACCCTTGTCCATCGGCTCGTATTTCTGGCCTTCGGCGGTATAGATACCGAGCTGGCGGAACATGCCTTCCATACCGAAGGTACGCGCCTCGTCAGGGATGATCGGCACGACGTACTTGCCAAGCTTCTTGTCCTTGACCAGGCCGTTGAGCACGCGAACAAACGACATGGTCGTGGAGACTTCGCGCCCCTTGGAGCCGCCCAGCTGCGAGGCGAAGGTCTTGTCTTCAAGGCTCGGAATCTCGAGCGCTTCGAAGTCGCTTTGACGCGCCGGCAGATAGCCGTTCAAACGCTCGCGCTGCAGGTGCATGTACCGAAGCTCGGGAGAGTCCTCCTCGGGCTTGTAGTACGGCACTTCCTTGAGCTGCTCATCGGAAAGCGGAATGCCGAAGCGGTCGCGGAATTTCCTCAGCGCCTCGTACTCCATGCTCTTGACCTGGTGGGCTTCGTTGGCTGCTTCGCCATCGCCGCTGCCCATGCCGTAACCCTTGACGGTGTGCGCCAGAATGACCGTCGGCTTGCCGTTCTGGGTGTTCACGGCTTCATGGTAGGCCGAGTAGACCTTGAACGGGTCGTGACCGCCGCGGTTGAGCTTCCAGATATCCTCGTCGGAAAGATCCTTGACCATTTCCTCGGTTTCCGGGTACTTGCCGAAGAAGTGCTCACGGGTATAGGCGCCACCGTTGGCCTTGTAGTTCTGGTACTCGCCGTCGACGGCTTCGTCCATCCGCTTTTGCAGAAAGCCCTTCTTGTCTTTCTCGAACAGCGGATCCCAGTGACGGCCCCAGACGACCTTGATCACGTTCCAATCGGCACCGCGGAACACGCCTTCGAGCTCGTCCATGACGCGGGAGTTGCCGCGCACCGGGCCGTCGAGACGCTGCAGGTTGCAGTTGATGACAAATATCAGGTTATCGAGGTTCTCACGTCCGGCCAGCGAAATCGCGCCCAGGGATTCCGGCTCGTCGCACTCGCCGTCGCCCATGAAGCACCAGATCTTGCGGTCGTACATGTTCTTGAGCTCGCGGTGATGCAGGTACTTCATCACGTGAGCCTGGTAGATCGCCTGGATCGGGCCGAGGCCCATGGAGACCGTGGGGAACTGCCAGTAATCCGGCATCAGCCAAGGGTGCGGGTAGGAAGAGAGACCGTCGCCGTCGACTTCCTGACGGAACTTGTCCATCTGCTCCTCGGACAGACGCCCTTCAAGATAGGAGCGCGCGTAGATGCCCGGCGCCACGTGGCCCTGGATGTAGATCAAGTCGCCGGCGAAATCGTCTTTGGGCGCGCGGAAGAAGTGGTTGAACCCCACATCATAAAGCGTGGCCGACGACATGAAGCTTGCGATATGGCCGCCAAGCCCGGGATTTGCCCGGTTGTTGCGGATGACCTGAGCGATCGCGTTGTAGCGAATCAGCGAGCGGATACGCCGCTCCATGAACAGATCACCCGGCATCTGCGCTTCGCGATGAACCGGAATCGTATTACGGTGCGGGGTCGTCACCGAGAAGGGCACCTTCATGCCGTCCCGACGCATACGATCCGCCAGGCGGGTCATCAGGTAGCGGGCGCGATCTTCGCCCTCACGATCCAGAACCGATTCCAGGGATTCAAGCCACTCCGTGGTTTCGATCGGATCGAGATCTTCTCTTGTCTCCAGACTCATAGAGGTCTCTCCGAATGACGATAAATGACAATACGCCCGCTACCTTTTTGGGGATGGGGCGGCTGCGGCGATGAGCCGCCAAGGCCGGTATCGAGCCGAGCTTGCGTGTCTAACAGGATTTTTGTTCTACATTCAATAAGCTAACTATTCGATAAGGCACTGACGAATGTAGCCAAGCTACACAGGGGCCATGCATGTTAGCCTTTTGTATATAGAAGATACCGCAAAGTCGCTATTCTGCCAATTCCAGCGCTATGGAAATTCCATCCAAAACAGTATATTGCACCGCAACATAACGCTTTTGGAAGCCATTTCCAAACCCCTTCTTTATCTCGGCTGTAGTCAAACTACCGTTTTATCTTTAAGCGAATTAACCACTTTTGAACGAACAGCAAACATTGCTGCTTTTCAACAGCTGCTGGTAGCAGGCCCAGTCGAAACATGGCCCCGGATCATCTTTTCGCAGCGGGGCAACATGGGCATGGCTTGTAATGCGGGTGGCGTCCAGATCCGGATAGCGCTGCATCAGCCAATGCGTGAGCGCTACCAGGACGTGATACTGGGCACGGGTGAACGGCGTTTCACCGTCCCCTTCAAGCTCGATGCCGATGGAAATATCGTTGAGCGCTTCGCGCACGTGCCCAAGGCGCGGGTCACGCCAGCGCGAGCGGCCCGCGTGCCAGGCGCGCTTGTCAGTGTCGACAAACTGCACGCATTCGCCGTCGCGGTGAATCAGAAAGTGAGCAGACACGCGAAGATGAGCGATCGTCTTGAAAAACGGATGCCCTTGCGCCTTCAACGTATTGGTGAACAGCGCCTCGATCGCCGGGCCGCCGAACTCGCCGGGGGGCAGGCTGATGGCGTGAATGACCAAAAGCGACACCTCGCCGGCCTCTCGCTCGTCACAATTGGGCGAGCTGAGCTGGCGCGCTTGCGGCCAGCGGCCGTCAGCACCGGATTGAATCACGTAAGCATCTCCTCTAGGTTCGAGACTCGATTTCACTATAATGCGGCTTATACATCAGCCCCGAGACGACACCGCCATGCCTTATCAAAACGCTCTTGCCGAAGAAGTCCGCGAAAGCGTCGCCCGCCTGCTGGCAGAAGATGTGGGCGCAGGCGACATTACTGCCCAGCTCCTCCCCGACACCCAGTGGATTACCGCCCGCATCAGCACGCATCAGAGCGGGGTGCTTTGTGGGCTCGCCTGGGTCGACGAGATATTTCGCCGCCTGGATAGCCGAGTGACCCTGCGCTGGGAAGCGGCCGACGGTGACACCATCACTCCCGAGCACCCTTTTCTGGAGCTGGAAGGGCCGGCGCGCAGCCTGCTTGCCGGTGAGCGGGCGGCGCTGAATATCCTGCAGACCCTGAGCGCGACGGCCACCACCACCCGCGCCTACGCGGATTTACTGGAAGGCACTCAGGCCAGGCTTGTGGATACCCGCCAGACCCTGCCCGGCCTGCGTCTGGCCCAGAAGTACGCCGTCACCTGTGGCGGCGGTCACCACCACCGCCTGGGCCTCTGGGATGCCTTCTTGATCAGGGAGAATCACATCGCTGCCTGCGGCGGTATTCAGGCTGCCGTGGCCAAGGCCCGCCAATTGGCTCCAAAGCTTCCCGTCGAGCTGGAAGTGGACACCTTCGAAGAGCTTGACCAGGCCCTGGCCGCCGGTGCCGATATCGTCTCGCTCAATGATTTCGAGCTGGAAGACCTGCATGTGGCGGTGGAGGTCAACGGCGGCCGGGCGACACTCAATGCGTCGGGCAACGTGGATGCCACAACGCTTAGAGCCATCGCCGAGACCGGGGTGGACACCATTTCCTGCGCCGCGCTCACCCGGGATATCACCTCGATCGATCTTTCCCTGCGCATCACCCAGACCTTCAGCGTCCAGGCGCCAGGCAGCTAGGTTTCAACGGCGCTCAGCGCTTTACTCATTCGGTAGCGCTTGAGCCATTGGCCGCCGCGCTCCACCCACTGCTCGCCGTGGTTCTCGAAGCCCCGACGTTCAAGGCGCTCATGAAGCACCAGGCTTGCCTCGATCTCCACCCGGCTTACGCCCTGTTCGAGCAACAAGCGCTCGGCATGGATCAAAAGCGTGCTTCCGATGCCGCGCCCGGCAAGCGAGGGCCAAACGTAGAGGGTGACGATGCGGGCGTTCTTGCCGTCAAGCTCCAGAAATCCCACGCAGCGCCCATCGCATACCGCCACCAGGGTGGTATAGAGCGCCTGGCGCGCCGCCCAGGCACTGGCCTCGCGAGGCAGCGCCCTGGCCCAGGCTTCGCGCTGGTCCGTCGAATAGTGGCTGGCCGCACCTTGCATCACGGCGTGGTAAAACACCTCCGCCTGGTCCGGCGCATCACGCATCAGGGCCTGGCGGTAGGTAATCCGGGCAGCGGATGCTTTTGGCGTAGAAAGCTCTTGTGTTGTCGACATGCACCACCTCTACGCGAGAATTGTCTCAGGGCCGGTTTCAAGATCGCTCTCGGATTATCCGGTCGCTCGGCGCGAAACGCCTCGCTGATTTATACTGGGCATCTATCTCAGCACAAGGCCACGTGATGCACAACGCCTCGCTCTTTTCATTGACGCCCCTGGGGGTGGTGGAAAGCGACTATCCCGACAAGTTCGGCATTCCTCGCCAGCCGGGGCTGGCGCCCGCTGCCAGGGCGAGCCTGGTGCTGCTGCCGCCTTACAACGACCCTCTGGCGGTGCGAGGTCTTGATGCGTTCAGCCATCTATGGCTCAGCTTCATCTTTCACCAAAGCCCCGAGCGCTGGTCACCTCTGGTGCGCCCCCCCAGGCTTGGCGGCAACCAGAAGGTCGGCGTATTCGCCAGTCGCAGCACCCACCGCCCCAATCGCCTGGGGCTTTCGCTGGTCACGCTGGCCGGTATCGAACTGAAAAACGGCGTGCGCCTTCACCTGGACGGCTGCGACCTGGTCAGCGGCACCCCTGTCGTGGATATCAAGCCCTATCTGCCCTGGGCCGAGGCCCGACCGGAGGCGAAGGCAGGTTTTGCCCCCGAGCCCCCCTCGCTCAAGACGGTGGTCTTCAGCCCGGCCGCCCTTGCGGCCCTTCGCCAGCGCAAGGATCACGCATCGCTTCATGCGCTTATCGAACAGGTGCTCAGTCAGGACCCGCGCCCGGCCTATCACCCGGCCAGTCAACGCGTCTACGGTGTGCGCCTTCGCGATGTGGACGTCAAGTTTTGCGCCCACACAAACGACGCCACCACCCTGGAGGTGGTGGCGATCGAATCAATCGAGGGGCAGCGCTATTAGGCGGGGAAGGTGATTCCCAGGCGGCGGCCGACCTCTTCGTAGGCCTCGATCACGCCGCCCAGGCCCTGGCGGAAGCGATCTTTATCCATTTTCTCGCGGGTATTGGCATCCCACAGACGGCAGCCGTCCGGCGAGAATTCGTCGCCCAGTACCACCTCATCCTTGAAGATGCCGAACTCGAGCTTGTAATCCACCAGCAGCATGTCGCCCTCATGAAAGAGCTGCTTGAGCACCTGGTTCACCTTGAAGGTGAGAATCTTCATCTGGGCCAGTTGCCTGGGGGTTGCCCAGCCAAAGGTTTCTGCCAGCGACTCGTTGATCATCGGGTCGCCTTTTTCATCATTTTTCAGAAAAAGCTCGAACGTGGGCGGGGTGAGCTCACGGCCCTCTTCTACGCCAAGGCGCTTGACCAGCCCCCCGGCGGCGATGTTGCGCACCACACACTCCACGGGGATCATCGCCATCTTCTTCACCAGGCTTTCAGTGTCGGAAAGCTGCTTTTCGAAATGGGTAGGGATCCCCGCCTCTTGCAGACGCTCCATGATGAAAGCGTTGAAGATGTTGTTCACCATGCCCTTGCGAGCCAGTGACTCTTTCTTTTTACCGTCAAAGGCGCTGGTATCGTCCCGAAACGTCAGGACCAGCAGATCCGGATCATCGGTGGTGTAGACAGATTTTGCCTTACCAGCATAGAGTTCTTGACGCTTTTCCATGGGGGCTCCGAAAAAGTAGTAATACGTTAGCGCAAGTAACCGGAAACGCGTTCGAGAAGCTCGCGCTGATCACTGTCACTGAGTTCGCGGTCGCTTTCATTGATCGCCCGCAGTACGCTCTGATCGCCCTGCGGCTCGAGCACCAGCCGTATTTGCTGAGTCATGCGGCGAACGTCGCGGCTGAAGACCACCTGGATCGGATTACGACCCTCTTCCGAGGCGGTCATGTAGTTGACCAGAAACGCATAGTCCTGTGGTGACTTGTCGATCAGCTCGCGGCGGTTTTCTACAGTGAAATCCATCGTCAGGTAGTGTTCAAGCTCGGCCCACACACGCTCGGCCGGCTGCGGAATGGCCACTTCCCACTCGCCGTCTTGCTGGCGTATCTGCAGGGTACGTTCGCTGGACAGACGCTGGGCGTTCCAGGACGAAGCGCTGGCTGTGGCGCTGCGCGCGCCCAGATACTCTTCCAGCGCGTCCAGACAGCTGCTCTGGACCTGGCCACCACGCTCGCAGCGCACTTCACTGCTGCCCGCCCGCAGCGCACTTTGCAGTGACAGCGTTGCCTGAGAGGTAACGATCACGCCCTGGTTGACATCACTTTGCTGGATACCCAGGCCACGGCTTTGAGCGAAGGCTTCAAGCTGGGGCCAGACGGCACCGGTATTGGCGGCCACCACCAGCCAGGCCTGATTTCCGACCTGACGGCGCTCGACGTAATCAGGCTCCAGCCCGCTGCCAATCGACAGCGACGGCGGAGCCGAGATATCGGCTGCGCGCTCGACCCGGCTGCCTTGAAGCGATGCCTGGGGCACTGGCATGGCATCGTTGTAGCGCTGAGCGTTGCGGCTCTCCGGCAGCACCAGCGGCGGTGCCGGGGCTACGTCGGTGTAGTCCAGGTTGCGATCGTGATAGTAACCATCGCGTGCGCAACCGGCCAGAGCTACTCCCATCACCAGTGCCAGCGGTATCCATTTCAGCGCGGGTCTTTCAAGCACAGAGCTCATCAAGCCACCTTAAGTCAACAGTTCAATTACCCGGCCTTGGCCGGGCATTCAGGGTCGGGCACCGTTACTCTTCAACGATGCCTGCCAACTGCAGCGCTTCACTAACAGTGGCGTGGTATTTTTCCGAAAGCCAGGTCAACGGCAGGCGAATGCCCGCTTCCATGTACCCCATGCGATTGAGCGCCCACTTTACCGGAATCGGGTTGGATTCGACCCCCAGATTGGTATGCAAAGGCATCAAACGCGTATTGATCTGGTGGGCTTTGTCGGCATCACCCGAGACCGCGGCAGCGCATAGCTCGTGCATCGCTCTGGGTACCACGTTCGCGGTGACCGAAATATCGCCATGGCCGCCCATGAGCATGAAATCGCAAGCGGTGGCATCGTCGCCGGAGTAGAGCATGAAGTCGCTCCCCTTGAGCCGTGCAATTAGATCTTCCGCGCGCTCAAGGTTCCCGGTGGCGTCCTTCAGACCGATAATATTATCCACCTCGGCCAGGCGGACCACGGTTTCGTTGTAGAGATCCGAACAGGTGCGTCCCGGCACGTTATACATGATCACCGGCAGCTTGCTGCCCTCGGCCACGGCCTTGAAGTGCTGGAAAAGACCTTCCTGGGTGGGCTTGTTGTAGTAAGGGCATACTGACAGGCAGTAATCCGCCCCGACTTCGCTTGCGTAGCGGGCAAGCTCCACCGCTTCAGAAGTAGCGTTGGCCCCGGTGCCGGCGATGACGGGAATGCGCCCGTTCACCTCTTCCACCACGCTTCGAATCACATCGAAATGTTCGGCAAAGGACATGGTAGTGGGTTCGCCAGTGGTGCCCGCCGCCACGATACCATCCGTACCGTTGTCCAGGTGGAAGTTCACCAGGCGACGTAACGCCTCCCAGTCGATGTCGCCATTAACGTTCATTGGCGTCGCCAGGGCGACAATGCTGCCTGTGATCATCCGTTTACTCCTCACCTGGTAATCGTGTACACATCATGTTGAATGGTTCGGCCCGCCGCGAGGCACGTTGAAGCGGCCGCGCTCTGTCGTCCGGACAGGCGCTTTCACGAGGCAAATGGTACTCAGCGGATTCGAGCCTGTACAGCGTAAAGCGCGGCGAGTTTGCCTCGGGCGGCACGCCGACGGCTTTAGCGAGCTTTGACACACCGCGCCAAGTTGCGTGTAATCAAGCGCCAACCCCATTTGAAAGGAGCTTCTTCATGGCCGTGGAACTTGGCAAACCTGTCCCCGACTTCAGCGCCCCCGCCACCGGCGACACCACCGTGAGGCTTGCGGATTACCAAGGCCGGCAGGTGGTCATCTACTTCTACCCCAAGGCCAGCACGCCGGGCTGCACCACCGAAGGCGGCGACTTTCGTGATCACAAGGAGGCATTTGCGACCGCCAATACGGTGATTATCGGCGTGTCCCGCGACGGCCTGCGCGCCCAGGAAAACTTCAAGACCAAACAGGCGTTCAACTTCGAGCTGATTTCCGACAAGGAAGAGGCGGTATGCACGCTCTTTGATGTCATCAAGCTCAAAAAGATGTACGGCAAGGAACATCTGGGCATCGAGCGCAGCACGTTCTTGATCGATAAGGAGGGCGTGCTGGCCAGTGAATGGCGCGGCGTCAAGGTGCCCGGGCATGTGGAAGAGGTACTGACCAAGGCCCAGGCGCTCAACCAGGCTAGTGCCTGAACCACCAAGACAGCCGCGCCCGCCATACGTACAAAGCGCAATCGGCGGGCGGGCGAGTTAGCGTGGCGGGGCGTCGTCGGTGAGGATCACGCCCTGGCCATCCCGGCGCGTCTCGATACCCCGGGGCCAGGCGTAGACCAGCGCTTTCAAAAGCGTCGCCAGGGGGATGGCGAAGAACACCCCCCAGAAGCCCCAGATGCCGCCAAAGAAGAGCACGGCCACGATAATCGAGACCGGATGGATATTGTTGGTCTCCGAGAACAGGATCGGCGAGAGCACGTTACCATCCAGCGCCTGAATGATGCCGTAGGCCAGCAGGACGTAGGCGAACTGCTCGCTGATCCCGAAATGGAACCCGGCCACGGCCGCCACCGGCAGCGTGGCCACGGCAGCCCCGATAAACGGCACCAGTACCGAAAAGCCTACCAGCACGGATAGAAGCGCGGTATAGGGCAGGCCGAACAGCGTGAAGGTGAAAAAGGCCACCGTCCCCACGATGATGATCTCGATGGACTTGCCGCGGATGTAGTTGGCGATCTGATGATCCATCTCCCGCCAGATACGCGTCATCAACGTACGCTTTTGAGGTAGAAGCGAGAGGATGAAGCCTACCAGCACTTCCCGGTCCTTCAGCATGAAGAGCACGAGAATAGGCACCAGCACGAGGTAGATGATGATCGACATCACGTTGCCCAATGAGGCCAGCGAAAGCGTCAGCGCCCGCTGGCCGAGCTGGCTGATCTCGCGGCTGGCCACGCTGACCCAGTTCTGCATCTGGTCGGGGGTGATCAGGTTCGGGTAGCGGGCCTGCAGATCGTCAAGCCACGCCTGGCCGCTGGCAAACATGCGCGGCGACTCCTGAACGAGCCCCACCAATTGATTCCAGATCAAGGGCATCAGAATGAAGGCCAGGGTCAGCAAGGCGCTGATGAACGCGAGAAAGACGATGATCACGGCCAGCAGATGGGGCATGCCGCGCCGGGTGAACACATTCACCACGCCCTGAAGCAAGAAGGCCAGCACCAGCGCAGTGAAAAACGGCGCCAGCATCCGACCGAACCAGATAATGGCGGCAAATCCAGCCACCAGCACCACCAGAAGGATCAACGCCTCTTCGTCTGAAAAGTAGCGTTCCACCCAACTTTTCAGAATATTACGCATGGTCATAAACGAGGGCTCTCTGCTTTGCGTATCCAGAAATGGTACTGGTCGCCGCGCTGCTCGCGCTTGACAAGCGTGTGCGCACTTTGCTCGGCAAACGAGACGATATCCCGCCATGACCCCTGATCGCTTGCGATCACTTCCAGCAGTTTTCCGCCTTCAAGCGAGGCGAGCGCCTGCTTGGCTTTCAAAAGCGGCAGCGGACAGGCAAGACCATAGGCGTCGATGACCGCATCCGGTACCGGCGGCGCTGGCGCTTGATGATCAAACCCTTCATGATCCGACATAGCGGCTCCCTTAAAATGCCTGCAGAAAGCTGGCATTGTTGCATAAACATGATGGTCACTGATGTTCGATTGCGTTTGATTTAACGGCACTTCCCGACTCGAATCAATGTCACACCGCAGGCGGCCTGATTGCAAGAGCAGGCCTTATGACTAGAAGAGGATGTCATGTCGCACGTTCGTTTTCCGACACGTTGGGCTTGGGCGCTTACGCTGGTAGCGGCAGGCGTCGTGGCAAGCGTTCTATCGCCCCCTCAAAGCCAGGCCTTTGATAACAGCCAGCTCCCGAGCCTGGGCGGCGCCGCGCCCTCGGTCAGCCATGAAGAATTTCGCCTGGGCCGCGCCTGGCTCAGACAGTTTCGCGCCCAGGCGCCCCAATGGCAGGATCCCATCGTCAGCGACTATCTGGAGAACCTGGTTGCCAGGCTCGCCCCGTACAGCCAGCTGGGCAATTTGAACACCACCACCGTGATGGTGGATCATCGCTCGCTCAACGCCTTTGCCGTGCCCGGCGGCGTGGTGGGTATCAACTCGGGACTTTTCGCCTTCGCCGATGACGAGGGCGCGTTTGTCTCGGTACTGGCTCACGAGCTGGGTCACCTTTCCCAGCGCCACTACGCCCGAGGAAGCGACCGGGCCGGGCAAACCCAGCTTCCCGCCATGGCGGGTATGCTGGCCGGCATATTGATCGCTGCCAGCGGTGGTGGCGATGCAGGCATTGCCACCGCCATGGGCTCCCAGGCCGCCCTGATTCAGGACCAGCTCTCCTATTCGCGCCGCTTCGAGCAGGAAGCCGACCGGATCGGCCTTCAGGCCATGGCCGCGGCCGGCTTTGACCCCGAGGCGATGGTGCGCATGTTCGCTGCCATGCAGCGCATGGCGCGCCTTCAAGGCGGCACGCCACCGGAGTTTCTGCTCACCCACCCGGTGTCGGATAGCCGCTTGAGCGACGCCCAGGCCCGGGTGGCTCAACTGACCGTGGCCGACAGCTACCAAAGCGACACCCTTTACGACATGATGCGCGCCCGGGCACTCTTGAGCATCTACAGCAACGATCCCAGCCAGGCGAGTTCACGACTCGCCCAAGACGGCGCCGACGAGCCCTCCCGACGCTATCTGGGCGCACTGATCAGCGCGCGCAGCGGCCAGATCGACAGCGCCCTGCAAAGCCTGGATCAGCTCGCCGCCGAATACCCGGACTACGCCATGATTCCCGCCTCCGCCGCCGAGGTAGCCCTGAATGCAAACCGCATTGACGAGGCGATCAGGCGCAGCGAGCGCTGGCTGCGCTTCATGCCCAACTACCTGCCCGTGCAACTGATACTGGCCGAAGCGCAACTTCAGCGCGACCCGCAGGCAGCGTTCACCTTGCTCCGACGTGTCACCGAGCGCTACCCGGAAAACCCGCAGGGTTTCAATCTGTTGACCACCGCGGCCGGACGCAGCGGGGAAAACGGCTGGGGGCACCTGGCACAGGCGGAGTACCTTCAGCTGACCGGCCGGGTGGATCGCGGCATTCAGCAGTTGAGTATCGCCAAGAACGTTGCCCAGCAGGCGAATGACGCCTCGCTTGCAGCTTTGATCGACCAGCGCCGCGAGGCCTTTCTGGATTACCGCGAGGCGCTTTCGACGTTCAATTGAGGCATGTGACGTTTATCCAGGGCCTTGGCGCGGGTCTCCCTTTCACGGGCGCTGAAAGCGCCGGCTTCCGGGCAGATATCGTCACCCGTGCAAGGCAAAACGCCCCGAGCAGAAACTGCCCGGGGCGCTGAATTTGGTGGGTCGTGTAGGATTCGAACCTACGACCAATTGATTAAAAGTCAACTGCTCTACCAACTGAGCTAACGACCCAGACTGCCGAAGGGCACAGCGTACGCCATGCAGGCAATGCGTTCGAAACATTGAAGGGCCAACGCACGAAAACGGTCTTTGCGTCGGTGGTGGGTCGTGTAGGATTCGAACCTACGACCAATTGATTAAAAGTCAACTGCTCTACCAACTGAGCTAACGACCCCCTCGAACGGATGCATATAGTACGCATCCCCCATGCCTTTGGCAAGCGCTTTTTACTTTTCAGCGCTCATTTACCCCAAGCGGCACTGGCCTAGCGACGTTTGGCCTTGGGCTTGCGCATGGCCTGTACCGGACGACGCTTGTGCTTGTCACGGCTCCAGCGATTCTTCTCGTCCGGGGTGAGTTCGGGCACCTTGCGGGTTTCAAGCTGAGCCACAGTGGCCAGGTCGTCGATTTCATCCTGGCTGAGTTCGATCCACTCACCGGCCTTGGCCCGCTTGTCCAGAAAGATGTTGCCGTAGCGCACGCGCTTCAAGCGGCTGACGGTCAGCCCCTGAGATTCCCACAGGCGGCGCACCTCACGGTTGCGGCCTTCCAGAATCACCACGTGAAACCAGGTATTGATGCCTTCGCCGCCGAACTCCTGCACATCGGTAAACCGTGCCGGCCCGTCTTCGAGCATGACGCCATCGACCATGGCCTTGATGTGCTCGAGCTTCACCTCGCCCATCACACGCACCGCGTACTCGCGCTCCACCTGGGTGGAGGGGTGCATCAAGCGGTTGGCAAGCTCGCCGTCGGTGGTAAACAGCAAAAGACCGCTGGTGTTGATATCCAGCCGGCCGATCGCGATCCAGCGTTCGCCCTTGAGCCTTGGCAGGCGCTCGAACACCGTACGCCGGCCTTCCGGGTCCTTGCGGGTGCAAAGCTCGCCTTCGGGCTTGTTGTACATCAGCACCCGCCGGGGCACCTCGGCTTCCGGTCGCAGGGACACCGGCCGGTCGTCAAGGCTGACCTTGTCGCGCTCCGCGACCCGGTCGCCCAGCTTGGCAACCTGGCCGTTCACCTTCACGCGGCCATCGGTGATCACGGTTTCCATTTCCCGGCGCGAGCCAAATCCGGCGCGGGCAAGCACTTTCTGCAGCTTTTCGCTGCCGGCGGGTGGGGTTTGGTTATTCTGACTCATGGTCGTCGGACCTCTTCTTCGTCGACGTGGGCGGCTCAGGTTTTGGCGCCGCACGCGCCGCTAGTCGCGCTTCCAGATCGGCAAAGCTTAGCGGCTGGGTTAACGCCGTCTCGGCGTGGTCTCGGGCGCTATCGCCCGGGTTGGGTGGCGCATCCTGCACGGTTTCCACCGTCTCGTCCAGCGTCTCGAGACTTTTTTCTGACGACGCTTTTAAGACGCTGTCCTCTCTCGAATTGCCGACGTCCTGGTGAACGTCACTGTCTTGTGCGGCCTGTGTGGCATCGTCGATGGCAAGCTCCTCCTGCTGGGCAAGAGTGTGCATTGGCGGCAGAGCGTCCAGGGTCTTCAAGCCGAAGTCGTCGAGAAAGCTGCGGGTGGTAGCGTATACCGCGGGGCGGCCCGGCACGTCCCGGTGGCCGACCACGCGTATCCAGCCGCGCTCCATCAATGTGCGCATGATCGAACTCGATACGCTGACCCCGCGCACCTCTTCGATATCGCCCCGGGTGACCGGCTGGCGGTAAGCGATCAGCGCCAGCGTCTCCAGTAGCGCTCGCGAGTAACGCTGGGGGCGCTCGTCCCAAAGCCTGGAAACCCACTGGGAGAGTCTTGGGCGAATACGCAGCTGAAAGCCCGAGGCGGTCTCGACAAGCTCCAGCGCCCCTGCCGCGTGGCGCTCGGCAAGCCGGCCAAGCGCTTCGCGCATGCCTCTGGGGCCGGGGCTTTCGCCTTCCAGAAAGAGTGTCTCCAGGCGCTCCACCGTCAAGGGTTCGCCGGCGGCCAGCAGAGCCGCCTCAATGATTTCATCCAGGCCGTTACTGTTCTCGATAGTGCGTCTCACGACTCATCCTCGCCGGGGCCGTTGTCGTCTAGTTCGGATTGCACGTCTTCAAAGGCGTCGCTTGGCTCGTCATCCATCTCGAAGGCGCTCTCCTGCTCGTCCACCAGCGCCGCCTGGCGAGCGCGAACGTGAATGGGCGAAAGCGGCGCATTCTGCACAATATCGATCATCGCCTCCTTGGCAAGCTCCAGAATCGCCATGAAGGTGACCACCACGCCGCCGCGTCCTTCCTCCAGAGTAAAGAGCGCTTCAAAAGGCGTATAGCGTCCCTGGGCCGCGCCGCTGCCGAGGATGTCCATGATCTTGAGCATGCGTTCCCGGGTGGAGAGCACCTCGCGGCTGATCTGGTGGCTCTGGGTCAGCTCCGAGCGCTTGAGGATATCGGAAAGCGCACCCAGCAACTCATCGAGTTCCACGTCGGGATGGATTACCCGGGTTTCGATCGGCGGCAGCCCTGCCTGGGCGCTGAACCAGTCTCGCCCCACCCGCGGCAGGGTATCCAGGGTTTCGGCGGCCTCCTTCAGGCGCTCGTACTCCTGCAGGCGGCGAATCAGCTCGGCGCGCGGGTCCTCCTCCTCGGCCCCCTCCTCTTTCGGCGGGCGGGGAAGCAGCGTGCGGGACTTGATCTCGGCGAGCATCGCCGCCATCAGAAGGTACTCCCCGGCAAGCTCGATCTCCATGGCCTTCATCAGCTCCACGTACTCGATGTACTGGTGGGTGATACTGGCCACATTGACGGTCAGGATATCCAGGTTCTGGCGGCGAATGAGATAGAGCAGCAGATCCAGCGGGCCTTCGAAGGCTTCCAGAAACACCTTCAACGCCTCGGGAGGAATGTAGAGGTCCTCCGGCATCTGGGTGATGGGCTCGTCGAAAAGCCGTCCAAGCGCGATTACCGCCGGCTCGGCGGCGGCGTCCTGGCTGGGGTTCTCGCCGGTGGGCTCTAGCGTTTCGCTCACGCGGGTGGGCTTCCTCGGTTCATGGACAGTCGCGCCAGTGTACCAGCGCGCGCCTCACGAGACATCGCCGCCGGCATCCGCCGCCTTGCGATAGCGCCCCTGATAGTCAAAGAGTTTCTCGCGAAGCTGCCAGTGGCGGCCGACCTTGCGGCCCACCACGAAATCCGGACGGCGCAGCCGGTGCGTCTGCCCCGCCACTTCCTGGGCGGAGGTGGGCTTCCAGTCCACGCCCGGCGCGCGCAGATGATCGCGCAAGAAGATGTGATAGAACGCGTGGCGCTGGGCGGCGGTTTCCAGTGCAAACCATTCGCTCAGATCCACCCCGTCTTCGTCAAAGTAGGTCACTTTCAAGCGCGGCAGTCCCCGGCCGTTGGTGGTGGCATCCACCTGCATGCCGCTGACCCGCAGCACCTTGGCGTCCTTGAGCTTCAGCGCGTCCTTGAGCTTGTCGTCGGCGTCGACCAGAAGCGTCTGGCAGCCGTGGCAGCGCCGCGCGGCGATATCGTTCTCGGCCCCGCATTGCTGGCATACCTTGAAGCGAAAGCGGAAGTCACACTGCACCCGGCGGCCGCGCTCATTTTCGACAAGCCCCTGACAGCGTCGTCCGAAATGCTCGATGACGATGTCACCATCGCGCTTGCCCCAGAAGAGGTTGGCGTGTTCGCAGGCCGGACAGATCACCTGGACCGGTTCGCTGTCGCTGTCGGGTTTGGGCTCGCCGACTTCCGGAGCGTAAAGATCCCAGGGATTGCCCGCGTAATCGAGCACCAGGCAATCCGTCTTGCCCGGCGATAATCTCAACCCGCGGCCGACAATCTGCTGATAGAGACTCACCGACTCGGTGGGCCGCAAGATAGCGATCACATCGACGTGCGGGGCGTCGAACCCGGTGGTGAGTACCGAGACGTTCACCAGATACTTGAGCGCGCGTGCCTTGAAGGCAGCGATCAGCCGCTCGCGCTCCCGGAGGTGGGTATCGCCGGTGATCAGGGCCGCCTGCTGTGCCGGCAGGTAGCTCACTACCTCCTCGGCGTGGGCCACGGTGGCGGCGAAGATCATCACGCCCTGGCGGCTCTCGGCGCGCTCTTGGATCTGATCGACAATGCCGGGCGTCGCCCGGCTACCCGCGACCACCTCGTTGAGCGCCTTTTCGGGAAACAGGCCGTTTTGCGCCGGCGCGAGTGTCGAGAAGTCGTACCCCTCGATGGCCATATCCAGCCGCGTAGGCGGAGCAAGATACTGCTGGCGCACCATCAGGCGAAGCGGCTGTTCGAATATGCAGTCGGTGAAAAAGCACGCGGAGTCGCCGCGCACCATGCCGTGGTAGTGACGGTGGTAGATAAACCCCTGGCCCAGCCGGTAGGGCGTGGCGGTCAAGCCTAGAATCTTGAGTTTTGGGTTTTGGCGCTGAAGATGATCGATCACCTTACGGTAACTCGACGCCTTCTCGAGA
Source organism: Vreelandella xerophytica (assembly GCF_968048975.1). The sequence continues at coordinate 601,188 of NZ_OZ309106.1, read as the reverse complement.
GAGACCCGGTGGCACTCGTCGATCACCAGTAGCGTGAAGTTCTCGTCCTTGAACGAATCGAGGTTGCGCACTACCGACTGTATTGATCCGAACACCACCTGACGACTGGCCTCCTTGCGCTTGAGCCCCGCGCTGAAGATGTCCGCCTCGAGCCCGTAGGCCTGGTACTTGGCATGATTTTGCTCGACCAGTTCGCGCACATGGGCGAGCACCAGCACCCGCCCACGGGCGAGCCTGGCAAGCTCGGCGATCACCAGGGATTTACCGCTGCCGGTAGGCAGTACCACCACGCCTGGCTCGCTTGTGCCACGAAAGTGTTCGACGACCCGGGCGACCGCCTGACGTTGATAGTCGCGAAGCTCGGGAAGCGCCTTGGAAGCGTTATCGACCAATAGTTAGCCTGCTAATGAAACTTTTAGCTAATGTATGAATCACACGATGGGAGAGTTCTGGTTTTACATTTTTTAAGATGTTACTGATGCAAGCCTCACGTCAAAGGAGTATGCCATGTCGACCAATCACTTCAGCGCCGAGTGTCCCGGGTGCGGCAGCCGTTTGAAACGTCTGCCGGCCACGCGTCGTGACACGGTCCACGTCTACTGCATGGATTGCGGTCACGATTTCGGGCGCTATGAAGCCTTGGTTGAGCGCTACCAGAAGACCCTGCACGATCTGGAAGCCGAGCTTCACGTCTCCCCCGGCGAGACAGGCGATACTGTCCAGCCCCGGCCTCACCGCTGAATGTGGTCAAGAGAGCCCCGCGCATGACCCCGCACCATAAAACGCCAAGCGGTGACAGGATTTCTCTCCTGCCACCGCTTTTTTTAACGCTTTATAAAGCCTTCAGACTAGCCCAGCCAGACCCGGGCGTTACGAAACAGGCGTAGCCAGGCGCCGTCCTCGGTCCACTCGCTGGGCCGCCAGGAGTTGGTGACCGCGCGGGTCACCCGTTCCGGGTGCGGCATCATGATCGTTACCCGGCCATCTGGCGTGGTGAGGCCGGTAATCCCCGAGGGCGAGCCGTTGGGGTTGGCCGGATAGCGTGTGGTGACCTGGCCATAGTGGTCGATATAGCGCAGCGCAATCTGGTGGCTCGACTGCATCTGGCGAAGATGCGCGCTGTCGCGAAACGCCGCGCGTCCTTCACCGTGAGCCACGGCGATGGGCAGCGTCGAGCCTTCCATGCCTTTGAGTAGAATCGAGGGGCTTTTCTCGACCCGCACCATGGAGACCCGCGCCTCGAACTGCTCGGATTCGTTGCGCACGAAGGCGGGCCAGTTCTCGGCACCGGGAATCAAGGGCTTCAATTGCGAGAACATCTGACAGCCGTTACATACGCCAAGCGAGAAGGTGTCCTCGCGGGTGAAAAACGCCTCGAACTGCTCGCGGGCGCGCTCGTTGAACAGCACCGATTTCGCCCAGCCGCCGCCAGCGCCCAACACGTCTCCGTATGAAAAACCGCCGCAGGCAACCAGCCCCTTGAATTCCTCGAGCGACACCCGCCCTTCGAGAATATCGCTCATGTGCACGTCGACGGCATCGAAATTCGCCTTGTCGAAGGCCCAGGCCATTTCCATCTGGCCGTTGACGCCCTGCTCGCGCAGCACCGCCACCGCAGGCCTGGCGGTATTCACGAACGGCGCGCTGATATCGTCATCCACGTCGAAGCTCGGCGCCGCGCTCAGGCCGGGATCACGAAGGTCCATCAGGTTGTCGAATTCGTTCTTGGCGCACTCGGGATTGTCGCGAAGCGCTTGCATCCGGTAGCTGGTCTCCGACCAGGTGCGCTGGGTCAGCTGGCGAGTGGTTTCCAGAAGCGGCTCTTCAAAGAGCGTCACGCGCACCTGGTCATCGTAGCGCGGCCGGGCAATCACGCCGCAGGTCTCGATACCCGCCACGGCGAACTGGGTCAGCACCTCTTCGGTGTGGCGGCGGTTGACCTGAATGACCGCCCCCAGCTCCTCGGCAAACAGCGCGTTGAACGCCTCCACCGGCTCGTCTATCAGCCAGTCGAGCTTGATCTCGAGCCCGGCGTGGGCGGCGAAGGCCATCTCCAGCAGCGTGACCAGCAGGCCGCCGTCGCTCCGATCGTGATAGGCCAACAGCTTGCCGTCACGGTTGAGCCCCTGGATCACTTCAAAGAAGGCCTTGATATCTTCCGGGTCGTCGACATCCGGACAGACGTTGCCCAGCTGGCCATACACCTGGGCGAGTGCCGAGCCGCCCAGACGGTTCTGGCCGCCACCCAGGTCGATCAGAATCAGATCCGACTCGTCCTGGTCCATGTTGAGCTGCGGGGTGAGCGTCGCCAGCGCATCGGTGACCGGCGCAAAGCCCGTGACGATCAGCGAAAGCGGCGAGGTGATGCTTTTCTCCTCGGGCTCGCCCCGGGCGTTCTCCCCCTGCCAGGCGGTATGCATGGACATGGAGTCCTTGCCGACCGGCACCGCGATGCCAAGCGCCGGGCAAAGCTCCATGCCCACCGCGTGCACCGCGTCATACAGCGCCTGGTTTTCACCGGGGTGGTCGGCAGCACTCATCCAGTTGGCGGAGAGCTTGATGTCCGACAACTTGGCAATGGGGGCCGCGGCCAGGTTGGTGATCGCCTCGGCGACGGACAGGCGAGCACTGGCGGCAGGATCGATCAGCGCCACCGGCGGGCGTTCGCCCATGGCCATGGCCTCACCGGCGTGAGTGTCATAGCTTGCCGTGGTCACGGCCACATCCGCCACCGGCACCTGCCAGGGGCCGACCATCTGATCCCGGGCCACCTGGCCTGTGATCGAGCGATCGCCAATGGTGATCAAAAAGCTTTTCGAGGCCACTGCGGGCAGACGAAGTACCCGGTCCAGCGCTTCGCGAAGATCGAGATTGTCGAGCATCACCCCGGAGAGCTCCGGCGTTTGCCGGGTGAATTCGCGCTGCATCTTGGGCGCCTTGCCGAACAGCACGCTCATGGGCAGATCGACGGGGCGGGTTTCAAAATGGCCGTCGCGCACTTCCAGATGATGCTGCTCCAGCGCCTCGCCGACCACTGCATACGGGCAGCGCTCGCGCTTGCAGAAGGCATCAAACGTATCGAGGTCTTCCGGGGCCACCGCCAGCACGTAGCGCTCCTGGGCCTCGTTGCACCAGATCTCCAGCGGGCTCATGCCGGGTTCGGCATTGGGCACGGCGCGCAGATCAAAAAGTCCGCCGCGGTTGCCGTCCTTCACAAGCTCCGGCAGGGCATTGGAGAGCCCGCCGGCGCCCACGTCGTGAATGAAGCGGATCGGGTTTTGGTCGCCCATCGCCCAGCAGCGATCGATCACTTCCTGGGCGCGGCGCTCCATTTCCGGGTTTTCGCGCTGTACCGAGGCGAAGTCGAGATCCGCGCTCGAGGTTCCGGAGGTCATGCTCGACGCCGCCCCGCCCCCCAGCCCGATCAGCATGGCAGGCCCGCCCATCACGATCAGCTTGCCGCCCACCGGGATATCGCCCTTCTGGACGTGCTGGGCGCGAATGTTGCCGAAACCGCCGGCAATCATGATCGGCTTGTGAAAGCCCCGCCGCTTGATGGACTCGCCGCTGAGCGTGTCCTGCTCGTAGGTGCGAAAGTAACCGGTCAGGTTGGGCCGGCCGAACTCGTTGTTGAACGCCGCGCCACCGATGGGACCGTCGAGCATGATGGAAAGCGCCGACTGCATGCGCTCGGGCTTGCCGTAGTCGAACGCCTCCCAGGGCTGCACGAATTCGGGGATACGCAGATTCGACACGGTAAAGCCGGAAAGCCCCGCCTTGGGCTTGCCGCCGATGCCGGTTGCGCCTTCGTCGCGAATCTCGCCGCCGGAGCCGGTGGCCGCCCCCGGGAACGGCGCAATGGCTGTCGGGTGGTTGTGGGTTTCCACCTTCATCAGAATGTGAATGGGCTCCTGGTGGGCACCATAAAGCGCCCGCTCCCCCGCCGCCCCGGTCAAGGGCGTCGGAAAGAAGCGTCCGGCCTGGCTGCCCTTGATCACCGCCGCGTTGTCGCTGTAGGCCGAGAGCACGTTATCCGGCGAGGAGGCGAAGGTGTTCTTGATCATCTTGAACAGCGACTGGGGCTGCGCTTGACCATCGATCAGCCAGTCGGCGTTGAAGATCTTGTGACGGCAGTGCTCGGAGTTCGCCTGGGCGAACATCATCAGCTCCACATCGCTTGGGTTGCGGTCAAGCTCGGTGAAGGCGTCCACCAGGTAGTCGATCTCGTCACCGGTCAGCGCCAGCCCCAGCTCGCGATTGGCGACCACCAGTGCCTCGCGCCCGCCTTCCAGAACATCCACCGCGCCCAGCGGCGCCGGGTCGAGGCGGACGAACAGCTTCTCGGCGTCGGCGGTGTCCCACAGCACGGTTTCGGTCATCCGGTCGTGAAGTTCGGCGGCGATGATCTCCTTGCTCTGCTCATCGAGGGCATCGCCCCCTACGCGGTACTCGATGCCGCGCTCGATGCGCCGCACGCCGGAAAGCCCGCAGTTATGGGCGATGTCCGTCGCCTTGGAGGACCAGGGCGACTGGGTGCCCAGGCGCGGCACCACCAGAAGGCGCGTGGGGTTGTCCACCTCGTCGGCGGTACTGAAACTGCCGTACTCCAGAAGCTTTGCCAGGCGCTCCTGGGCGGCGGCGTCCAGCGCCTCAAGACAGTCGATGAAATGAACGTAGTGGGCGGACAGCGCCGACACCTCGGGAACACGTTCACGCAATGCCTTTAAAAGCCGGTCGTGACGGAAGGCAGAAAGGGCGGGCGCGCCTCGCAGTTCGAGCATATCTGGGGGCCTCTAAAGCAAAGAGAGTTCGAGCAGGAAATCACCAAGCCGCAGTGCGACGATCTCTCCATGATACTGGAAAGCGGCTTTGATACGAAATCAACAAGGTGACAGTGGGGGGCAGGCTGGGTATGGTGACAGCCTGTTCTATACCGACCACACTCCATGCCGACATTATATTGCCGACATTTTCTTGCCTATTATCGCCTCTACTGGGCCTTGGCCACCATTGCATGGCTGGTGATGGTGCCCGTCATCCCCCGGCAGGCGCCGGACGAGCACTTGGCCCGCATTCTGCAAAAAGATTTCATTACCGCGCATACCCGTACCACCCCCACCACCTACTACGAAGGCCGCCAGGGCCCTACCGGCTTCGAGTACGAGCTGATGCACCAGTTTGCCGAGCACCTGGGGGTGAGCCTTAACCTGAATGCCCGCCACACCCCGGACGAGGTACTGGACGCCGTGCGCCGCCAGGGGGATATCGGTGCCTCGGCACTGCCGCTTTACCCTGACACACCGGGCATTCACTATACCCGGCCGATCATCGAAATGCAGCCACTGGTGGTCTATCGGCGGGGGCTTTACTCTATCAATACTCCCGAGGATCTGGTCGGTCTGAACGTTGGCACGTTAAGCGCCACCGGCACCGAGCAGACGCTGCAAGCCCTTAAAGTCGACACGCCTGCGCTTGACTGGCAGGCCTATAAAGAGATCGAAATCGCCGAGCTTCTGGCCAAGGTGGAAGACGAGGAGCTGGACGCCGCAGTGATCTTCGATCACCAGTTTCGCGTCAACCGGCTCTTTTTTCCCAACGTGGAGCGCGGCTTCTCCGTGGGAGAGCCCTTGTCGCTTGCCTGGGCCCTGCCCAGCGGCCAGGGGCTTGGCCTGCTGAACGCCGCCAACCGTTTTTTGACCCGACAGCAGGAAAACGGCGCGCTGGATCACCTGGTTCGTCGCTACTTCGGCCACGACGATTACCTGGAGTACGTAGGCACACGCACCTTCCTGAGTCATCTGGACGAGCGTCTGCCCGACTTCGCGGCGTTGTTCAAGCAGGCCGCTCAGCAAACCGGCTTTGACTGGAAGCTCCTGGCGGCGGTGGGGTATCAGGAGTCTCACTGGGACCCGGACGCGGTCTCCCCTACCGGCGTGCGCGGCATCATGATGCTGACTCACCCCACCGCCAGCGACCTGGGCGTACAAAACCGCCGCGATCCGGCCCAGAGCATCGACGGTGGTGCACGCTATCTGAGAAGTCTGAAAGAGCGCCTGCCGGAGAGCATTACCGGCGAAGACCGTCTCTACATGGCGATGGCCGCCTACAACGTCGGCCTTGGCCATCTGTATGACGCCCGGGATATCGCCAGACGCCGTGGCGGCAACCCGGACATTTGGGCGGATGTGCGCGAGGCGCTGCCACTCCTGCAGCAGCGCCAGTGGTACAGCCAGACCCAGTACGGCTTCGCTCGAGGCGGAGAGCCGGTCATCTACGTGCGCAACATTCGCCGCTATTACGAAATGCTGAGCTACGTCGAGCGAAGCCGACAGCAGTTTTTCCGACTGGACCAGACCGGTCTTGCCAGCGCCGCCCCACTACCCTGACCATGACCTATCGCCCACGGGCCACGCCGGAGGAGAGCATGACACGACACCCCTTTATTTTCGCCGCCGCGCTTTGGATAAGCGGTGCCCTGGCACACGCCATCGCCTTTGAACAGGGCGAACCGATCACCCCGGTCAGCGTGGCGGACAAGGGCGAAGTGGTGCTGGAGAACGGCACGCTCCACTACCAGAGCTGGGACAGCACCCAGCTGTCCGGCAATGTCGGCGTGGTACTCCACGTGGCAGGCAGGCTCTCGGCGAAGGACTTGAACGCCCCGATCATCGAAGCCATCGAGGCCGCCGGCTTCCCCAGCGAGCGTTTCCAGGCCACCACCATCGTCAACACTGATGATGCGGTATTCGGCAGCACGATGTTCGTTCGTCGCAGCATCGAGAGCAGCAAGCGTGACGTACCGGAGGTCCAGTTCGTGGTGGATGAGTCCAGCGCGGTGCAAAGCGCCTGGAACCTTGAGCGGGGAGGTTCGGCGGTGGTGGTGCTGGATGACGCAGGTCGCGTACGCTTTGCCAAGGACGGCCCGCTGACACTTTATGAAGTGAACCACGTCATGGCGCTTTTACAAGACATGCTGGAATAACCGCGGCGGGCATTGACTTTCAAGCCCTGCCCGTTGATGTTAAAACCCTTTTTTACAAGCGACTTCAAAATCGCGATACGGGTGAAAAGATCAGTGAAAAAGTGGGTAAGGAGATGAACGGAGAGCAAGGCCCCCTGAAATCTCCTGTCGCGGCCTTCGCGATACCGCCATGAATAACGAAACGCCAGGGACCGCTATGAACGCCGACGCCGACCAACCATTACGCCAAGAACACGATGTAAAGGCGCTGCGCGAAGCGCTGGAGCAGCGCCTGGACCACTGGCTGCCTGCCGGCCAGGAACGCGATCTGATTGCCCAGGCGATGCGCGAAGGCACCCTTACTCCGGGCAAGCGGATGCGCCCTTTGCTATTGATCCTGACCGCCCAGGATCTAGGCGTGCAGGCCGACTTCAACGGCCTTCTTGATCTTGCCTGCGCGGTGGAAATGGTTCACGCCGCCTCGCTGATCCTGGACGACATTCCGTGCATGGATAACGCCAGGCTTCGCCGGGGCAAGCCCACCATTCACCGCCAGTTTGGCGAGAGCGTGGCGATTCTGGCCGCGGTGGCGCTTTTAAGCCGCGCCTACGCCCTGGTGGCCGAAGCGCCGGGGCTTTGCGGGGAGCGTCGGGCCTCGGCGGTGGCGGCACTGGCGCGCGCGGTAGGTCTTCAGGGTCTGGTGCAGGGTCAGTTTCTGGATCTAAGCGAGGGCAGCCAGACTCGAGACGCTCAGGCGATTCTGGCCACCAACGAGCTCAAGACCAGCATGCTGTTCAGCGCCACGCTCGCCCTCGCCACCCTGGCCTCTGAAGCCGACGAACACGCCACCCATACCCTTGAGCTTTTTGCCCAGGAGCTGGGGCAGGCCTTTCAGTTGATCGACGATCTGGCCGACGGTGTCAGCGGCACCGGCAAGGACGCCCATCAGGATATCGGTAAATCGACCCTGGTAGCGACCCTTGGCGAGAACGCGGTACGCGAACGACTCAACGAACATCTCAGCCGTGCCGACGACCACCTGGTCGCGGCCTGCCCTCAGGGCAGCCGTACGCGACAGTTTGTGCAGACCTGGTTCACCCAGCAGCTCGCCCTTATCGGCTAGCGCTCACCCGTCTTGAGGGGCCGAATATGGGCCATTACGCGGTCGTGGCACCGGCACTTTACAGCCACGTGAAAGCCTGTGAAGCGCTCAGCGTTCGCCTGATCGAGCGCGGCCACCGGATAACGTTCATTCATCGGGCGGATGCTCAGGCGCTGTTGGGCGACACGCGGATCGGCTTTGTCGCAGTCGGCCGTGATACTCATCCCAAGGGCAGTCTGGACAAGACGCTGCATCGCCTGGCTAATCCGTCAGGGCTTGGCCTGTCCGCCATGATTCGCGACCTGGCCCGCACCACCGACATGCTCTGTCAGGAACTCCCTCATACGCTCAAGGCGCTGGAGGTAGACGGGGTGATCGCCGATCAGATGGAGCCTGCCGGGGCCCTGGTCAGCGAGGCGCTGGGGGTGCCCTTCGTCTCGATCGCCTGCGCCCTGCCGGTGAACCGCGAGGCGCATCTGCCGCTGCCGGTGATGCCCTTTCGCTACGCGCAGACCGAGCGCGCCCGCCACATGTACGCCACCAGCGAGCGCATCTACGACCGGCTCATGAGGCGTCACGCCGACGTGGTGGCGCATCACGCCCGGGCGTTTGGCCTGAGTCCCCGGCGCTCGCTCCACGAATGCCTGTCCCCGCTTGCCCAGATAAGCCAGACGCCGCGGGCCTTCGATTTTCCCCGCCACCAGATGCCCGCGAGTTTTCACGCCGTCGGCCCGCTGCGCCTGCGCGCGTCGTCGACGAATCGCACCCTCGAGACCCTGGATCTGCCCGAGCGCTTCGTGTTCGCCTCGCTGGGGACGCTGCAGGGCCACCGGCTGGGGCTGTTCAAGAAGATTGCCCGGGCCTGCAAAAGGCAGAAGACGGCCCTGCTCATCGCCCACTGCGGCAAGCTGGATGAGGCCCAGGTGGCGACGCTTGAAAGCCATGGCGCCACGGCGGTAGTGGACTTCGTCGACCAGCCCCGCGCGCTCGAACGTGCCACGGCCGTGATCACCCACGGCGGGCTCAATACCGTGGTGGACGCCATCGAGAGTGCCACCCCCATGCTCGTGGTGCCGCTGGCCTTTGACCAGCCCGGCGTGGCGGCGCGGGTGCTCTACCACGGCTTAGGGGAGCGCGCGTTCAACGTTTCCCGCCCGGCCACGCTTGCCGAAAAACTGGCCGTTCTGAAAGAGGATTCGAGCTGCAAGGAACGCCTTCTGGCGATGCAGGCACCGCTTCGCGCCGCGGGCGGCGCCGAACGCGCCGCCCGAATCACCGAACAGGCGCTGACCACCGGACAAGCAGTTTTCGCGGAGACGGCCCATGAACACGCGGTATGATCTTATTCTCGTCGGCGCGGGCCTGGCCAACGGGCTGATTGCCTGGCGGCTTTTAAAGCGCCAGCCCGAGCTCGAACTGCTGGTGATCGAAGCCAGTGAGGCGCCGGGCGGCAACCACACCTGGTCGTTTCATGAAAGCGATGTGAGCCCGGCGCAGCTTGACTGGCTTTCACCGCTGGTGGCTCACCGCTGGCCGGGTTACGAGGTACGCTTTCCCGCCTTTACCCGTACCTTCAAGAGCGACTACCTGAGTGTGAGCGCCGAGCGCTTTGCCGAGGTGCTGAGTGCCGCCCTGGGCAAGCGCCTGTTGACCCGAACAAGGGTTCAGGGCCTCACCGCGTCAAGCGTGACCCTTGACGATGGCACCGTGCTTGCAGCCCGCGCGGTGATCGACGGGCGAGGTTTTCAAAAAAGCCCGCACCTGACCATCGGCTTTCAGTCCTTCGTGGGCCAGCAGTGGCGTCTTGCCAAGCCTCACGGCCTCGACCGCCCCCGGCTGATGGATGCCACGGTGGATCAAGGCGATGGCTACCGCTTCGTCTACAGCCTGCCGCTCTCCGAGGACCGGCTTCTGATCGAGGATACCCACTACGTGGATGACGCAAGTCTCAATCAAACCCTCGCCAAGGAGAACATCGCCCGCTACGCGAAGGTGCAGGGTTGGGAGCTTGAGACACTCGAGCGCGAAGAACGCGGCCACCTGCCCATCGCGCTGACCGGGGATATCGATGCGTTCTGGAAGGCTCTGGGTGACCAGCCGGTCAGCGGGCTTCGCGCCGGGCTGTTTCATGCCATGACCGGCTATTCGCTACCCAGCGCCGTGGCGCTTGCCGACCTTGTCGCCGCCCAGAAGGACCTGAGCGCTGGCGCGCTGCAGGCGGTGATCGAGCGCCACGCCAGGCAACGCTGGCGGGAGCAGCGCTTTTTCCGCCTGCTGACCCGGATGCTGTTTCTGGCCGGCCGGCCGGATCGGCGCTGGCAGGTGCTGCAGCGCTTTTACAGTTTGAACGATGGGTTGATTCAGCGCTTTTACGCCGGCCACCCCACGCTTTTGGACAAGGCGCGCATCGTCTCCGGCAAGCCGCCGGTGCCGGTGGGCGAGGCCATTCCGGCCGTGCTTAAACAAACCCCTCGGCTGCGAGCCTTCAAAGATGAGTAAAACGATCGTAATTGGTGCCGGTTTCGGCGGCCTGGCACTGGCCATTCGGCTTCAGGCGGCGGGCATTCCCACCCTCTTGTGTGAAAGCCGCGACAAGCCCGGCGGGCGCGCCTATGTTTACGAAGACGAAGGCTTCGTCTTCGATGCCGGCCCGACGGTGATCACCGACCCCAGCGCCATCGAAGAGCTTTTCGAGCTTGCGGGTAAAAAAATCGATGACTACGTCGAGCTTCTGTCCGTCACGCCGTTTTACCGGCTTTGCTGGGAGTCCGGCGAGGTCTTCAACTACGACAACGACCAGCAAAACCTCGAACGCCAGATCGAACACTTCAACCCCCGTGACGTCGAGGGCTACCGACGCTTTCTGGAATACTCCCAGGCGGTGTTCGAAGAGGGCTATGTCAAGCTTGGCACCGTACCCTTTCTGTCCTTTCGCGACATGCTGCGCGCCGCACCTCAGCTTGCCAGGCTCGAGGCCTGGAAGAGCGTCTACGCGAAGGTGTCGACCTTTATCGAGGACGAGCATCTGCGCCAGGCATTCTCGTTTCACTCGCTGCTGGTGGGCGGCAACCCGTTTGCCACTTCGTCGATCTACACGTTGATTCACGCCCTCGAGCGCAAGTGGGGCGTGTGGTTTCCCCGTGGCGGCACCGGTGCTTTGGTACAAGGCATGGCAAAACTGTTCGAGGATCTGGGCGGGGAAATCGCCCTCAACGCCAAGGTCGAGCGCATCGAGGCGGACGGCCACCATATTCGCGGCGTGACCCTGGCCGACGGCCGCACCATCGACGCCCGGGCGGTAGCCTCCAACGCCGATGTGGTGCATACCTACGAAAAACTCCTGGGCCATCACCCGGTGGGCGCCTCAAGGGCCAGAAAGCTCAAGCGCAAGCGCATGAGCAACTCGCTGTTCGTGCTCTATTTTGGCCTGAATCACAACCACACTCAGCTGGCCCACCATACGGTGTGCTTCGGGCCGCGCTACCGGGAGCTGATCGACGAGATCTTCAACAGCGACGGCCTGGCCGAGGATTTCTCGCTTTACCTCCACGCGCCGTGTGTCACCGACCCCACGCTTGCCCCGGAAGGCTGCGGCAGCTACTACGTACTGGCCCCGGTGCCGCACCTGGGCACCGCGAATCTCGATTGGGACGAAGAAGGCCCCAAGCTTCGCGAGCGCATCTTCGACTACCTGGAAAAGCACTACATGCCGGGGCTGCGTAGCCAACTGGTGACCCATCGCACGTTCACGCCGTTCGATTTCCGTGACACGTTAGGCGCTCACCAGGGCTCGGCGTTCTCGATCGAGCCGATCCTGACCCAGAGCGCCTGGTTTCGCCCGCACAACCTGGACAGCAAGATCGACAACCTGTATCTGGTGGGCGCGGGCACCCACCCGGGCGCGGGCATTCCCGGCGTGATCGGTTCGGCCAAGGCAACCGCAGGGCTTATGATCGACCGGCTTGCAAACGAGCGGCCCGTACCGGGGCAGCCGGACTCATGAGCGAAGCGCTTCTGGATCACGCCACCCATACCATGGCCGCAGGCTCGAAAAGCTTTGCCAGCGCATCAAAGCTGTTCGACCCCGAGACGCGCCGAGCCGCGCTGATGCTCTACGCCTGGTGTCGTCACTGCGACGATGTGATCGACGATCAGACCCTGGGGTTCAACAACGCTCTTCAGGGCAATGAGGCCCAGAAGGCGGCAAGCGAGACGCGCTTGATCGAACTCAAGGCACAGACCGAGCGCGCCTTTGCCGGTAAGCCGATGAGCGAGCCCGCCTTCGCCGCCTTCGCCGCCTTCCAGGAAGTGGCACTCACCCATGAAATCCCTCCGCGTCAGGCCTTCGACCATCTGGAAGGCTACGCCATGGACGTGCGCGACGAGCATTATCAGACCATCGACGATACCCTGCGCTACTGCTACCACGTCGCCGGCGTGGTGGGCTTGATGATGGCACGGGTCATGGGCGTACGCGACGAGGCAGTACTCGACCGCGCCTGCGATCTGGGCCTGGCGTTTCAGCTCACCAACATCGCCCGGGACATCGTCGAGGACGCCCGGGCGGGGCGCTGCTACGTGCCCGCCGAATGGCTTCATGATGAGGGCATGACGGCAAAGGACATTCTTGACCCGACCTTTCGGGAAGCGCTTGCCCGCGTGGCGACGCGCCTGATCGAGACCGCCGAGCCCTACTACGCCTCGGCGCGCGTCGGGCTACAGGCGCTGCCACTGCGCTCGGCCTGGGCGATCGCCGCGGCTCTCGGGGTGTATCGCAAGATTGGCGTGAAGGTGACTCGCGCCGGCGGACACGCCTGGGACGGGCGACAGAGCACCGGCCGGGGGGAGAAGATCGCGCTGCTGTTGTCCGGCGGGGCTAGCGCGCTGGGCTCTCGCGCTCGGAAGGCGGCGTCTTTGCGCCCGACGTCGCTTTGGCAGCGCCCGCGTTAGGGCCATCACCGTGGCGGCTCTTCAGGGTCTGCTCCAGCTTCTCGACGGGCGGGGCGTAGATGAAGCCGAAAGAGACACAGTCGTGGCGGCCCTTCACCGCGTGATGCAGCCGGTGGGCCTTGTAAAGACGCTTCAGATAGCCGCGCCGGGGAATGTACTTGAACGGCCAGCGTTTGTGCACCAGCCCGTCATGCACCACGAAGTAGATCATTCCATAAGCGGTCATGCCCGCGCCGATCCATTGCAGCGGCCAGGCCCCGGCGGTACCGAAAGCGATCAGCGCAATGGCCAGTGCGGCGGAGACCACAGCGTATAAATCGTTGAGTTCGAACCAGCTCGTGCGCGGTTCATGGTGAGAGCGGTGCCAGCCCCACCCCCAGCCGTGCATGATGTACTTGTGCGAAAGCGTTGCGACCACCTCCATGCAGGCGATGGTCAAAAGTACAATCACAACATTGAGTAGCACGTGCATCGTGTCTCCTTGGCGAGTACTTCGCCCTGACGGCCGGCTAGCGCCGGCGGGCAAAAAACGCTTTCAAAAGCTTTCGGGAGGCGCCGGCGAGCACACCCGAGTGTATCTCCACCTGATGGTTGAACCAGGGCTGAGCGAGCAGGTTCGCCTTCGACTCCACCATGCCGGCACGCGGCTCGGCGGTGGCGTACACCAGGCGCCTGATGCGCGCATGCACCATCGCACCCGCGCACATCATACAGGGCTCTAATGTGACATACAGAGTGCAGCCGTCAAGGCGGTAATTGCCCAGCGCAAGCCCGGCTTGACGCAGCGCACGAATTTCCGCGTGGCCGCAGGGATCGCAGTTGGCCACCGGGGCGTTATGACCGGCGCCGACGATATCGCCGTCGGCATCGACCACCACCGCCCCCACGGGCACCTCCCCCGCCGTTGCCGCCAGATGCGCCTGATCCAGGGCGCGATACATGTAAAATTCATCGCTGCGCATTGAGGCGAACTCCGTTAAGGTAGCCAGATCGATAAAGCGGCGAAATGCCATAGGATACCGAGAATGAACGACGCCCTGAAGACGCTGTTGAATCTACTGGAACTGGAAACGCTAGAGGAGACGCTGTTTCGCGGCCAGAGCCAGGACCTGGGCTTCCCCCAGCTTTACGGCGGGCAGGTGCTGGGCCAGGCGCTCGCCGCCGCCGCCCGTACCGTCGAGAAAACGCGCCATCCCCACTCCCAGCACGGTTATTTTCTACGCCCTGGCGACCCGCATCGCCCGGTGGTGTACCAGGTTGATAACGTCCGCGACGGCGGAAGTTTCACCACCCGCCGGGTGACGGCGATCCAAAAGGGGCGCCCGATCTTTTTCTGCAGCGCGTCCTTTCAAAGCGAAGAGGCGGGGTTCAACCACCAGATTACCATGCCCGACGTGCCAAGCCCCGAAACGCTGATCGAGGAAGGCAACGTCAAGCACGAGCGCTTTCCCGGCCACCCGATCGAGTTCTTGCACCTGGACCACAATCCGACCCTCGACGCCCCCGCCGGCCGGGGGCTGTGGTTTCGCATTTCCGGAGAGCTACCCGACGACCCGGCACTTCACCGCCACCTGCTTTCCTACTCCTCGGATTTCAACCTGTTGAGTACCGGACTGATCCCGCATGGCGTCGAATTCGGGGACCCGAAGCTGCGTATCGCAAGCCTGGATCATGCACTGTGGCTTCACGAGGATACCCGTCTGGACGAGTGGCTTTTCTACTCGATCGATTCGCCCTGGGCCGGCAACGCCCGCGGCCTGGCTCGCGGACACATTTTCAACCGCCAGGGCCGACTGGTCGCCTCCACAGCGCAAGAAGGACTAACACGCTATGCAGAGTAGCGCGCGCACGCTATTCACGAAAAAGCCCGCTCGCAGCGGGCTTTTTTAATCGTTTCAGCGCTTAGCCGCCGTAAACGTTGTTGATGGTTTTCAGCGGGTAATGCGCCGGGTAAGGCTTGCGGGCCACCCCCGAGTCCACGGCGGCCTGGGCCACCGCGGAAGAGACACGCTCCAAAAGGCGCACATCGACCGGGGTGGGAATGATGTAGTCGCGACCAAAGCTCATTTCGGTGAGCTCGTAGGCGTTCAACACCTCCTCCGGTACCGGCTCCCGGGCCAGGTCTTTCAGTGCGTGCACCGCGGCGAGCTTCATCGCCTCGTTGATGCGCGTGGCGCGCACATCTAGAGCCCCACGGAAGATGAACGGAAAGCCCAACACGTTGTTGACCTGGTTGGGGAAGTCCGAGCGGCCGGTGGCCATGATCACGTCCGGGCGCGCCTCGCGGGCCACGTCCGGGTGAATCTCCGGGTCCGGGTTGGTGCAGGCGAAAATGATCGGGTCAGCCGCCATCTTCTTCACCTGATCGGCACCTAAAAGCCCGGGACCTGACAGACCGATGAACACATCGGCGCCGTCGATGGCGTCATCGAGGGTGCGCATATCGGTGTCGCGGGCGAACTCCGCCTTGTACTCGTTGATGCCGTCGCGCTCGGTGTGAATCACCCCGCGCCGGTCGAGCATCACCAGGTTTTCCGCTTTGGCGCCGCAGGAAATCAACAGGCGCATGCAGGCAATCGCCGCAGCACCTGCGCCCATGCAGACAATCTTGACGTCTTCGATACGCTTTTCGGCAATATCGAGGGCGTTCAACATGCCTGCGGCGGTGACGATCGCCGTGCCGTGCTGGTCATCGTGGAAGACCGGAATCGAGCAGCGCTCGATCAGCGCCTTTTCGATCTCGAAGCACTCCGGTGCCTTGATGTCTTCCAGGTTGATGCCGCCCCAGGTATCGGCAATACGCGCCACGGTATCGATGAAATCCTTGGGCGACTCGGCGTCCACTTCGATGTCCACCGAGTTGATGCCCGCAAAGCACTTGAACAGCACACCCTTGCCTTCCATTACCGGCTTGCTGGCAAGCGGCCCCAGATTGCCAAGGCCTAAAATGGCGCTGCCATCGGAAATCACGGCGACCAGGTTACCCTTGCCGGTATAGCGGTAGGCATTCTCCGCATCGCGGGCGATCTCGCGTACGGGCTCGGCCACGCCTGGGCTGTAGGCAAGCGACAGATCCCGAGCGGTAGCGGTGGACTTGGTTAACTCGACCGAAAGCTTTCCAGGGATGGGTTTGGCGTGATAATCAAGTGCTGCCTGCTTGTTGGCGTCTGTCATGATAGGGGTTCCGTTAGCCTAAAGTAGATCTATGGCTCAAGAGTATAGAAAAACCCCCGGCGACTCAAGCGCGCCGTCAACCGCCTGGCAAAACCGTCACTTTTGCCTCACTTGAAAACATTTTCGTCGATTTTAGCCATCATTTGCTGCAACTTATACCTGACACGCCCGGCTATAATGCTTTGCTTATTGATGCAAAGCAGCAATATTGGAAATTGATTTCACTTTTCAGCGCCCATAAAAAAACCCACGCCTTGGCGTGGGTTCTTGGCATCCGGCACCAGAGTGCCGGCAAGCGAGCTATCAACCGCGCTTGATGGCAGCGCCAAAACGCTTGTTGAAGCGTTCTACGCGGCCACCGGTGGTCGCTTGTTTCTGCTTGCCCGTGTAGAACGGGTGGCAGTTGGAGCACACGTCCAGAGAGAAGTCCTGACCAGAAGTAGAACCGACCTGGAAAGTGTTGCCACAAGAACACGTCGCGGCGACCGTGTTGTAATTCGGGTGGATACCTTGTTTCATCGTGAACCTCTCATACTTATGCCGCCACCTGATCCGTTGCCAGGCACCGCATATGGGGTTGAAATAACTGCTAACCGGTTACCCGCTTCGATGGTAAAAAGCAAAGCGGGCGCATATTCTAGCAATATTTTACGCCGGAGGCCAATTGCCCGACACTTTTTCTTCAGACACCGCTGCCTCGCCACCCAAGGCCCCCGGCGCGCTTCAGGTGGCGCTTCCCTCACCGCTACGCCAGCTGTTCGACTATCTGCCGGCCCGTCAGATGCCAAGCGGTGGCTGGCAGCCGGGGCTTCGCGTGCGCGTTCCCTTTGGCCGCCGCGAAGTCGTCGGTGTCGTCATCGCAACGCTTGAGAAAAGCGCCCTGCCCGCGAACAAGCTCAAACCCATCAGCGACGTGCTCGATGAGGCGCCGCTGCCCGCGGACTGGCTGTGGCTTTGCCACTTTACCGCGCGCTACTACCAGCACAGCCTGGGCGACACCATGCAGCTTGCCATGCCGGCAAGGCTCAGGCAGGGCCACCCCATGGCCGGGCGCACCTACACCCAATGGCAGGCCACGGACGAAGACGCGGCGTCCCTCAAGAACGCCCCCAGACAGGCCGCGCTCTACGCGCTTTTGCGCCAGCACGCTCACGGCCTACCCCTGCGCGCCATCAGCGCTCATGGCTACGCCAAGGAACAGCTCAACGCCCTGGCACGCAAGGGCCTGGCGACTTCCTTCGAGGTGGCGCGCCAGGCAGGCGGCGCGCCACCGCATGGGCTTCTGGCCTCGCCAGCACTTCCGCTCAACCGGGAGCAGGCAAGCGCGTTGGCTGCCCTTCACGAAAATCTGGACGGCTATCACCCTTGCCTGCTGGAAGGGGTAACGGGGAGTGGCAAGACCGAAATTTACCTGCAATTGATCGAAGCCATCGCCGCCAAGGGCAAGCAGTCGCTGGTACTGGTGCCGGAAATCGGCCTGACCCCGCAGACACTCGCGCGCTTTAAAAGCCGCTTCAAGGTAGCCGTGGTGGCGCTTCATTCAGGGCTCAACGATGCCGAGCGCATGGACGCCTGGGAGGCCGCCGCCGATGGACGGGCGCTGATCGTGATCGGCACCCGCTCGGCCATCTTCACGCCGCTGGCACGGCCCGGCGCCATCATTGTCGATGAGGAGCACGATGGCTCCTACAAGCAACACGACGGGCTTCGCTACCACGCACGCGACCTGGCCGTCGCTCGCGCCCATCATCATCAGATACCACTTCTGCTGGGAAGCGCCACGCCGTCGCTGGAAAGCCTGCAGCAGGCGCTTTCCGGCCACTATCGTCACCTGCGTCTGACCCAGCGCCCCAGCCGCCATCCGCCGGCGAAGCTGGAGCTTGTTGACCTTCGCCACCAGCGCCGCCAGGGTGGGCTCTTGCCCGGCGCGATCAAGGCCATCCAGTCAACGCTCGAGGCGGGCAAGCAGGTGCTGGTGTTCATCAATCGGCGCGGCTTCGCGCCGCGTCTTGCCTGTCATGGCTGCGGCTGGATGGCGGACTGCCACCAGTGCGATGCGCGCATGACCCTTCACCGCCAGCCACCGCTTCTGGCCTGCCACCACTGCGACAGCCGTCGGGCGCTTCCGGATGCCTGCCCCGAGTGCGGCAGCGGCGATCTGCGCGCGCTCGGCTCGGGTACCGAGCGCACCGAAGAGACCCTGCAGGGGCTTTTCCCCGACACCACGATCCATCGCATCGACCGGGACAGCACCCGGCGCAAGGACAGCTTCGATCAGGTGCTCAAGGAGGTTCACCGCGGCGAGCCGTGTATTCTGGTCGGCACCCAGATGCTGGCCAAGGGCCACCACCTGCCCCACGTCACCCTGGTGATCGTCATCAACGCCGACGGCGGGCTCTACAGCGCCGATTTCCGCGCCCTCGAGCATAGCGCCCAGCTTCTGGAGCAGGTAGCGGGCCGGGCCGGGCGCGCCGCCCACCCAGGACGAGTACTCGTGCAGACCCTGCATCCGGACGACCCGCACCTGGGCAAGCTTGCCGAGCACGGCTACGCAGCGCTGGCCCGGGACCTGCTCGAGGAGCGCCGTCTGGCCAAACTTCCCCCGTTCGGCTTCATGGCGCTGTTACGCCTGGAAAGCCCTCAGGAGCAGGCCGCCCTGGCGCTGGCCCAGGCGGCCGCTCAGGCACTCAGGCAGTGGCTGAAGGAAACAGGCGTCCAGGCACGCTGCCTGGGACCGGTGCCCGCCCCCATGGAGCGGCGCCAGAACCGCTACCATATTCACGTGATGCTGGCCGCCGACAAGCGCAGTCAGCGCCACGCCGCGGCCAACTGGCTGGTCCAGTGGCTGGACGCCCATCGCGAGGCGCGAAGCGTGCGCTGGTCGATCGATATCGATCCACAAACGCTCTCTTGAGCGATCACTTGCTCGGCCCCGGCGTCCGACATACGCAATACGGCTTTGAAACTGGGCGCTAATTGCCGATAATGGCCGTTTTGCCGCTGTGATTGGCACTTTACAGCCGGTTTATACGCACACGCCGCCATCGAGAATTCCGGATATTCAAATGAAAGAGACGATTACTTCTTTGCTACAAGGCGCGGTTGACGCGCTGAAGCACCAAGGCGTGCTGCCCGAAGACCTGACCCCGGCGATCAAGATCGACCCCACCAAAGATAAAGCCCACGGTGATTACGCCACCAATCTGGCGCTGACGCTTGCCAAGCCCGCTGGCATGAAGCCCCGCGAGCTTGCCGAGGCGATCATCCAGGCCCTGCCGCAAAGCGATGCCATCGCCAGGACCGAGATCGCCGGGCCCGGCTTTATCAACTTTTTCGCCGCCGTCGATGCCGCCGCACAGATCATTGCCCAGGTGCTGGATGGCGGCGATGCGTTCGGACGAAGCCTGGTCGGTCAAGGCGAGAAGGTGCAGGTGGAATTCGTCTCTGCCAACCCCACCGGGCCCTTGCACGTGGGCCATGGCCGGGGGGCTGCCATCGGTGACTGCCTGTGCCGGCTGCTGGAAGCCACGGGGTTCGATGTCACCCGCGAGTTCTACTACAACGACGCCGGCGCCCAGATCCAGAATCTGGCGCTGTCGGTCCAGGCCCGGGCCAAGGGCCTGGGACCGGAGGATGAAAGCTGGCCCGCCGATGGCTACCGGGGTGACTACATCAAGGACGTTGCCGACGACTACCTGGCGGGCAAGACCGTGACGGCCGATGACCGGGAAGTGACCGGTCAGGCCGACCCGGATGACCTCGATGCCATTCAGGCGTTTGCGGTGGCCTGGCTTCGCCGCGAGCAGGACCTGGACCTCAAGGCCTTCGGCGTGGCATTCGATGTCTATTTTCTGGAATCGTCGCTTTACGAGAAGGGTAGCGTCGAGGAAACCGTCAAGGCACTGGTCGAAAACGGCCACACCTATGAAGAAGACGGGGCGATGTGGCTGCGTACCACCGACTTTGGTGATGACAAGGACCGGGTGATGCGCAAGAGGGATGGCGGCTACACCTATTTCCTGCCCGATGTGGCCTACCACCACAACAAGTGGCAGCGCGGCTTCAAGACCGTGATCAACGAGCAAGGTGCGGATCACCACTCCACCGTGACCCGGGTACGTGCTGGGCTTCAGGCGCTGCAGGCAGGTATCCCCCAGGGCTATCCGGACTACGTGCTGCACCAGATGGTGATGGTGACCCGAAGCGGTGTGGAGGTAAAGCTCTCCAAGCGAGCGGGCAGCTACGTCACGCTTCGCGATTTGATCGACGAAGTGGGCCGCGATGCCACGCGCTTTTTCCTGGCTGCACGTCGGGCGGATTCCCAGCTCACCTTCGATATCGACCTGGCGCGCTCGCAGTCCAACGACAACCCGGTCTACTACATCCAGTACGCCCACGCCCGGGTGTGCAGCATGCTGCGCAGGGTGGAAAACGACAACAAGGCATTCGACTACGATCTGGCTCTCTCCCATCTGGCACTGCTGGACAGCGATCAGGAGAAAGCCGTCCTCAACCGCCTGGCGCGCTATCCGGAAGTCGTCGAGCTGGCAGCGCGTGCGCGTGAGCCCCAGCAGGTGTCCCAGTACCTGCTGGATCTGGCCGGCGATTTTCACACCTGCTATAACGCGGTCAAGGTAATGGTCGACGACGACTCACTGCGTAACGCGCGTCTGGCGCTGGGTCTTGCCACCCGCCAGGTGCTGCGTAACGGTCTTGATCTTATGGGGGTTAGCGCCCCAGAGGAGATGTAAACCATGGCTCGAGCGCGCAAACGGCCGACCCGCCGCGGGGCCACCAGCCAGCGCAGAGCGCCTAAGGCGTCGGGTTCGGGCATAAGACTGCCGGGCTGGCTCTGGGCACTCGCGGGGGTCGCGGCCGGCTTCTTTCTGGCCCAGCATCAGCACGGCACTGCTCCGTGGCAGGAGCAGAACGATACGCCCCAGGCCACGGTGCTGCCCAAACCCCCCGGAAGCGAAGAGCGAAGCGCCGCGCGCCAGACCGAAAACGCCGCCGAGCCCTCCATGCCGACCTTCGAGTTCTACACGCTGCTGCCGGAAACCGAGGTCATCGCCCCGGGTGTGGCGCTCCCCTCGACGGTCAACCGTCCGGACATTGCCGAGACGACCGACCCGCAAGGCGACGCCGGTGCCTCAAACGATGATCTGATCGCGCAGATGATTGCCGCCAACACCCGGCCGGAGGAGCAGGCAAGCGCGCCCCAGCAGGCCCCGGCACAAAGTGCCACGCCCAACCGCTATATGCTGCAGGCCGCTTCGTTCAAGGAGCTCAGTGACGCCGAGCAGCTGCGCGGGCGACTGCGCAACCTGAGCCTTCTGGCCCAGATCACCGAAGTTCAGGCCAGCGGCGATACCTGGCACCGCGTGCAGGTAGGCCCTTACGAGGACACTCGTGAGCTGAATCGCGCCCAGGATCTGATGACCACCCAGGGGATCGAGCCGCTGCTGATTCAGCTGCAGAACTGATAAAGCGGCATGCGTTACCCGGCGGGCGGTTGATTTTTTATCGACCGCCCGCATTTTGTTGTGAATTGCTTTAGTTCTGAAGTGCTTTGGTGCTGAAGCGCTTTAGTTGCGGTCGCCACGCGGCCGGTAAGTTATCGGGAGCCATTCCCTTAAGGAGTCATCTCCATGACCACGATCGTATCCGTACGCCGCGGTAATCAGGTCGCCCTCGCCGGCGACGGCCAGGTGTCACTTGGCAACACCGTCATGAAGGGTAATGCCAGCAAGGTGCGCCGCCTCTACCGGGGCAAGGTACTTGCAGGCTTTGCCGGCGGCACGGCGGACGCTTTCACGCTGTTCGAGCGCTTCGAAGCACAGCTCGAGAAATATCAGGGCCACCTGACCAAGGCCGCAGTGGAACTGGCCAAGGACTGGCGCACCGACCGGGCACTTCGCCGGTTAGAGGCGCTTCTGGCCGTCGCGGATCACAGCGCTTCGCTGATCATTACGGGCAACGGCGATGTCGTCGAACCCGAGCGCGGCATCATCGCCATCGGTTCCGGCGGCAACTTCGCCCAGGCCAGCGCCCGCGCGCTTCTGGAAAATACCGAGCTCGGCGCCCGTGAGATCACCGAGAAGTCTTTGCAGATCGCCGGTGACATCTGTGTGTTTACCAACCACCACGTCACGCTCGAAGAGCTGAACATCGACGACCGTTGAGGCCCCTTTCATGACCCAGATGACACCCCGCGAAATCGTACACGCCCTCGATCAGTACATCATTGGTCAGCAGGATGCCAAACGCGCCGTGGCGATCGCTCTGCGTAACCGCTGGCGGCGCATGCAGCTCGATGACGACCTGCGCCCGGAAGTGACACCCAAGAATATTCTCATGATCGGCCCCACCGGCGTGGGCAAGACCGAAATTGCCCGCAGGCTTGCCAAGCTCGCCCGTGCCCCGTTCATCAAGGTCGAAGCCACCAAGTTCACCGAAGTGGGCTACGTAGGCCGCGATGTCGAATCGATCATTCGCGATCTGATGGAAGCCGCCATCAAGATGGTGCGCGAGCATGCCAAGGAAGAAGTGGGTCACCGCGCCGAAGACGCTGCCGAAGATCGCGTGCTCGACGCGCTGCTGCCCCCGCCCCGCGGCCAGGAAGACAAGCCGCGCGATGAAAACGCCACGCGCCAGTCGTTTCGCAAGAAACTGCGCGAAGGACAGCTTGACGACAAGGAGATCGACATCGAGGTCTCCTCCCAGGGCCAGGGGGTGGATATCATGACCCCGCCGGGCATGGAAGAGATGACCAGCCAGCTGCAGAGCCTGTTTTCCAACATGGGTCAGCAAAAGCGCGAGCAGCGCCGCGTCACCGTGAAAGAGGCATTGGTACTGCTGCGCGACGAGGAAGCCGGCAAGCTGGTCAACGAAGAAGAGATCAAGGCCCGGGCGGTGGAGTCGGTCGAGCAGCACGGCATCGTGTTTCTCGATGAGATCGACAAGGTCGCCAAGGGCAGCGGGCAGTCCAGCGGTGGCGAAGTCTCCCGGGAAGGCGTGCAGCGGGATCTGCTGCCGCTGATCGAGGGTTCGACGGTCTCCACCAAGTACGGCATGGTCAAGACCGACCATATCCTGTTCATCGCCTCCGGCGCCTTCCACCTGTCGCGCCCGTCCGACCTGATCCCCGAGCTTCAGGGCCGTCTGCCGATCCGCGTGGAACTGGACGCGCTGACGCCCAATGACTTCAAGCGCATCCTGACCGAGCCCTCGGCCTCGCTCACCAGGCAGTACCAGGCACTGCTGGCCACCGAAGGCCTTGATGTCGAATTCACCGCCGATGGTATCGAGCGCATCGCCGAGATCTCCTGGCAGGTCAACGAAGGCACCGAGAACATCGGCGCACGGCGCTTGCACACCGTGATGGAGCGCCTTCTGGAAGAGGCGTCGTTCAAGGGCGGCGATATGGACAGCCCGCTGGTGGTCGATGCCGATTACGTCAATGCCCAGCTGGGCGAACTGGCCGTCGACGAAGACCTCTCGCGCTATATTCTGTAAGCTGGGCCTGCCTCGACATCGCAAAATAGGTCTTCCAGGCGGGTGTGCGCACCCGCCTGCTTGTGCCTGCCCACCCAAGGGGAGAAAAACCGCATCATGGAAAGCCCGATTCCCACCCACGTTCACTACCACAAGAAGAACCGTCTGCTGGAGCTGACCTATCCGGGCGATCTTCACTACCGCGTGCCCATCGAGCTTTTGCGGGTCTACTCCCCCTCGGCGGAAGTGCGCGGCCACGGCGGCGACAGCGCCGTGCTGCAGACCGGCAAGCGCGACGTGGGCCTGATGGACATCACCCAGACCGGCAACTACGCCCTGAAGCTTCATTTCGACGACGGCCATGACAGCGGTCTTTACAGCTACGAGTATCTGTACAAAATCGCCACCCACCAGGACGCGTACTGGGCTGAGTATCTGCAAGCGCTCTCCGAGGCGGGTGCCTCGCGAGAGCCCGCGGGCATTCAGTTCAAGGAGCTCTAACACTTCAAAAACCAAGGCTTTAAAGGCAGGCGCAGACAAAGCGGGGAAGAGAAGGCTACAATACAGCCAACCTATCAAGCGATGGCCCCTCGGCCATTGATGTCCGCCTCGAACTCGGGAGCCAATGCCTCATGAGCCCCACGGAAAAGCGCACCACCCATTTTGGCTATCAGGAAGTCCCGCTGGACGAGAAAGCCTCCCGCGTCGCGGATGTCTTTCACTCGGTGGCCGCGCGTTACGACGTGATGAACGACTTGATGTCCTTTGGCATTCACCGGGTGTGGAAACGCCTGACCATCGAGCGCTCGGGCGTTCGCCCCGGCCACCGGGTGCTGGATATCGCCGGCGGCACGGGGGATCTGACACTCAAGTTTTCACGCATGGTGGGCCCTCGGGGCAAGGTCGTTCTGGCCGACATCAACGCCTCGATGCTCAATGTCGGCCGTGACAAGCTGATGGACAACGGCGTAGGCGGCAATGTCGAGTACGTTCAAGCCAATGCCGAATGCCTGCCCTTTCCGGATAACCACTTCGACTGCATCACCATCGCCTTCGGGCTTCGAAACGTCACCGACAAGGACGCGGCACTTCGCTCCATGACGCGTGTGCTCAAGCCCGGCGGCCGTCTTCTGGTGCTGGAGTTTTCCAAGCCCGACAATCCGCTTTTGACCAAGGCCTACGACGAGTACTCGTTCCGCTTACTGCCGCGTATCGGCGAACTGGTGGCCAAGGATGGCGAGAGCTACCGCTACCTGGCCGAGTCGATTCGCATGCATCCGGACCAGGCAACCCTTCAGGCCATGATGGAAGACGCAGGCCTTGAACGGGTGGAGTACACCAACCTGACCGGCGGTATTGTCGCGCTTCATCGCGGCATCAAGCTATGACGCCACGGACGCTGAGGTGAGCATGTCACTGACCCCGACTCTGCTGCTGGCCGGCTGTGAACGCACGCTGAACGCCTTGCTCGCCCGCGACCCCGCCGCGCCTGGCCGGCTGGGGCAGCTTGCGGGTAGCCGTTTGCTGGTGAGACTCGAAAAGCCTCATCTGGCGCTGGTGCTTGGCTACCACGCTACCGGCGTTGACCTCCTGCCCGGCGAGGCGGTGGATGAAACCAGCGTTGACGCCATTTTGGAGCTGACGCCGGAAACCTTTTCCGAGTGGTTGAGCGGGGCATCGATCGAACGACTGATGTTCGAAGGCAAGCTTGCCGTGCGCGGTCGCATAGGGCTACTGGAAGCTACCCGGGATCTCTTCTTCGATCTTGATCTTGACTGGGAGGGCGAGCTTGCCCGGTGGATCGGCCCGTCGCCTGCCTACTCGCTGGCAGAAGGTCTTCGTCGCCTGAGCCGCTTCGGGCTGCGCGCCAGAGACGAGCTCTTCCAGGATCTTTCCGAGTACGTCTTTGAAGAGGCGCGGCTGCTGCCGGGCCGCCAGCAGCGCGATGTGCTGCGTGATGCGCTCACCGATCTGGACATGGCCACGGATCGCCTGGAAGCGCGGCTCAACCGGCTCTCCCGCCGTCTGGACGCACGCGCCCAGGAGCCGACTCCATGAGCCTGCGGCTTTTCAAGATCCTCTGGGTAATCGCCCGTCACCGCCTCGATACCCTGATCCCCATCGAGCGGCTGCCCTTGTGGCTAAGATTCATCATGTGGTTCTTGCCACTTCGCCTGATTCCTCTCGGCAAGCGCTCCCGGGGCGAGCGCCTGCGTCTGGCCCTCGAGTCGCTGGGGCCGATCTTCATCAAGTTCGGACAAATGCTCTCCACCCGGCGCGATCTGCTGCCCGATGACATTTCCAACGAACTGCGCCGATTGCAGGACCAGGTACCGCCCTTCCCCGGCGAACTGGCCGTCGCCCGGGTGGAAAAAGAGCTCGAGATGTCGCTTGAGCAAGCGTTTGCAGCGTTTGATCACGCGCCTCTGGCCTCGGCCTCCATCGCCCAGGTTCACGCCGCCACGCTGCATAGCGGCGAAGAAGTGGTGGTCAAGATCATCCGCCCCAGCATCGGCGCCGTCATGCGCCAGGACATGACGCTGATGTACCAGGTCGCCAAACTTCTGGCCCGGGTGCCCGAGGCCCGGCGTCTGCGCCCGGTGGAGGTGATTCGCGACTACGAATCGACACTGTTCGATGAGCTGGACCTGTACAAGGAAGCCGCCAATACCTCCCAGCTCAAGCGCAACTTCAAGGATTCGGCGCTTTTGTTCGTGCCTACCATCTACTGGCCCTATACCCGGCGCCATGTCATGGTCCAGGAGCGCATCCGTGGCGTGCCGGTGGCGGACCTGGATACCCTGATCAAAAAAGGCGTGAATCTCAAGAAGCTCGCCGAGCGCGGCGTCGAGCTCTTCTTCACCCAGGTATTCCGGGACAACTTCTTTCACGCCGACATGCACCCGGGCAATATCTTCGTCAACTGCGACAACCCGGAAGACCCTCAGTATATCGCCATCGATTGCGGCATCGTGGGGAGCCTGACCCGGGAAGACCAGGACTATCTGGCGCGCAACCTGCTGGCGTTCTTCCATCAGGATTACTACGAAGTGGCCGCACTCCATATCGAATCGGGCTGGGTGGGCGAGAACACCCGAGCCAACGAGTTCGCCGCTGCCATTCGCACCGTGTGCGAGCCGATTCTCGAAAAACCGCTCAAGGACATCTCCTTTGGCCAGGTACTGCTGGGGCTTTTCCAGACCGCGCGGCGCTTCAACATGGAAGTACAGCCGCAGCTGGTGCTCCTGCAAAAGACCCTTTTGAATATCGAGGGCCTGGGCCGTCAGCTTTACCCGGACCTTGATCTCTGGAGCACCGCCAAGCCCTATCTCGAGCAGTGGATGAAAGAGCGCGCCGGCATCGGCGGGCTCTGGGAATCACTCAAGCGTCAGGCGCCCGAGCTTTCCCACCAGTTGCCCGAACTTCCGGTACTCGCTCACCAGGCACTTAGCCGCATGGAGCAGGAGCACCGCCAGCGTCACCAGCAGGCAAGCGCCATCGCCCAGATGGAAGTGAAATACGCCCAGCAGAAAAAGCGTCATCATCGCCTGCGTATCGGTGTGGCGCTGGTTGCCCTTGCCCTTGCCTGGCAGCCGTTGAGCGAATGGGTGCTGAGCCAGCCCTGGCCGATACTGGTCGCCGCTGGCGCCGGGTTGATTCTGCTTTTATGGCAGTAACGACGCGCAAGCTACGCTACACTCTAACGACACAAGGCCCTGCGCAATAAACCAAGGATTTCGATGAGCACCGCCGACACCACGCCCGTTCTAGATCACTTAGGTCAGGTGCTGAGCCAGCGCCGCCATGCCGCACCGGACGAGTCCTACGTGGCCTCCCTGCATCACAAGGGGCTTAACAAGATACTCGAGAAAATCGGCGAGGAAGCCACCGAGACCCTGTTGGCTGCCAAGGATGCCGAACACGGCGGCGACGGTGAACGTCAGGCGGTTATCGCTGAAACCGCTGATCTATGGTTTCATAGCCTGGTGATGCTCTCGCACCTTGGTCTTGATCACCAAGGCGTGCTCGATGAGCTGGCGCGTCGCTTTGGCGTCTCCGGCCACGATGAAAAAGCGTCCCGGTAGCGCTGGACCGGCGGCTTATCCACGTATTCAACGACCCTGCTTAATGAGGAAACGACTATGTTAGGTGGCATCAGTATCTGGCAGCTCTTGATTGTTCTGGGCATCATCATCCTGATTTTCGGCACCAAGAAACTGCGCAATGTCGGCACCGACCTGGGTGGGGCGGTCAAGGGCTTCAAGAGCGCGATGAGCGAAGAAGAGAAAGAGAAGGCGTCTGAGCGCGAGGCAGCGAAAGTGGCCCATGAAGAGCCGGGCAACACGTATGATGTACAGGCCGAAGAGAAGCGCAAGGCGGCCGAACGCAACGAAGAGCGCCCTTGATCCATGCTGGATATCGGCTTTCTCGAACTAATGCTCATCGGTATCGTGGGGCTTCTGGTCCTTGGCCCCGAGCGGCTGCCGAAGGCTGCACGCACCACCGGCATGTGGATCGGCAAGATCAAGCGAACGGTATCCGGCATGCAACGCGAAATCACCGCCCAGCTCGAGGCCGAGGAGCTTCGCCAGAAGCTGAGCGATCAGCAGCAGAAGCTCGACAAGAGCCTGCAGCAGGCCAAGCGCGATGTCGAAAGCATTGCCGGTTCAGCGAGTACCACGGCTCGCCCGGCAGGCGAAAAGCGCGATACCGAAAAACGCGTGGAGGATGCCCGCGCTCACCTGGATGACGCTTTGCAAACGGTTCACGAAGAGCCGTCGGCGCCTGTCGCGTCTACCTCGAAGGCGCCGGATGCGCCCACCGACCCCGAGCCCAAGAAGGATAGTACCCCCCATGAGTAAGACGGGCGATTCAGACAAGGCGCGCGAAGATCAAAGCCAGGCCCCCCTGATCGAACACCTGATCGAGCTGCGCTCGCGCCTGGTCAAGGCGGTGGTGGTGGTGGTGGTCATATTTCTGGCGCTTTACGCCTTTGCCAACGACATTTATACCTTTGTAGCCGAACCCTTGATCGCGCTGCTGCCCGCAGGCTCTCAGATGATCGCCACCGAGGTGGCCTCGCCTTTTCTGGCACCGTTCAAGCTCACGCTGGTGGTAGCGGTCTTTCTGGCGATTCCTTTCGTGCTGCACCAGGCCTGGGCCTTCGTGGCCCCCGGGCTTTACGATAACGAAAGGGCACTGGCAATCCCTATTCTGGTCTCCAGCATCGCGCTTTTCTACGCAGGTGCCGCCTTCGCCTACTACGTGGTATTTCCGTTGCTGTTCGAGTTTTTCACCCAGACCGGGCCGGAAAACGTGGCGGTGATGACCGATATCAATCAGTACCTGAACTTCGTGCTCAAGCTCTTTTTCGCTTTTGGTGTGGCCTTCGAGATCCCCATCGCCACGTTCTTGCTGATTTTATCCGGTGCGACCACGGTGCAAAGCCTCTCGCAAAAGCGCCCTTACATCCTGCTGGGATGCTTTGTAATCGGCATGGTCCTGACCCCGCCGGACATCATTTCGCAAAGTTTGCTGGCCATCCCCATGTACCTGCTTTACGAAGTGGGGCTGCTCTTTGGCCGCCTGGTGCGCCGCCGCCGCCAACTCGACGCCGAGGACGCCGCCGAATAGTGTAGCGTCGCCGTCTGTCGGTTGGTCATCCAGACGATGCCATTAAAAAAGCCTCTGCACTTGTGCAGAGGCTTCTTGTCTTTGGGCAACGATGTTGCAACTAATGCTCAACTACCCTTTCATCAATTTTCTCATCAACCCTTCAAAACGCTCAGTTCCTTTCTTGGTCGAGCATGTCGTTGATGCGCTCGACCAGCTTGAAGATGCCGGTGGCGGCTTCGCTGATACGCTCGGCCTGCATGTAGGCGGGAGTAGTCACCACCTGGTGCTCGAGGTCCACGACGATATCGTCGACGTTGCAGCTTTTATGCAACCCGCCCATGGCACTGATGGCACCAGCCACACTCGGGTCGCGCCCGATCGTCACCGCGATGCCATCGCCTAGAAGCCGCGGCACCAGTACCGGCGCGATACACATGAGTCCGATTGGCTTGGCATCCGCCTTGAAGGCCTTCAAGGCCTCCTTCAGGCTCTCGAGCACCTGCATGTTATCGCCCTGCAGAGCAAAATCGGAGAGATTCTTCGCTACGCCGAAGCCGCCAGGCACGATGACCGCGTCAAAGTCGTCGGCGTCGAGCTCGGTGATGGGGCTGATATCGCCGCGCATCAGGCGCGCCGACTCTTTAAGCACGTTGCGCGTCTCCCCTTCTTCCGCGTCCTGGGTCAGGTGGTTGATGACGTGGTGCTGGTCGATGTCCGGTGCGAAGGCGCGATACTGTATTCCCAGCTGGTCCAGTCGCAAAAGCGTCAACGTGGTTTCATAAATCTCCGACCCATCATAAGCGCCGCAGCCGGCCAGAATCACTGCTATTTGTTTGCTCATGCCTATCTCCCTTGGTTATCTCTATGATCTCTACGGCGAGCGACATAGTAGAGTCGAACACTCTAGTCACTCTTCCCCGGCTCCACAAGACGGCTTTCGCCGTAGAGAAGACGCTCTTGCCCTGACCGTCAATTTGCCCGGGCCCCCGGCAAGAGCACCGCCAGGGTGCATTGCATCGCGCGTGCGCGAGACGGCCAACAAAAACGGGCTTTTCGATTTAACCCATTATAAGCTGACACTTGACTGTCATCTTTGCGCTGCAGAATCGCCCTGGCACACCAAGGTCATGGTAGGCGCTTATAAAGCGTGAAGCCCACTACGCGAGGGCCCGTATGGCGACGCACACATTTGATTCCACACCCTCTCAAAGTACCGAGCCGGCAAGCACGGAAGGCGAGAACCTGCCCCTGCGTATCAACCGTACCCCCACCGGCGTACAGGCCAAGGAAGCGCTTGCCAACACCGATCTGGACGACCCGGAATTCTACTTCAACCGCGAGCTATCGCATCTGCAGTTCAATATCCGAGTGCTGGAGCAGGCGCTCGATGACGCGCATCCGCTTTTGAACCGGCTGATGTTTCTACTGATCTTCTCGTCCAACATGGATGAATTTTTCGAAATCCGCGTGGCGGGGCTGAAGCATCAGATCGCGCTCAATGATGACGCAACCGCCGCCGATGGCCGCATGCCCAGGGCAGTGTTGAGTGAAATCTCCGAGACCGCCCACTATCAGATTCGCCGCCAGTACCAGATCCTCAACGATATCCTGCTGCCCGCCCTGGAAGCCCAGGGCCTGCGCTTTCGGCGGCGCGACCAGTGGAACGATGAACAAAAGGCCTGGGTGCGGGAGTTCTTCGATCAGGAAATCATGCCGGTGATCAGCCCCATCGGGCTGGACCCCTCCCACCCGTTTCCACGGCTGGTGAATAAAAGCCTCAACTTCATCGTCGAACTCGAGGGAAAGGACGCCTTCGGCCGCGCCGGCGGCATGGCGATTCTTCCCGCGCCGCGCTCGCTGCCGCGCTTGATCGCCCTGCCCAAGGAGCTCTGCTCGGCGGGGTTTTCCGAGTATGTGTTTCTTTCCTCGATGATCCACGCCCACGCCGACGAGCTGTTCCCCGGTATGCGGGTGCTGGGATGCTATCAATTCAGGCTCACGCGCAATGCCGATTTGAGCGTGGACCCCGAAGAGGTATCGGATCTGGCGTCGGCGCTCAAAGGTGAGCTTCTGGCAAGACGCTATGGCAGCGGCGTGCGCCTGGAAGTGGCCAACAACTGCCCCGAAGGATTGACCGATTTCCTGCTGCGCCAGTTCGAGCTGACCCAGGACGATCTTTACCGGGTAGAGGGGCCGGTCAACCTGACCCGCATGATGGCCGTGCTCAACGACGTGGATCGCCCGGAACTCAAGTACCGCCCCTTTACCCCCAGCGTGCCCAGGTCGTTGAAGGAAGGGAGTCTTTTCAACGCCATCGACAAGCAGGATATCCTGCTGCACCACCCCTTCCAGTCGTTTTCACCCATCGAGGACCTGCTCAGAGAGGCCGCCCGCGACCCGGACGTGCTGGCCATCAAGCAGACTCTTTACCGCACGGGGTCGGACTCCTCCATCGTCAGCGCCCTGGTGGACGCGGCAAGCCAGGGCAAGGAAGTCACCGTGGTCATCGAGCTACGCGCACGCTTTGATGAAGCGGACAACCTGCAGCTGGCCTCGCGCCTGCAGGAGGCCGGCGCCATCGTCATCTACGGCATCATGGCCTACAAGACTCACGCCAAGATGCTGCATATCGTGCGTCGGGAAAAGGGCGGGCTTCGCCACTACGCGCATCTGGGCACCGGCAACTACCATGCCAAGACCGCCAAGCTCTACACCGACTACAGCCTGCTGACGGCCAATCAGGCGCTTTGCGCCGACGTGCATCGGGTGTTTCAACAGCTTTCCGGCATGGGCCAGGCGCGCAAGATCGAGACCCTGCTGCACGCCCCCTTCACCCTGCATCAAAAGCTGGTGGAGATGATCGACCGAGAGGCCCTGCTCGCCGCCAAGGGCAAGCGTGGTCATATCATCATCAAGTGCAACTCCCTCACCGAACCCAAGCTGATCAAGGCGCTCTACCGCGCCTCCCAGGCAGGCGTGGAATGCGATCTGATCATTCGCGGCATGTGCTGCCTGAAGCCGGGCATCAAGGGCGTATCGGACAACATTCGTGTGCGTTCGATCATCGGGCGTTTTCTGGAGCATACCCGGGTCTTCTACTTCCACAACGGCGGCAAGCCCGAAACCTGGTGCTCGAGTGCGGATTTCATGCCACGCAACATGTTTCATCGCGTGGAAACCTGCTTTCTGCTCAAGGACAAGAAGCTGGCCACCCGGGTACGCAAGGACCTGGAGACCTACCTGGTGGATAACTGCCAAAGCTGGTTACTGGAAAGCGATGGCAGCTATCAGTTGCAGGGCCCCGGCACAAGCGATGCGATCAGCGCCCAGGAGACGCTGCTTTATGCCTACGCCACCAAGAGCTAGCGCACTTTTCGACGCAGCTCGACGGCGGCTTTCACCATGTTTTCGAGTGCGGGTTCGACCTCGGCCCAGCGGCGGGTTTTAAGCCCGCAATCCGGATTGACCCAGAGGCGCTCGGCGGGAATCTTCTCGAGCGCCTTTTCCATGAGCGCTACCATCCGTGCCACCTCCGGCACGTTGGGGCTGTGGATATCATAAACCCCTGGGCCAATCTCGTTGGGGTAGGCAAACGCCTGAAAGGCGTCCAGAAGCTTCATGTCCGAACGTGAGGTCTCGATGGTAATGACGTCGGCATCGAGTGCGGCGATATCGCCGATAATGTCGTTGAACTCCGAATAGCACATATGGGTATGGATCTGGGTGCTATCGGCCACTGTGCAGGCGCTCAGCTTGAAGCACTCCACCGCCCAGTCGAGGTAGGCTCGCCACTCGTCATGGCGAAGCGGTAATCCTTCGCGCAACGCAGGCTCGTCGATTTGAATGAGCGTGATTCCCGCGCGTTCCAGATCCTGCACTTCGTCTCTCAGTGCCAGCGCAATCTGACGGCAGGTAGTGGCGCGCGGCTGGTCATCGCGCACGAACGACCACTGCAGAATCGTCACCGGGCCGGTCAGCATGCCTTTCAGGGGCTTCGCGGTGAGCGACTGGGCGTAACGACTCCAGCGCACCGTCATGGGGGCGGGCCGGGTCACGTCACCGAAAATGATCGGCGGCTTGACGCAGCGCGAACCGTAACTCTGTACCCAGCCAAAGCGGGTAAAGGCAAACCCCTCCAACTGCTCACCGAAGTACTCCACCATATCGTTACGCTCGGCTTCACCATGCACCAGCACATCCATCCCCAGCGCTTCCTGACGCGCCACGGCATCGGCAATTTCGTCGCGCATGGCAGCATCATAGGCCTCTTGGGTGAGCTCTGCGGCCCTCAACGCCCGGCGCTTGGCACGAATGGTATCGGTCTGCGGGAAAGAGCCGATGGTGGTGGTGGGAAACAGCGGCAAGTCATGTTGCTTGCGCTGGGCGAGCGCCCGGTCGACGTAGCCGCTGCGCCGGTGGCTGTCGCTTTCACGAATACCCTGCAAACGCTCGCTCACGTCAGGTTGATGAATACGCGTCGAGGTTCGCCGGACGTCAAGCGCGCGGGTGGCCTCACGCAGGCGTTCTGTATCGCTTGCGGTGGCGCGATTATCGATCAAGCGCGCCAGGGTGACGACTTCATCCAGTTTCTGGCGGGCGAAGGCGAGCCAACCCTTGAGTTCGGCGTCGAGTTCACTCTCCTGCTCGAGATCCACCGGCACGTGCAACAGCGAACAGCTCGGCGATAACCAGAGACGCTTGCCCAGGCGTACTTTCCAGGGCAGCAGGCGCTCGCGCAGCGCCGCCAGGTCCGCACGCCAGACATTGCGGCCATCGACGAGCCCGACCGACAGCACCTGATGGGGGCTTAGCCGGTCGATGACCCGCTCCACCTCGGAAGGCGCGCGTACCGCGTCGATATGCAGCCCATCCACGGGCAGACGGGTAGCCAGGGAAAGATTACTGGCGAGCGATCCGAAATAGGTGGCCAGCAACAGCTTGAGCGGTGCGCCTTGAAGACGATGGTAGGCACGCTCGAAACCTTGCTGCCAGGCAACGGGGAGATCCTGCACCAGCGCGGGCTCGTCGAGCTGTACCCACGTCACGCCTTGACGCGCCAGCCGAGAGAGAATGTCGGCGTAGACGTCGAGAACGCTATCCAGAAGCGTCAGCCGGTCGAACGCCTCCCCTTTGGCCTTGCCAATCCAGAGCCAGGTGAGCGGGCCCAGCAGGCTCACCTTGGGTGTAAAGCCCGCCTCGAGCGCTTCATCCACCTCGTCGAACAGGCGGCTCGAGGCCAGGCTAAAGGTCTGGCCCTTCTGAAGTTCAGGTACCAGGTAGTGATAGTTGGTATCGAAATACTTGGTCATCTCGCAGGCAGCAGCGGGCACGCCGCTGGGCGCCCGCCCCCGGGCCATACGGAAAGCGGTGTCCAGATCCACTTCGCCACCGGCCACCTCGACCTGGCTTTCAAAGCGTTCAGGGACGGCGCCGAGCATGACAGAGACGTTCAGCACCTGGTCGTAGAAGGCGAAATCACCCACGTTGACAAGATCGAGTCCCGCACGCTGCTGGATTTGCCAGTGATCGCGGCGAAGCGTCTGACCAACGGTCTCGAGTTCGGCTCGGTCAATGCTGCCCTGCCAATATGCCTCGACGGCGTTTTTAAGCTCGCGCCGCGCGCCGATGCGCGGATAGCCAAGAATATGAGAAACTGTCATGATAAACCTCGTTGACGTGCAGAATTTCTCATAGTCTGGATTCAGGCCATAAATGAATCAAACTAAAGCTATTAATACAAAACATGAAATAAATACATGATTGAATTACGACACTTGCGCACGCTGATTGCACTTCGCGAGACAGGCTCGCTGGTGGAAGCCGCCGAACGCGTGCATCTCACCCAGTCGGCGCTGTCGCATCAGTTGAAGGATCTGGAAAGCCGAGTGGCGAGCCCGCTGTTCGTGCGCAAGACGCGCCCGGTAGAGTTCACCCGGGCGGGACTTCGTCTATTGGCGCTGGCAGATGAGCTTTTGCCCGAAGTGCGCCGAGCCGAGCGGGATCTGGCGCGCCTGGCGGGCACCGAACAGGGAAGGCTGCATATGGCCATCGAGTGCCACAGCTGCTTTCAGTGGCTGATGCCCACGGTGGATTACTTTCGCGATCACTGGCCGGAAATCGAGATCGACATTCCCAGTGGCCACCATTTCGACCCTCTGCCGGCGCTCGCCCGGGAACAGCTGGACCTGGTCATCACCGCCGACCCTCAGCCGATCGATGGCATTCACTATGCTCCGCTGTTTTGCTATGAAGGGCTCCTGGCCGTGGCGCGCCAGCATCCCTTCGCGCAGAAAACCTTTGTCGAGCCCAGGGACATCGCCCTCGAGACGCTGATCACCTATCCGGTGGAAACTACGCGTCTGGACATATTCACCCAGTTTTTGAACCCGGCCCAGGTGCGCCCCAAGGAGATTCGCACCGCAGAGCTTACCATCATGATGATGCAACTGGTGGCCAGCGGCCGTGGCGTCTGTGCACTGCCCAACTGGGCGCTGACCGAGTACCTGGAACGGGGCTACGTAAGTGGCGTCAAGCTCGGAGAAGCGGGCATCTGGAGTACACTCCATGCCGCCATTCGCGAGGACACGCGGCAGACCCCCTGGATGCAGGACTTCCTGCGCACGGCCCGGGAGACGTCCTTTGCGGTGCTCAGCGGCATCAGGCCGGTGGCTCACGCCGAGGAACCAGGAGCGTAAAGCGCGCCCCGCCCAGCGTCGGGCTTTCATCGATGGTCACGCTGCCGCCGTGGCCGCTCATTACCTTGTGCACGATGGAGAGCCCCAACCCGTACCCGCCGGAGCTTCGCGCGCGGCTGTCGTCCAGCCGGGCGAAGGGTTTGAAGATGTCGCTGCGCGCCTCGAGCGGCACGCCGGGGCCATCGTCCTCTACATCGATACGCACCAGGTGCGGCTCGTCCCAAAGGCGGATGGCTACCTGGGTGCGCCCGTGGCGACAGGCGTTGCTGACCAGATTCTGCAGCGCGCGCTGCAGATAGCGCGGCTCGGCAAGAAGCTCTATGTCCCCGTCCGCCTCCAGCGTCAACGTCAGCGTCTTGTGCAGCGGAGTGAGCGCATCGATCACCCGATTCGCCATGGCGCAGCACTCGACCGGCACCATTTCGAGGGGGTCGCCGTGGCCAGGGCCACCGCCCAGCCGGGCGTAGGTCAGGATCTCGTCCACCAGATCGTCCAGCTCGGCGATATCGGCGTCGATGCCCTGCAGTTGGCGACGAATCGCTGGCTGGTCGGTCATGTCCTCGACCATCTGCACGGCGAAGCGAATTCGTGCCACCGGTGTTCGCAGCTCATGGGAAACCGCACGGATCATCTCCTGCTGGCCTTTCAAAAGCGTTTGAACCTGACTCGCCATGACATTGAAGGCCATACCCAAGCGACCCAGAAAATCACCGCTTTCCACTTTCACCCGCGTTTCCAGTCGGCCGCTGGCGATACGTGTCGCGGCCAGCTCCAGGCGCGCCATTCGCGCCTCGATACTGCGCATGACCAGGTAGATGATCAGGCTCAGCACCACCATCACGCCAATCAGAAGCGGCAGATGAAGGCTCAGGGGCAACGTATCGTGTCGCGTAATGGGGCCGGCTTTCAGCCACTGGTCGGTGCCGGGGATCTGATAGAGAAACGAAAGCGACAGCTGTTCGGTTACCAGGCGAGTGACCACCTCATTGCGCGCCAGCTGCTCACGCTGGGCCAAGGTCAGGTCCTCGGGCAGGGAGGCCAAGAGCGTTAACGGCCAGTTGTCCAGATGAAGGCGCGACAGCACGCCCGGGCGTTCGCTATACGGCGTGCGCGAAAGCCAGTCGCCCAGTACCCTCAAGCTGCCCTGCCACTGGCGCTCGCTCCAGCCAGTGAAGGTGGCGCTCAGCAGCACGCCCTGCTCAAAGGACTCCCCCGGAATTCGCTGGCGAAGCTGCCAGGGTGCGTGATCGATCAGGATACTGCCGCGACTCAGACGCGCCTTTTCGAAGTAGTTCAGGTCGGCGTCGCTGACGGGCTGCAACCCAAGCTGCATGCCAAACTGCTGGGCGAAGTCGCTCAACCGGGCCTCGCGGTGCTCGGGAGCCAGTTCGGCCAGTTGCTCGGTCATCAGCGTCATCGGCATGCTGGCCATTTTCTCGCGAAACTCTTCACGACGTACCTGCTCGATAAAGGTGCGCCCTCCCACGGTCAGGAGAAATACCACACACAGTGCCAGCCCCAGCAGTACATAAAATCTTAGAAATGAGCCATGGCTAAGCACGCGCGGCATTTACCTTACCTCGTGGAATTTTTTCAATGCGCCCGGCGTCATGCCTGTCAGCTATCCTTGACAAAAAGATAGCCCTTGCTTCGAACGGTCTTGATACGGTGAGGCTGGTGGGGGTCATCACCGATCTTGGGACGAATGCGCGACACCCGCACGTCAATCGAGCGGTCCTGGCCGTCATACTTGATACCCCGAAGCTCGCTGAATATCTCCTCACGGGTCAAGACGCTGCCGGCGTTACGCGCCAGAAGCCATAGAAGATCGAACTCGGCACTGGTCAAGTCAATACGCTCGCCATCCAGCCACGCTTCCCGGGTAGCACTATCGATATCCAGGTTGGAAAACTGCAGGCGCACCTCGCCATTGGGCGCCGGCGCATCGGCCCGGCGTAAAAGTGCACGCATTCTAGCCAGCAGCACGCGGGGCTGTACCGGCTTGGGCACATAATCGTCGGCGCCCATTTCAAGACCCAGCACCTGGTCCAGGTCATCGGTGCGCGCGGTCAGCATCATGATGGGACCGGCAAAATTGGGCCGCACACGTCGACAGATCGAAAGGCCATCTTCACCCGGCAACATCAAATCCAGAATCACCAGATCCGGCTGGAGCTCCATGATCCGCTCGACCCCTCTGGACCCATCTGCTTCAACGGTCACTCGAAAGCCGTTGTTTTCCAGATAATCGCGAGTAAGCTCAGCCAGACGCTGGTCATCTTCAATAATCAGCACATGATCTTGATCGGGATGGTCAGACATGAGCGGCTCTCGCTTCCTTGTTGATAGAGGATAGTTGCGGTGGCTCCATGATATCTCACTGGCTCCACGCAGTGCGTTATAGTAACACTTGCTTACTTTGTATTAACGTTGGCAGCTTAAATTGTAAGGATACCTTAAAACGGCGTATGCGCCTGCCCCTCTTCCGGGTTTTCTGCAGGGCCGTTGACAGCGCTTGATTCCTGATTCACTGCGCGCTAATGTTGAGTGCGTCAGTTGTCAACCATCTTTTGGACATGGCAGGAGGAGGCGATGCGCAGTCAAAAAACCAAGAGCGTCATCAAGCGCGTCTACGTACCGACGCAGGTACGCGATCTACCCAACGGCGAGAAGTTAACGATTCCCGGGCACTACAAGGCCCCACCCGCCAATGAAGACCGCTCCCACGACTAACGCGCGGCATGAAGACTTGAAAAGCATGAAGACATAAAAAAAGCAGGCCCTGGGCCTGCTTTTTTGAATCCGCCTTGGATCGCTATCCCTTGGGACCGAACAAGAACCAGATAATCAAACCGATCAGCGGAAAGACAAGTAGTACAAGAATCCAGATCAGCTTGGCAAGACCGCTCGCCGCGCTCTTGGCCACTTTCACGATCGCCCAGATGACAATGACCAGCCAGATCAGACCTAATAAACCGCCGACTTCGATACCCATGATGACTCTCCTTGGTGTTGATATCCTTGTGTTGCCCGCTCAGCATAGCAGCTCTTTGCTGACATGCGAGTTTGCCGGCATGCGAGCGTCACTGCCCTGGCAAGCGTCATGGCTCCGGCAAGCGTAGCAGCATTTCGCCATCGGCCATCTCGATGGTGAGTAGATTCAGAAAGCTCATGCCTAGAAGCACCGTATCACGCTCCATGCCGGGGCTGATCGAGCCCTGAACGTTGCTTGCCCGAATGCCGCCCAGGACGACTTCGTTCAGCTCGGTCAAATTCCCCTCGACGCGGCCGTTGGCGGTATTGAACCAGGCGCTGCGCCCGGGCTCCAGAGAGAGCCTGGCGGCAAGATCATGGGGGACAGCGACATAGGTGGCGCCGGTATCGAGCAAGAAGGTGACCGGCTCGCCGTTGATTTCCCCGGGCGCCTCGAAATGACCCGCCCGGTTTCGCTTGAGCGTGACCGGCGCACCATCGGGCGAGGCGTTCATCACGTGGGCATTGGAGGTGGTCAGTTTGGTGAAACCGCCGTCTATCAGCCAGGTGCCAGCGCCGAGTAGCAGAACCCAAAACAGCAGCATCATCACGATGCCGCCTCGCTGCGCTTTAAGCGATGTCATATACACCCCCGCTTGACTAGGTGCTTTGCCATGCAAGCGCCGCCTCGCGACCACGCCGCTCGTTGACACCTGCGCAAATCAGCATCGCAATAATGAATAGCCCTACACATAATAGAATAGACGCTTGAAGGCCAATCAACGTTTGAAGCCCGCCCAGCATGACGATGCCCAGTACGCCGGCAAGCTTGTTGGCAAGGCCCCAGAAACCGAAAAACTCCGCCGACTTGGCCAGCGGTGAAAACACACCCACCAGCGCACGGCTGGCGGACTGGCTCGACCCCAGACTCAACCCGGCAAGGCACCCCACGTACAAGAAGACGTGCTGCGCTTGCCATTGCCAGCCGAACCGGGCGTTCACCCAGGCCGTGAGTTCCGGCGTGGCCCATATGGCGAGAATCGCCAACACCCAGAGAGCCAGCGTCATCTGGTAGGTATGCTTGGCGCCGAGCTTGTCCTGAATGAAGCCAAACCCCAGCGCCCCGGCGGCGGCGGTAATCTGCACGATGATGAACATGGTATTGCGCACGCCCTCCTCCCAGCCGATCACCTGAGCGCCGTATATGAAGGCAAACGCGATGATGATGTAGACCCCAGCCATCGAGAACAGCAGCGACACCAGAAAAATGGTTAGATCCTTGAAATAGCGAAGCTCTTTAAGAGTGCCTGACAGCCGCTGCCGAGCAATGCGCTGATACGATACGCCTCGGTCCTTGGCCACACCCCGCTCTTTTAGCCACATGAAGGTGGGAATCGCCGTCACCAGGAAAAAACCGGCGGCAAACGGGCCGACCCAGCGAATACGTTCGAAGTTTTCCACCGTAGCCTCGCCAAGCACCAGCAGGGTAAAACCCGCGGCAAACAGCCCGCCAATATAGCCAAGCGCCCAGCCAAACCCGGAAATCTTGCCAAGCGCCTGAGGCGGGCCGAGTTCAGGCAAGAAGGCGGCGATAAACGACTCCCCCATGGAGTAGGCGTAGTTGGAAAGCACGATCAGCAAAAGCCCTGCCACCACGTAGCCGGGTTCGACGAAGTAGAGCATGGCGGTGGTGGCCACCGTTGCCAGATAGCTGACCAGCAAGAAGCGTTTTTTCTCGGCACGATAATCCATGATGGCGCCACACAGGGGGGCGGTGATCACCACCATCAGGTAGCTGGCCGCCAGCGCCAGACTCCATAAGAAGTTGGCCAGGCGAAAGCCGTCGCCTCTATCCCCCACGATGACGGTCGTGAAGAGCTCGCCAAAGACCACTGTAATGATGAGCAGAGTGTAGGCCTGATTGGCGAAGTCGAACATCGCCCAGCCGAAGATCTCGCGACGGGAGGCGTAGATCGGCGCGTTTTTGACAGATTCAGAGGACATAAGGGCTCTCGTAAGGACAGGGAGTCAAAGGCTTGACCTGAGACCACACAGTAAGCCAAGTCGGTAAAAATGGGATGACAGGGCCTTTAAGTTGCTCTAAGTTTTCCAAGAGGGTCAAGTCGGGATATTGCTTAATGACGTATGGGTTCGCTTTCAAGAAGCGGTTGATAAAAAGCGTCTCGTTAATAGCGGGTTTGATGTTAACGACATCGTCATTGGCCGACACACCCCTCTCTTTTCTTGATTTAACCTATGTTAGCGAAGAGTACCCGCCCTACAACTATGCCGAAAAGGGCGTCGTCCAGGGCCGGGCGGTCGAGCTTTTGAGGCGACTGTTCCTCCATTCCCAGACCCCGTTTGAAAGCGTTCATATTCATATCTTTCCCTGGGTGAGAGCCTATAACCTTACTCTGCAAACCCCTAACACGGTGCTTTTTTCCACTACCAAGACCCCGACAAGAGAAGCGCTTTTCCACTGGGCGGGACCTATTGCCATCGACCACGTGGCGCTGATGGCGCCGCCGGACTCGTCGCTTCGTATCGAGGCGCTCAATGACGCTATTGCACAAGATCTGAGCATCGTGGTGATTCGCGAGGATATCGGCGAGCTCAGTCTAGCAGAGGCCGGCTACCCGGAACGTTTAATCCATCGGGCGCTGAACAATCGAAGTGCGCTTTCCATGCTGATGAACCAGCGCGTCGATCTCTGGGCGTATAGCGCAAACGTTGCCCGATGGCTTGCCGAGCGTGAAGGGTACGTGCCCTCCACGCTCGAACCGGTTTATACCTTGAGCGACCATCCGCTCTACTTTGCGATCAACAAGCAAAGCGACCCCGGACTCACCGCCCGTTTCCAGCAGGCCATCGACGAGCTAAGTAAGCTTGATATTCCTCAGGCGGTGTATCAGGATGAATAGCGTCTGGCTCTCGATCCTTTCACCTGTCCTTTTTATGACGACCATGATGCTTTCCAGCACACAGGTGACGGCGAATCCGGCGCCTTCTTACCATTTGACCATCAATACCGAAGATTACCCGCCGTTCAACTTCGAGCGCGACGGCGTGGTGGTCGGTCGCGCCACGCATCGTCTGCGTGATGCCCTGGCGCAAACCGGCATCGAAGCGCAGTTTTTCCTGCTCCCCTGGACGCGTGCCTACACCGAAGCACGGCTGCGCCACAACCACTGCGTCTATTCGACGACCCGCACGCCCGAGCGCGAGGCGCTGTTTCGCTGGGCGGGGCCGCTGGGGGTGAACGAATGGGCAGCGCTATCGCTTGAGGGTCGCTTTGACAACCTCGAACACCCTCACGATCTGAAAGGGCTGCGTGTTGGCAGCATCAGAGAGGATGCCGTGGGCGATTACATCGAAAGCCAGGGAATCAACGTGCTCAGAGCGTCCAGCGAGTGGGTCAACGTGGCCAGGCTCAAGGCCGGACTTGTGGATGTGATCGTCACTGGTCGGGCCACGGCCGCCTTTCTTGCTCGCGAGCAGCACATTTCTCTGCAGCATCTGTTCACGTTTGCGCATATGCCGCTTTATCTCGCCTGTCATCCAAGCGTACCCCATCAGGTGATGGCTCGCCTGCAACGGGCGTTGAAGGCGCAACGATGACCTCCAGAACGTCCAGAGCCTCACTTATCAAGGGACGCCTAACGCTCAAGCAGGCTCTGCTGACGCTTCTCATCGCCACGCTGATCAGTCTGGTGTCGGGGAGCCTCGAGCTTTTGAACCATGCCAGAAGCATGCGTACCGATATAGAACAGCGCACCCAGCAGCAACTGGCGATCGTCAACGGTGCAGCCGCGGAGGCAGCATTTCAGTTGAACCCGCAGTTGGCCGAACAGATCGCTCGGGGCCTTTTCAGCGACAGCGACGTCGCCTATGTGCTGATTCAGGACGACTTCGGGCGCACCCTCGCTGTCTTCGACGCCCCGGTTCAGTCGCCAAGCTGGCTGGGGCAGGCACTTTTTGGCGACATGCTCGACTACCAGACACCGCTTCGCTATCACCTGGGCGATACCCTGCCCACCACCCGGGTAGGCGAAATTCAGCTATCCCTGGATCTGGACTACCTTACCGACCAGTTTCTGGCCAGAGGTTACAGCGTGGTCGGGACAAGCATCGTCGAGGCCTTTCTTCTCAGCAGCCTGTTCATCGCCTTTTTCCACATCTACATTACGCGTCCGCTCTTGAAGGTGCATGCCGCGATCATCCAGACCGACCCGACCCACCCGGCCCGATGGCCCAAACCGACCCTGCGAGGCCATCGCAACGACGAGCTGGGCCATCTGGTCGAGAGCATGGATCACCTGCTATGTGAATTTCAGCGCGGCCTGGAGCAGCGCGACCACCTGCATCGGCTCTCTCAGCACGA
The DNA here is from genome assembly GCF_968048975.1 of Vreelandella xerophytica. The sequence goes on along the minus strand of NZ_OZ309106.1, from coordinate 557,842 downwards.
CGGCTTGACCGGCATCGCCAACCGACGCTATTTCGATACATTTCTCGCCCATCAATGGGAGAAGACCTTGCGCGCTGGCGAACCTATCTCGCTGATCTTTATCGATATCGATAGTTTCAAGGCCTTCAACGACCATTACGGCCACACCATGGGTGACGATACGCTGCGAAGTGTGGCCTGTGCACTCAACCGGTGCCTGGACTCCCAAGACAGCCTGCTGGCACGTTACGGTGGCGAGGAGTTTGTCTGCGTTCTGCCGGGCAAGGATATCCATGGCGCATTGAGCATGGCCAACTACATGCGTCAGACGGTGCTGACGCTGGCGATTCCTCACGCCCGCGGTCACACAGATGACATACTCACCGTCAGCATGGGCGTGGCCAGTACCTGGCCTGCTCCAGGCCAGAGCGCAAAGAATCTGCTCGATGAGGCCGACCAACGGCTCTACTACGCAAAGAACAGGGGTCGCAACCGGATAGAGGCATTCAAGCCGGTGCAGGAAGGACGTTAGAATCGAAAACCCAAAAGGGCCAGGGCGGCCCTTTTCCATATACGACCGGTCATGTGAGCAACCAGTGCGCCACAACGGCGGACATACCGACCACCAGCGCCGTCAGTACCGCCACGATGACGATCAGATCCAGCCATTGATCAAAGACAGCCCAGCATCGATGCAAGGCAGCCCCCTTAGGCTGCCTTCGCGTTGCGCCGTGGCGTTGTCGAGCCATTAGCGCTTACTCCCTATGGACGGTTTACAAGTCAGTAAAACAAGTCAGTAAACCAAGTTTAGCTCTTGATGCGCCGGTTGACCACGAGAGGCGCACGCCGCAGGCGTTCCTGTTCGGCATCGCTCAGCTCGTCGGCTTCGAAGGCGTCCGCACCGACCGGCGTATCGCCGTGACGACGATAGAGCTGGGTCAGCATCGAACGACGATCCGCCTGAAGCTCGCGAATCAGCACGTACACCATCAGGTAGAGAATGAACGTAAAAGGAAGGGCTGCCAGCACCGCTGCCGACTGAAGCCCGGTCAGCCCGCCCGCGGCGATCAGCGTCAGGCAGATTGCGGCAATCAACACCCCCCAGATCACGCGCTTGTAAAGCGGCGGATTGATGGAGCCGTTATCGGTCATTTGCGCAACGATATAGGACGCCGAGTCCGCCGAGGTCACCAGGAAGATGAAGATCAGCAGGATGGAGACGATGGAGAGCACGCTGGTAAAGGGCATCAGCTCGTACATCTCGAAAAGTGCCACCGTGATATTGTCCTGAGTAGCAGCGGCCAGACCGACGTTGTCCCCATTGATCTCCATGGTCAGCGCGGCGCCGCCAAAAACGCCGATCCACAAGCACGCCAGCAGCGGCGGCATGATCAGTACTCCAAATACGTACTCCTTGATGGTACGCCCTCTTGAGACGCGCGCCACGAAGGTGCCCACAAAAGGCGACCACGCAATGACCCAGGCCCAGTAGAAGATCGTCCACTCGCTGGCCCACTCGTTGCTGCTGTAGGGGGAAATGCGCAGGCTCATGCCGATAAAGTTTTGCAGATAATCGCCAACACCCAGCACGATGGTTTCCAGAATGGCAACGGTCGGACCGGTGAACAACACATAGAGCATCAGGGCAATACAGATCCCCAGGTTCAGGTTGGAAAGGCGCTTGATGCCTTTATCCAGCCCCGCCCAGGTCGACAGCATGTACGCGCAGAACATGACGGAAAGAATGATGAACTGCCAAAGCGTGCCTTCAGGCACGCCAAACACCGCGTTCAGACCACCGTTCATCTGCAAAACGCCCAGACCCAGCGAGGTGGCAACCCCCATCACGGTCGCCACGACGGCAAACACGTCGATCCAGGAAACGTAAGGGCGAAGCCGAGGCTTCTTGGCCACTACCGACGAGAGCACCGACGAGACGAGCCCGGCCTGGCCCTTGCGGAACTGGAAGTAGGCAATGATCAGCCCCACCACCGAAAATGCTGCCCACTGGTGAATTCCCCAGTTGAAGTAGCTGTACTGAATGGCGTAGCGCGCAGCGGCTTCGGTTTCGGGCTCGAAATCCCCGTAGGGCGGCTCGATGTAGTGACTCATCGGCTCGGCCATGCCGTAGAATACGAGCCCGACACCGAAACCTGCCGCCAGCAACATGCTGATCCAGGAAAAAAAGGTGTAGTCGGGTTTGCTGTCCTGGGGCCCCAGTCGCACCTTGCCGTACTTGCTGAACGCAAGGCCGAACAAGAAGATGACAAACCCGAAGACCGATATCAGGTAGAACCACCCCAGGTGCTCGGTAACGGCCCCGAGTGCCGTCTCGGCACCCTGCCCAAAACTGTCGGGAAACGCCGCGCCTATGACCACCAATGTCAAGATGATGACGGTGGAGGCGATAAATACCATCTTGCCTTCGTTTTGAGCCATGTCACTTCCTTATTCGCTCTAGATTGAATCGTCCGCATTCAAGGTGTTTTTAACCTTACAGCCTAGCGCCAGCGCCGTATAGCGCGCGAACCAGGAAACCGAATGGCGCGAGCCCATTGAAACCAAGCTACCCGAATCAAGAAACAATCCAGATTAAAGAGAGGGCATGCCTTTAAAAGGCGTTACGCGCTTGTTCCAGGCCCCTCTTTATTAAAGGGGCCATTAGCGGCGCTTACCCATCAGCACTCGTCCACCCGTGGCGTCCATGGCCTTCAGCATAGACGCCCCGGGTGGGGCTATCACGTTTTAACAGCTCCTTGCTCAGGCAAGGGAGCGAAAGCGCCACAGGAGTGCCACCGCCTTGACTGTCTCCCATTTAATTCTCTCCATTTAAGCCGCGACCGTTCAACGGGCGTTTAAATCGGCCTGGACGCCGCAAATGAACTTGCCCTGGCCCGCGTGTTCCAATGAGGGCTAATGGATAACGGAGGCACTACATGGCCCACCCCAATCGTGATTCACAAAACGCCGCCTGGCAGGCCGCCCACCAGTGGCGGGCAAAGGCGGCAAGCACGCAGCCTGCGGGGTTGCTGGGTACGCTCAAACTCATGCTTGTATGGCTGGCTTTCGGCGCATTGATGATTGTGGGCGTGGTCTTTGGCCTGATCCTGCTGCTGGTGGGCTGGGCGCTGATGCCGTTCATGCGCCACAAGATGAAAAAGCGCATGGAGCAGATGCGTGCCGATCAGGCCCGGGATGTCGGCGGAAGCTTCGAAGGCTCCGACCCCGCCCCGGGTGGTGGCCGGCCTCACGCTCGCCAGGACGCCATTGAAGGCACCTTCGAGGTCAAGGACACGCACTAGAGTGGCGCGTGTATCCAGGCAAACGTGGCGCCCAGCACCAGCGGCATCACGATCAGGCTCCCCAAGTTGCCGATCAGCACGATGGAAGCCACCTTCTGGGGCGCCAGATCGTACTGCTCCGCCACCAGGTAATTGAGAACCGCTGGCGGGAGTGCGGCGAACACCAGTAGCGTGGCGAGCTGAAGCGCGTTGAGCGGTAATATTGCCATCAGCGGTAGTGCGATCACCAGCCCCGACAGCGGGCATAGAAGCGCCCCCAGAAGTCCCATGCGCCAGTCCTTGAAATCCACTTCCAGTAAACGTACGCCCAGGGCAAAGAGCATCAGCGGTATGCACACCCCGCCAAGCATGTGCATGGCCTCCAGAAGCCATCCAGGCAGGGCGACATCCCCCCCATTGACCACAAGTCCCGCGATACTGGCCGCCACGATAGGCATTCGGAGCATTCGCCAAAGCGAGGTGCGTGGGTCCAGCATGTAAAGACCGACTGAAAAGTGCAGCAGCATCTCGACAATAAACACGACCACCGCCGCCGGTAGCGCCATCTCGCCAAAGGCGAAGACCAGAAGCGGTACCCCCATGTTGCCGGAGTTGTTGAACATCATCGACGGCAGAAACACCTTGCGATCGAGCGAGAGCCACTTCGCCAGCGGCCAGAGCACGACGCCGGAACCAAGCACTACCAGCGCCGCAGCCCCGGCAAGCCAGGCGTAGTCGGCCAATGGCGCCTGGCGGTCCGCCAGTACGGCAAACACCAGAAGCGGGACGAAAAGCTCCATGTTGAGCTTGTTGAGCGTGGCGATATCCGGCGTACGAAAGCGTCCATAAAGCGCCCCGGCAGCGGTAATCAGGAAAACGGGCAGCAGCGTGGCGAGAATATGGCCGGTCATCGATCACCTCCTGACCCGCAAGGCGCGGCGTAACGAGTGGGCATGGGGTGCCTTTTTATTGTGAGCCGTTGGTAAAAACGGCTGTCAGACGGTGCGGCAAGACATCGTCACTGGCCCAGAAAGCGCTGCCAAAGCATCGTGACCGCTTCGCGGTGCTGGGTCAGCTCGCCCGTGTCGACCACCGGCTTTTCGCTGGTCAACGCCGCGCGGTGCGTGCGGCTTCGGTAGGCCAGATACGCCTCGCGAAGCGAGCTTGCCTCGTCTTCCCCGAGATAGCCGTGCGCGGCGAGCGTCTCCAGAATGCGCATGTTGTCCGGATAGGTGGCAAGGGCAGGCGTCTTGCTTGAAAACGCCAGCACGCCGTACTGGCAGAGAAACTCGATATCGACCATGCCACCGGCGTCCTGCTTGAGGTTGAAGGTTTTGTCTGCCTCTTTCGCGCCCGGTTTGGTGCCCAGGTGGTCGCGCATCTTCTGACGCATGCTGACGACATCGGCCTTCAACGCGTCCGGCTCCCGGGCCTGGGTCAGAAGCTCGGCTCTCAACGTCTCGAATTTTTCGGCAAGGGCGGGATGCCCGGCCACCACCCGGGCGCGTACCAGCGCCTGATGCTCCCAGGTCCAGGCGTTCTGGCGCTGATACTCCCCAAACCCGTGGATGGACGTGACCAGAAGCCCCGCGTTGCCCGAAGGGCGAAGGCGCATATCCACCTCATAGAGGCTTCCGGCCGGCGTGGTGGCGGTCAGAAGGTGAATGATGCGCTGGCCCAGACGGGTGTAGAACACCGGGGTATCCAGCGGGCGCGGGCCGTCTGTCACGCCCTTGCCGTCGCTGTCGTGGAGAAACACCAGATCCAGGTCGGAGCCGTAGCCGAGTTCGATGCCGCCTAGCTTGCCGTAGCCGATGATCAAAAACGCTGGATCAAACTCGCTCAGCCCGGCAGGCACCCCGTACTTGCGCGCGACGTGTCGCCAGGCCATGGCCAGCACCGATTCCAGAATCACCTCGGCGATGTAGGTCAGGTAGTCGCTCACCTTCATCAGGTGGCGGGTACCGGCGATGTCCGAGGCGGCCACGTGCAGGGTCTTGGCATGCTTGAAGACGCGAAGCGCTTCAAGCTGTGCCTCCTCATCCTCCTCGGGCAGGCGGTTGAGCGTCTGGCGAAGCTCGTCGCTCAGGGCGGTCTTGTCCGCCGGGGTGTAGAGCGTCTCGGGTGTCAAAAGCTCGTCGAGCAGAATAGGATAGCGGGCCAGCTGCTGGGCGATCCAGGGGCTGGGGGCACAAAGCTTCATCAAGTGGCCCAGCGCGTGGGGGTTCTCCCGTAAAAGCGCCAGATAGGCCGTGCGCCTCAATACCGATTCGATCAGCGGCTGTACCCGCTCCAGCGCGGTATCCGGCGTGTCGTGCTCGGCAATGGCGTCGAGCAGAAGCGGCATCAGCGCGTCCAGGCGTTCAAAGCCGATGCGCTGCATGCCCTGCACCTGACGGGAATGGTAGAAGCTTTCCAGGCGCTTTCGCACCCGCTCGGGCGAGGCAAAGCCGGCGGCCTGCAGATACGCCGTCGCCTCATCCTCTTCAAGCTCGCCGCGCCATAGAAGCCGCCACTCTTCAAGGCCCACCCGGGTGTCGCTCTCCTCGTCCACTTCGGCTTCAGGGTCGGCGATGACCGAATCGAAATGCCCGCGGACCCGCTCACGTACCGCGTCAAGCGCCTGGGTCAGTGTCGTCCAGTCGCTCATGTTCACGGCGTAGGCCACGCGCAGGCGCTCGTCCTCCTCCACCGGCAGCATCTGGGTCTGGCGATCATCGAGTGCCTGAATGGCGTGCTCGACATCGCGTAAAAACGCGTAGTCCTCCAACAGTTCTTTCACCACCGCCTCGGGCAGCAGCCCAAGCGCGGGCAGCTCGTTGAGCGCGCGCTCAAGCGAGGCCACCTGAAGCTCGGTATCGCGTCCGCCGCGAATCAGCTGAAACGCCTGCACCACGAACTCGACCTCGCGAATGCCGCCGGAGCCGAGCTTGATATTGCTTTGCATGCTCTTGCGCTTCACTTCCCGGTTGATCATCGCCTTCAGCTCTCTGAGCGATTCGATCGCGCCGAAATCGAGATAGCGCCGGTAAACGAAGGGACGCAGGCTGGCAAGAAGCGCCTTTCCCCCCGCGATATCGCCGGCCACCGGACGCGCCTTGAGCATCGCGTAGCGCTCCCATTCCCGGCCCTGGTCCTGGTAGTAGCCCGTCAGCATGGCAAAACTGCCCACCAGCGGCCCGCCGTCCCCCAAGGGACGCAGGCGCATATCCACCCGAAAGGCGAAGCCGTCACTGGTCACTGCATCGAGAGCGGCGATCAGGCGCTGGCCAAGCTTGGTGAAATACTCCTGATGCGCCAGCGGTTTGCGCCCGCCGGTGGTCTCGCCCTTTTCGGGAAAGGCAAAAATCAGATCGATATCCGAGGACAAGTTCAGCTCACCGGCGCCTAGCTTGCCCATGCCCAGCACCACCAGCCGCTGGGGGCTACCGTCGGCGCGGGATGCGGGGCTTCCCCAGCGCGGGGCGTAGAAGGTTTCCAGCCAGCCAAGTGCCCCCTCAAGACACACCTCGGCAAGCCAGGAGACCGCCTGGGCGCTTTGCCACATGGCATAATTTCCAGGCCGGTTGAGATCGCGCCAGACAATGCCCAGCATCCGCACGCGTCGAAACCGGCGAATCACCCGATGCATGGCCTCTTCATCTGCAGCGTGCGCCAGGGCCTCGTCCAGCCAGGTCTGTTGGCGCGCCTTGTCCGGCGCGGCGTCAAGTTCGCCGCTTTCCAGAAGCTCGCCCAGCCACTGCGGGTATCGGGCAAGGGTCTGGGAAGCGAAATGCGAGACGGTGACCACCCGGCAAAGGGCGGCCTGGCGGCTCGGGTCCTCGAAATGGCGTGAAGGCAGCGGCTTGTCGGTCATCGAGGCAACGTTATCCGCTTTTTCAAGGGCATCCGCCAGACTCTTGAGTGCCTGCTCGGCCAGCGGCGTGACCGCCTCCGGCACTTGTGATAGAACCGCCTCATCCCACTGCATAGCCACCTCACTGCCTGGCGTCGAACACTCCAACGCGATTTGAAAAAACCGGCCTTTCTAACCGAACACCTTCAACCAGCCAAGCACTCCCCAGGTAAGGCCCGCCATGATCAGCGAGAGCATGACCGCCGCCGAGCAGATATCCTTCGCCCGGCCCGAGAGCTCGTGGTGCTCCGTGCCGATACGGTCCACCACGTTTTCGACGGCACTGTTCAAGAGCTCGACGATCAACACCATGAAGAGGCTGCCCACCAGCATCAGCCACGCCATGGCGGTATCGGCCAGCCACCAGGCAAGTGGCAGCATGATCGCGCAGATTACCACTTCCTGGCGAAAGGCGGCTTCGTTTTTAAAGGCCGCTTTCAGCCCCTTCCACGAGTAGCGTGTGGAGTGTACTAAGTGGGTGATTCCGGTATGCCTTGGCTTCATGGCGCATGCTCCACTGAATGACCGTTGTCGTTAGTTCGCCAATATCATGGCATCCAGATCCAGCGAGAGCGGGTCAAGCACCTCCGACCAGCTTAAATAGGGGGTCGAGCCGGTGCCATTCACCAATACGCTGAACACCCCCCAGCGCCCCTGGGCCGTACGAAAGTAGCCCGCCGCGGCGCGTACCGCAAACGGCTGGTTGAGGGTCCCGGTCTTGAGCATCACGTTGTTCTGAAAGGTGGGCGAGCCGCGCCGGATAAAACGCATCACCCCATTGGTCGGCGACTGAAACGCCGCCACGAAGCTTGGAAAGAGCGCGCTCTGGTAGAACATGTCCTCAAGCATCACGGTCACTCCGTGGGCAGAGGTGCGGTTCTCCGTGGTCAGGCCGCTGCCGCTTTGCAGCGTCAAGGGCCCGTGGCCGGCAAGGCCCTGGGCATAGGCCTCGATGGCCTGCCCCGCCTGGGCGAGCTGCGCCTGGGGGGTCTGAACCAGGTTCAGCGCCAGCACGTCGGCCATGTAGTTGTTGGAGTAATTCATGGTACGCAGCACAAGCTCCTGCAGCGGCTTGCTGTCCACCGCCGCCAGCCGGCTCGCCCCGACCGGGCGCGATGACGTCACCCGCCAGGGATCGCGCACCGTGACGCCAGCCTGGTTGAGCATGCTCAACAGCACCTGGGCGGTCTGCTCGGCGGGGTCGCCGGCGCCGCGGTAAACGTCCTGGGCCGAGGCGTTGGTCGACATCTGCCCGGTCAGGCGAATCACGTCGCCCCGCTCATCGGTCACGCGTTCGGCACTGATCTCGGTGCCGCTGTTGGCGGGCACGGTCTGTACCTGGTTGTCCACGGTGATCAGCGGCAAAGGGCTGTCGCAAAGGCCGGTGCGGGCAGGTGTATTGGCCTGCGCCCCTGGGGCGACATTCACACACCAGGAGCCGAAATTCACCCCCGCCGAGGTCAGCGGTGCGCTGTAGGCGTTGGTCACCCGGGTCTGCGCGTTGCAGCGGTCGGTGGTGACGCAGGTCACCGGCCCAAAGCGCCACTGACTGATCACAAGCGAGCCGTCCACTTCCTGAACCCCGGCCAGCTGTAGACGCTGCACCAATCGCCAGAGATCCTCGGTGGTGAGCCCGGGGTCGCCGCCGCCTTCAAAGATCAGATCACCGCGCAGTACGCCGTTGTCGATGCGTCCGCTGCTGACCAGTTGGCTGGTAAAGCGGTGCTGGGGGCCGAAGCGGCTCAGCACCGCCGCACTCAGGTACGCCTTGGTGACCGATGCCGGCGAGAGCTGACGCTCCGGATTCAGGCTGCCAAGCACGCGCTGGGTATCCGGGCCCAGAAGGCGCGCTTCGGCGCTGATCGAAAAACCGGTGTTCTGGAGCTGGCCCAGACGGGAGAAATCCGCCCAGAGCGGCTGACTGACCCACAAGGCCGTCACGGCCACGCCGGCGGCCAGGCGCCATCGACGGGAGAAGAATTTGCAACGCTTCACACTCACCTACCTCAATGCACGTTCATTTTAGAAAAGACCTGCAACACCACGACCCCGGCCACGATCATGCCGATGCCCACAAACGCCGGCAGATCCGGCTTCTCGTTGAAAGTGACGATGCCTACGACCGTTACCAGCACGATACCCAGCCCCGCCCAGATGGCATAAGCGATGCCCACCGGCAGCGTGCGCAGCACAAGGCTCAAGAGATAAAATGCCAGCCCGTAACCGATCACCACCACCAGGCTGGACAGCGGACGGGTAAAGCCTTCAGACGCTTTCAGGGCGCTGGTGCCGATCACCTCCGCCACGATGGCCAGTATCAATAGCACAAAGGTCATTCAATGCCCTCTTGATGGCGTGAAAGTTCACACCATAGTCGCCAAAGCGGCTGACCGCTTTGATCGTACTTGGCTTCAAAGGGGGTTAGATACTCCCCTTGCGGCGCCAGCGGCTCGATTGCACTGCGCTGGCCGGTCGCCAGTTCAAGCCCCTGGGCGAACTCTTCGATATAGAGTTTCCAGTTAGAGCGCACCTCCAGACGCCCGCCCAGGGCAAGTACGCTAGGAAACACTGCGTGGCCGTGCCAGCGCATCTTGAGATGCGCGGCCTTGGGGTATGGGTTGGGGTACAGGATATAGTGACGCGCCGGCGCCCAGCCCGCCTCAAGCGCCAGCCGCCAGAAATCCACCAGATCCGCCCGGACGAGCAGCGCATTGCCGGGCAGCTCGCCGTGCTCGCGACTCAACCGGCTCTCGCTTCGATCCACTCCGATGACGACATGGTCCGGGAACTGCATCGCCAGCCGCCGTGTCGAAAGTCCTACGCCGCAACCGGCGTCAAGAATCAAGGGGGCACGGGAAGCCGCGTACCAGGCATGAGCGGCCTCGAACGCCTGGCGGTTATGCTCGGCCATGGGCTTTTTGAGCGGATGCGCAAGCGAGCGCTGGACCCGCCGGACAAGATCCTGATGCGGCCCAAACTGATTGGACGTGACAACTCGAGACGCGTGCTGCATTGCCATCCTTTAGGAGAAAAAGCCATGATTCTACCAGTCTCTGACGCGCGCGGCATGACGCCATCGCGCCCCCGGTGCTATGATCACGCTTTAAAGTATCATGGTGCTCGGCTCGGGCCTTGTTTTCGCCCAGCCGCCGAGCCTCACGTTATCGTCAACTATCGCTCCACGAGGAATCCGGCTTGTCACACTTACCGGTGATTGTCGGCATGGGCGGCATCAATCCTGCTGGCAGAACCTCGGGCCATCAGGCCTTTCGCCGCACCGTGCTTGATGCGCTACCCACTGATCTCAAGCGCCATACGCTTCAAAGCCTGGCCGCGCTGATGCGCCTGGCCACGCATACCGATCAAGGGTGGCAGGATGGTCAGGGCGCACCACTGAGCGCCCCGGGCGATGCGCTGCGCGATCAGGTCCTGAACCATACGCTGATCCGCCGCAACGAAGACCCGCGTTTTCTCGCCCCGGGGCTGCCCGCTGCGCGCCGCGCGGAAATGGCGCTCAGTGCTCCGCTGCACTTTACCCTTCGCCGCCGCCAGTTGCCGGAAGACCTGCCTGCGAATTGGCAGGTCAGTTCGCACGAAGACCCTCGCTATGTGAACGTCACCGTACCTGGCGGCACCCTGGAGGCGCTGCTCCCCGATGCGCAGCCGCCCAAGGTCATCGCCGCCGCCCAACTGCCCAGCGGCTTCGACCCGGCCAGCCTTTACCGTAGCGTGCACCATCCGCGCGGGCTCTCCATGGCGATTTTCGCCGCCAGCGACTGCCTGGGCGCCAGCGGACTGAGCTGGGAAAGCCTGCGCGAACGCCTGGACCCGGACAAGGTCGCCGTCTACGCGGGCAACTCCATAGGCCAGCTGGACGACGAAGGCTGGGGCGGGCTTCTGAAAAGCCTGGTGAGCGGAAACCGCGCCACCTCCAAGCAGATGCCGCTGGGCTATGGGCAGATGCCGGCGGACTTTCTGAACGCCTACGTGCTGGGCAGCCTCGGCGGCACTGGCGCCGCACTTGGTGCCTGCGCAAGCTTTCTGTACAACCTGCGCCTGGGCATCAACGATATCCGCGAAGGCCGTGCCCGGGTGGTGATGGTAGGCACCTCGGATGCGCCGATCACCCCCGAGATCGTCGAAGGGTTTCGCGCCATGGGCGCGCTTGCCGATGATGCGAGCCTGAAGGCGCTCGATACCTTGGAGCTTTTGACCGATGCCGACTACCAGCGCGCCTGCCGGCCGTTTGCGCAGAACTGCGGCTTCACCATCGCCGAGGCGAGCCAGTTCGTGATGCTGATGGACGACAGCCTGGCCCTTGAAGTAGGGGCGGATATCCAGGGCGCCGTGCCGGAGGTGTTCGTCAATGCCGACGGCTTCAAGCGTTCGATCTCGGCCCCGGGTATCGGCAACTACATTACGCTGGGCAAGGCGGTGTCGCTAGTGCGCGACATGCTGGGCGAGAAGTCGCTGACTCAGCGAAGCTTTGTGCATGCCCACGGCACCAGCACGCCGAAAAACCGCACTACCGAATCGCACGTGCTGCATGAAATTGCCCGGGCCAACCACATTCATGATTGGCCGGTAGTGGCGATCAAGGCGTTTATCGGCCACTCCCAGGGGTCGGCGGCGGGTGACCAACTGGCCAGTGCCCTGGGCAGTTTCAGCCACCGTCTATTGCCCGGCATCAAGACGCTGGACGCGGTGGCAAGCGATGTCTTCGCCGAGCGGCTGCGCTTTTTCAAGGCGCCTATCGAGTTTGAAGCCGACGCCAGTTTTCTCAACGCCAAGGGCTTTGGCGGCAACAACGCCACCGGCGTCGTGCTCTCGCCCGAGGTGACCGAGCGCCTGCTGGCCAAGCGCCACGGCGTCGCGGCCATCAGCGCCTGGAAAAAGCTCCGGGAAGAGGTAAGAGCCCAGGCCCAGACCTATCTCGCCCAGGCGGATCGGGGCCAGTTTGCGCCGCGCTATCAGTTCGGTGAGGCGGTACTGGAAGGCCCGGAGCTTGGTATCGAAGCCGATCGCATCCATATTCCAGGCTACGCTCAGCCGGTCTCGCTGAAAGTGGACAACCCCTTTGGCCGACTCAACGACGAGGAGGACACCTGATGCACGCCGAGCACCCAACGATCGCCGTCTATCCGGGTACGTTCGACCCGATCACCAACGGTCATTTCGATCTTATCGAGCGCGCCGCCCGGATGTTCGATCAGGTGGTGATCGCCGTGGCCGAAAGCCCGAACAAGCAGCCCGCCTTGAGCCTTGAAAAGCGCATCGCCCTGGCCGAGTCAGCCTGTTGCGCCCTGCCCAATATCTCGACGGTCGGATTTTCGTCGCTTTTGACCACCCTGATGAACGAGCTGGGCGCGCGTATCATGCTGCGCGGCATTCGCGCCGCCTCCGACTTTGAGTACGAGCTGCAGCTTGCTAACATGAACCGAGCGCAGAACCCGGAACTCGAGAGCGTGTTTCTCACGCCAGCGGTGGAGAACTCGTACATTTCATCGACCATCGTGCGTGAAATCGCCAAGCTGGGCGGCGACGTTTCGGCGCTGGTGCCGCCCCAGGTCGTTCAAGCGCTACGCGAGCGCTATGCGTGATCCGCAAGCATACGCGGCGCCGCCCCGATGGCGCGGGAACAATGGTTCAAACGTGAAGGCGCGTCCTCATCTGATTTATCCGCCCGAGCCGCCGCTTGGGCAAGTCAGCCATTCGTGAGCAATTTATTCATGAGGTACTGCCCATGGCCCTAATGATCACCGACGAATGCATCAACTGCGACGTCTGCGAACCGGAATGCCCTAACGACGCGATCTCGCCGGGCGAGGAGATCTACGTGATCGACCCGGGCCTTTGCACCGAGTGCGTAGGCCATTTCGACGAGCCCCAGTGCCAGCAGGTGTGCCCCGTGGACTGCATTCCGCTGGACCCCGAGCGCCCCGAATCCAAAGAGCAGCTGTTAAAGAAATATCACATCATTACCGCCGCCTGACCCATCCGTGCGTATCTGGGCGCTCGCCTGGCCGATCATTCTTTCCAACATTACCGTCCCGCTGCTGGGGCTGGTGGATACCGCCGTGGTGGGCCACCTGCCGGATTCGCGCTATCTGGCCGCCGTGACCCTCGGGGCCACGCTGTTCAGCTTTCTCTACTGGGGATTCGGCTTTCTGCGCATGGGGACCACGGGTCTGGTGGCCCAGGCGGTCGGCCGGGAAAACCCTACCGAGGTACGTAACCTTCTGGGCCAGTCGCTTTTGCTGGCGCTCGGGATCGGCCTGCTCTTGATGCTGGTGGGCTCGCCCTTGATCGAGCTGGGACTGTGGCTGCTGGACGGCAGCGACACGGCCAAGGCACTGGCCCGGGAGTACGCCACGATCCGGCTGTATTCGGCCCCGGCGGTGCTGGCCAACTACACGCTGCTGGGCTGGTTTCTGGGCCAGCAGAACGCCCGGGTCACGCTGATGATCCTGGTGCTCACCAACGGCGTGAATATCGTGCTGGACGTGTGGTTCGTGATGGGCCTTGGCATGACCAGCAACGGCGTAGCGCTGGCCAGCGTCATCGCCGACTACAGCGCGCTGGCCTTTGGTACCTGGCTGGTCCTGCGCCAGCTGCGCCTGCTGCAGGGCACCTTCGAAAGGTCTCGGCTTTTCGCGCTTCACGCCTATAAAGCGCTTTTCAGCATCAACGCGCATCTTTTCGTCCGCACACTGGGGCTCTTGTTCGCCACGGCGTTCTTCACCGCCCAGGGCGCACGCCAGGGCGACACGGTACTGGCTGCCAACGCCGTGCTGCTTCAGTTCATCCTGCTGACGAGCTACGCCCTGGACGGCTTCGCCCACGCCGCCGAATCGCTTACCGGCCGGGCCTTCGGCCGGCGCGACTGGGCCGAGTTTGCCGCCGTGGTGCGCGAGGCCGCGCGCTTTTCGTTCTATACCGCGGCCTTGGCCGCCCTTGCCTTCGCGCTTTTCGGCAACGCCCTTATTGCCCTGCTGACCGGTCTTGTCGAGGTGCGCGTCGCGGCGGCGGCGTATCTTCCCTGGATGGTGGCGATGCCCCTGATTGCCGTGTGGAGCTACCTGCTCGATGGTGTATTCATTGGCACCACCGCCGTGCGCGAGATGCGCAACAGTATCTTTATCGGCCTTGTGGTGTACCTGCCGGCCTGGTGGCTTGGCCAGGGGCTTGGCAACCACGGGCTCTGGCTTGCCTTCACCCTTTTCATGCTGACCCGCTCGGGCGTGCTGGTCGGCTACTACGTCCATTTTCGCAAAACCCGCTGGCACACGACGTAGAATCCCCTTCTTGCTTTTTTAAGGATGAAAAAAGCGCTCCAGGCTCGTATATTGACCACGCACTTCCTATAACGAATAAAGCGAGCCTCTTATGCTACGGTTTATCTCCAGACCTGCGGTCAGACTAGTCGAGCGCTATCTGCCCGATCCTTTCATCTTTGTGCTGCTGCTGACTCTGGTCGCCTCGATAGCCGCCGTTGCCGTGGAGCGCCAGACGCCGCTGGCCGTTTTACGCATGTGGGGGGACGGCTTCTGGGGGCTCTTGACCTTCTCGATGCAGATGCTGCTGGTTCTGGTGACCGGTTTCATGCTGGCAAGCTCCCCGCCGGTCAAGCGCCTTCTTCAACGCCTGGCAGGCACGACGAAAACGCCGGGCGGGGCGATCATTCTAGTGACCCTGGTGTCGCTGGCGGCCAGCTGGATCAACTGGGGCTTTGGCCTGGTGGTCGGGGCGCTGTTCGCCAAGGAGCTTGCCCGCCTGATCCGGGTGGACTACCGTCTGCTGGTAGCCAGCGCCTACTCGGGTTTTGTGGTGTGGCACGGCGGCCTTGCGGGTTCCATTCCGCTGACGATTGCCACCGAAGGTCATTTCTCCGCCGACCAGATCGGCGTCATCGGCACCGGCTCGACCATCTTTGCGTTTTTCAACCTGGCCATCGTGGTCTGCCTGTTTATCGCCATTCCGCTGATCAACCGCTTGATGCTGCCCGCGGAAAAGGACAGCGTGTATGTGGATGTCAAGCTTCTCGACGATGCGCCCGAACCCGTCGCCCGAACCACCCGCCCCGCCGAAAGACTCGAAAACAGCACCGGGCTTGCGCTGCTGGTGGGGATTCCCGGGGTCGTATTCTTGCTGGATCATTTCTTGCTGCGCGGTGGGAGTCTCAACCTGAACGTGGTCAACTTTTTGTTCCTGTTTCTGGCCATTGTCCTTCACCGCACCCCCCATAACCTGTTGACCAGCCTGAACGAGGCGATCAAGGGCGGCGCGGGTATCGTCATCCAGTTTCCGTTCTACGCCGGCATCATGGCGATCATGGTGGAGTCGGGGCTGGCCCAGAGCCTGTCGGAGTGGCTGGTGTCGTTTGCCAGCGCCACCTCCTTGCCGTTCTGGTCGTTCATCAGCGCCGGTATCGTGAATGTTTTCGTACCCTCCGGCGGGGGCCAGTGGGCGGTACAGGCACCGGTCATGCTGCCCGCCGCCGAAGCGCTGGGCGCGGACGTTGCCCGGGTCGCCATGGCGGTCGCCTGGGGCGATGCCTGGACGAATCTGCTGCAGCCTTTCTGGGCGCTGCCGGTACTGGCCATCGCCGGGCTGAAAGCCAAGGACATCATGGGCTTTTGCTTGATTCAGCTGTTCTTGACCGGCGCGATCATCTCCATCGGGCTCTTGTGGTTTTAACGCGCCGGGCCGCCTGCCTTCGGGCAGGCACTCTCTTTTCATGACGTACCCCGAAGACCCATCACCAAGGCTTGTTATGACGAACACCCCAAGCATGGACACCACCGCCCTGCCCGGCCAGCGCGAACTTTCCATGACGGTCCTGATGACGCCGGACATGGCCAATTTCAGCGGCAAGGTGCACGGCGGTGCTATTCTCAAAAAGCTGGATGAAGTGGCCTACGCCTGCGCCAGCCGCTACTCGGGCCACTACGTGGTGACGCTTTCCGTCGACCAGGTGCTTTTCAAGCAGCCCATTCTGGTCGGCGAGCTGGTCACGTTCCTGGCATCCGTCAATCACGTAGGCCGTTCGTCCATGGAAATCGGCATCAAGGTGGTGGCGGAGGACATTCGCGAGAAGCTGATTCGTCACACCAACAGCTGCTACCTCACCATGGTGGCAGTCGACCAGCAAGGCCAGCCGGCCCAGGTGCCGCCTCTGTCACTGAACACACCGCTTGAGAAGCTGCGCTTTGAGAAAGCGGCGCTGCGTAAAAAGCTTCGAAAGCAGGCCGAGCAGGAAGAAAGGCTCGCCCAGCAGCATCACAAGGACGGGCTCTGACCCGTTCTCGTCCATCAACGAAAGGAGTCTTCATGCTCGCCCGAGAGCGCCACCCCAAACTACCCAAGGCCGTGGAGTACGCGCACATCGGCTGGGACTTTTTCATTCTGGCCGCGGTGATCATCAACCTGGCGCTGCTGCTGTTCGACTCGCTTTTTTTGCTGGACCCGCTCAACCGGGCGCTTGAAAGCGTCGCCCCGGGCTTTCACAGCTTTTACGACACCACCATCCACAGCCGCTTTTTCTCGATAGACCTGGTGTTCGTGGCGATCTTCGTCGTCGATGTACTCCTGGGCTGGATAGCCGCGGTGGTGGAGCGGCGCTACCACCGCTGGTTTTTCTACCCGTTCATTCACTGGTACGACGTACTGGGCTGCATTCCCCTGGCGGGCTTTCGCTGGCTGCGTGCGCTCAGGGTACTTTCGCTGATCCATCGACTGCACCGGCTGGGTCTGATCAACGTGAGACACTGGTCGAGCTTTCAGTTCTTCGCCAAGTACTACGATATCCTGCTCGAAGAGCTTTCCGACCGGATTGCGCTGCGCCTGATGGGCAACGTTCAGCAGCAGATCCTGGCCGCCGACTCGTTGACCGAACGGCTCGTCGATCGGGTCATCATGCCGCGCAAGGCCGAGCTGATCCACGAGATCACCCAGCGTCTGGAGGCCACCGTCGGCAAGGCCTACCAGAAAAACCGCGAATCGATCATGGACTCCATCGACGGTCTGATTACCCGTACGCTCAAGGAGAGCCCGGAGATCCAGCGACTCAACCGCCTACCCATGGGTGAAACGGCCTCCAACGCCATGCAGGCTTCGCTGAGCGGCGTGGCGCAGCGTCTGGTGGATGAACTGGCGCTGGGCATTCACTCCTCGGATTTTCGCCAGCTTGTCGAGCGCACCGCCGAAAGCGGCTTCGAGAGCTGGCTCACCGTGGACGAGACCAGCGCCTACGTCACCGAACAGGTGCTCTATGACATTATCGAAATGCTCAAGGAGCAGGTTCGCCGCCAGCGCTGGAAGGACCGTTACGACTGATCGCCTGAACGCGTATCCCCGGGCTCGCTCGATCAGGGCGAGCCGGCGCTCAAGCCAACAAGATCCTCAGAGCCGATGTGAATGAACAACGAATGGCTTTTACTGCTGGGCCCGGTAGCGGTTTTCATGATGTCGATGACCTTGACGCCCGGGCCGAACAACTTGATGTTGACGGCCTCGGGCGCAAACTTTGGCGTGCGCCGTACCTTACCGCACATGGGGGGCATCCTGGGCGGGTGCTTTTGTCTTTATCTGGCCATCGCGCTGGGGCTTGGGGTGCTGTTCGAGCGCATTCCCATTCTGCAGATGGCGCTTCGCTGGGCGGGCAGTGCCTACCTACTGTACCTGGCGTACAAGATAGCCACGGCCCCTCCACCGAACCTGAACGACACCAAGGCCCGAGGGGCGCCGCTGACGTTCTGGCAGGCGGCGCTTTTTCAGCTCGCCAACCCCAAGGCCTGGGTGCTCGGGCTTGCGCTGATTGCCGGCTTTCTACCCGACAAGGGCCCGGCGCTGATCAACGCGGTCATTCTGGTAGGCTTTGCCGAGCTGGTGGCGCTGCCGTGCCTATTGATATGGGCGATATTCGGAGTCGCCATCGGCCGCTTCATCAAGACCGATGGCGCCTGGCGGGCCTTCAATATCACCATGGGGCTTTTGACCGCCGCCTGCGTAGTGCTCATCCTGCGCTAAACCCACACGCTGAAAAGCAGCTTAGCCGCAGCGAAACGCGCTTATCCGCCCGCGTTCGTCGAGTTCGATATTGAGCCGATCTTCCCGGTATTCCATGGTGGCCATGCTGTCCGGGGTGAGTACTCGCACATCGCGGGCGCCGCTTTCGGCTTGAAGCTCGCGGGTGCGCGCTTCGGTAAGCTGCTCGCCCACGGCCTGGCCAAGCGAGGCAATAGCGCAGCCGCCTGACGGCGCGCTTTCACTTACCCTAGGCGGGGGCGGCGCGCTGACATCCGGCGAACTCGGTGCCTCCAGCGTACCCGTCTGGGTAGCGCAGGCACTTAAAAGAAGGGCCATGACCAGGGCGCTGGCGGCCACCGGGCAGGTCTTGAGAAATTGCTTGGCGTTTTGCATGCCACGTATCCTTGTGAATGCAGGGGGAACAGGGCCGTCGCCCAAGGGCTTTCAACCCGCGACCTTGAACAAAAAGCAGGCGAGAGAACATCTCGCCTGCTTTTGGAGCACTCGCCGAGGTTATTCGGCGGCGTCCTGCACGGCACGACCGCCGGCTTGTACGTCCTGGCCTGCGCCGGAAACGGTGTTGCAGCCTGCCAATGTGGAGGCGCTAATCAGTAGAATGAAGCTTGCCGCGAGTAGTTTTTTCATCATGTTCTCCTTGACAATTATAGGTCGGGAAAGCCTTCGCTTGAGGTTATAACGCAGGCGTCGTCTCAGCGTAACAGCGTTTGGACGATCATGCCCATTTAACACTGCGCCCGGCCTGGATAACAACTGCTATGATGACTGTCAACGTTTGAGCCAGGAGCGCTTTTGTGACCGCTTTCACCCTAGACCCCCGTTTGGCCGCCGATACCCTGTCGCTTGGCGATCTACCGCTATGCCGCGCGCTTTTGATGAACGACGCCCGCTACCCCTGGGTGATCCTGGTACCGCGAAAAGAGGCGATCACTGAAGTCTTCGAACTCTCGCTGGAGGAGCAAGCCCAGCTGTGGCGGGAAGCCACGGCACTGGGCAAGGCCATGAACGTAGCGTTTCAAGGCGACAAGCTCAATATTGCAACGCTTGGCAATGTGGTCAGCCAGCTTCACGTTCACCTGGTAGTTCGCTTTGAAAGCGATGAAAGCTGGCCGGCCCCGGTATGGGGCAAGGGCGAGGCGATGGCTTACACCCCCGAGCAGCAAAGCCGGCGCCGCGAGCTGATTCTTGCTCATATGGCCAAGCTTGCGCTCTAGGCGCTGTCAAGGGGGGCCAAGCGGTGTCGCGCCCTGGCGGGAGGTCGGTTCGCCGAACAGAGGTGAACTTGCCGGCTGATTGAACCCCGCCACCGACAGCGAGATGCCCAGAAAAACGATCACAACGCCGCCCGCCAGCGCAGCCCATCCGGCCACTTTCGCCATCCAGCGCTGGTTTGCCTGCCTTTGCAACCGTCGTGTGGCCCAGCCCCGGGCAAAGACACTGGCCAGCGCCAGCGCAGAAACCGTCATGCCGGTGCCGATAGACATGGCAACCACCGCCATCACGCCGACATGAAACTGCCCTAAAAGCCCCGCCGCCCCCAGAAGCAGCACCGCCCCCGAGCAAGGACGCATACCGATCGCCACGACGGTCATCAGTGCGGTGCGCCAGTCAAGCGCCTGATCGGGCTCGATGTGGTGCGCACCGCCACAACAGTGGTGGTCGTGAACGTGATGATGCGGGTGCTGGAGCACCGGGGGCGCCGTCGCACTCAGCAAATGACCCGAGGCGACAGGCGTAAACGTCGCAGGCGTTGACGTACGATAGGCGTGGCGAAGCTGACGGGCCGCCCGCAAGCAGAGCCAGACGCCTAACAGCGCCACCAGCAAAAAGCTTGCCTGTTCGACCCAGACAACGCTGCCCATGGCCTGACGGGTGACAAAACCCAGCCCATACACCAGCACGCCCACCAGCACGATGGCAGTCACCCCCTGCAGCAGCGAAGCGGCAAAGGAGAGTCCCAGCGCACGCCGCGTAGCGCCACCATGAGAGGCCAGATAGGTAGCCAGCACCGCCTTGCCGTGACCCGGGCCCGCCGCATGGAAGACCCCATAACCGAAACTGACGCCCAGAAGCGCCTGCCAGGCACTGGCCGAAGGGGTGCGGGAAAGTTCGGTGATCGCAAGGGTGAGCGAGCGATGAAGATCGCGCTGCCAGGCAAGAATCTGCAGGCTTGCGCCCTGAAAATAGCTATAAGCGATATACCCGGCGAGCGCCAGGAACGCGAAAACGACCACCGCACCCAGAAGCCGGCGGCGGCCAGGCGGTGCGTCGGTTTTCTTAGCGAGCGTGCTGTGCATCATCAAGCCCCGTTGCATCGAACATGGCCGGTCTCAGCGAAAAAGCGCCCGAGATCCGGATCGCCCTCTTCACCCTTGTCCAGAAGCGCTGCCTGAAGTACCAGCTCCGGATCCGGGTCTGCCGGGGTGATGCTCAGCGCGCAGGAAGGTCCGCCGGCAAGCTGCAGGGCGTTTTCCGCAGGCGCGCCGTTTTGCTCTTCGTGGACCACCTCGATGTAGTAGGTCGGGTCGAAAATCTGGTACTCGAGGGTGGCGCCGTCAAGGGCGACCGGCTCGGCCAGGGGCAGCATGAACATGTACACCAGGCGGCCATCGCGCTCGAAGGTGGTGTATTCGCTCACTTCATCGAGTGCCTGGCGCTCACCATCCACCCAGAGCTCGGTGAAATAGTGCTGGGTGGACAGGTTGTCACGAATCTCATCGCCCAGCTGATCCAGCCCTTGTTCGAAGGTGGCGTCTTCGACCCGAGAAAGCTCGTCGAACACGATCAGACTGTAAAACGGATCCATCCGCCAGGTTTGGCGAAGCCCGACTGCGCGGTGCTCCTCGTCGGTCATTACCTGAACACTCAGATCGATCCATCCATGAGGGTGGCCATGAGCGCTCGTACTGATCAGAGCACCGAATGAAAGCGTCGCTAACCAGATGCCTGTACGCTGAATCGGTGAGCGTGCGTTTGCCGCATTGTCCATCAGGGGGCCTCTCCCAGGCGCTGCTGCAGTTCCACAAGCCAAGGGTCAAGTAAATAGGGCGCCAGGGGTGTCGATCCTCGAAGGGCAGAAACACTGACCTGGCTGGCCCCGTTTTGGGGGTTCACCTGAAGCATCAAACGATACTCCGGCCAGCGAGCAAGGGTACCCTCTGCCCGTCCAAGGGCAAGATCGGCGTGGCGAATGACATAGCCCTGGGCCACCATCAGATCCACCGCTTCACGAAAGGTGCGCTCGGCGGCGGCGTTGAAACGAAGCTCGCGAGGCTGCACGGGTTGGGTAGTGGCGCACCCGGCAAGCGCAACCGCCCCCAGGGCGAGCGCGACGATGAAGGCCCGGCGTAATTGTGTCATAAACGCCTCCCCGGGCGTGCAAGAGTGGGTAGCGCCGATTGAAAGCGCTGGCAGAAATCGTCAGCGCTGGCGGTGCGAGATTCGCGCATATCGCGCAGGTGGTCGAAACGGCGAATGTCTCGCGAGATGCGCATGTGGGCGTTGTGCACCAGCACACTCACCCGCTCGCTTTCCACCGGCTGACGGCCGATTCCTCCGCCAAGACCCACGCCGACCGAGGAGCCGCGCCCGATGCCGAAACCACCGAAGATGCGCATGCCCGACCCATAGCGATAACCATTATCGTAAGGGTCGTAATACCCTACCAGATCGCGCTCTTTACTCGCACTCACCAGACCAAGTTCGGTGTCGGTGCTGTCCAGTTCGAAGCCCCAGTTTTCCAGCAGCGCGACGCTTTGAGTCAGAACATCGCTTGGTGGCGTATCCCCGATGGAAAAATGACACGAAGCCGAAGGGGCGGGTTCGGCACGCGGCAGCTGGTCCGGCAGCGTCTGACAGCCCGTCAGCGCCAGCAAGCAGGCAATACTGATCGGTAGTGTTTTCATAAAGACTCCCTCGCCATCGAGTACTGCCTGAACGCGCGCTTTGCGCTCAAGCCATCAGACAGAACCCCAAACCGGCTTTCTTGTCATCAAGTGTTGAGTAAAAGACCGTCAAGTGAAAGGCGCTGGTACGCGCCAGACCGCCACGTTAAGCTCGTCACTCATGAACCCCTACCCAAGACAATAAATCAACCATAAGGTTTTATGGAGGTTGCGTAATGAAGGTTGTGCTTTGCCCTGATAGCTTCAAGGACGCGCTCGGCGCCGAACAGGCCGCCCACGCCATGGCAAAAGGCGTTACCCGGGCGTGCCCCACCGCCACCGTCTTTTCCTGCCCGCTGGCCGACGGCGGTGAGGGAAGCCTGGATGCATTGATTGCTGCCACCCACGCAAAGCGCTGCCAGGTCGATGTGACCGACGCCCTGGGCCGGCCCCGCCAGGCAAGCTGGGGATGGCTTGCCAAGGAGCGTACCGCCTTTATCGAGCTGGCCCAGGCCAGCGGTTTGCAGCATTTAAGCACGAATGAGCGCAGCGCCCTTCATACGACCACGTACGGGGTGGGCGAGCTGTTTCGGGCAGCCCTGGATGCCGGCGCCCAAAAGGCCCTGCTGCTGCTGGGCGGCAGCGCCACCAATGACGCCGGCGCCGGCATGCTGCAGGCGCTGGGGGCAAGCTTGAAGGACCAGCATGGCCAGGAGCTGCCCCCGGGTGGCGCGGCGCTTTCATCGCTTGAGACGCTGGATCTGTCCGGGCTGGATCCTCGCCTTGGCACGCTTCATGTCGAGGCCGCGGTGGATGTGGACAACCCGCTTCTGGGCCGCCACGGCGCCAGCGCCGTGTTCGGCCCGCAAAAAGGCGCCACCCCGGAGGATGTCGCGATTCTCGATCAAGCCCTCGAACGCTTTGCCGATATCAGCGCAGCGGCCTTGGGTGCTGACCAGCGCTCCCTGGCCGGCGCCGGTGCCGCAGGGGGAATGGGCTTTGCAGCGGCCAGTTTCTTGAACGCCACATTGAAGCCGGGTATCGACATCATCATGGCGCAGACCAACCTGGCGGCCTTGATCGATAAGGCCGACCTGATCATTACCGGCGAGGGGCGCCTGGACGGCCAGAGCCTTTCGGGCAAGACGCCGATCGGCGTGGCGCGCGCCGCCAGAAAACGCGGCAAGCCTGTGGTGGTGCTGGCAGGCAGTCTGGGGGAGGGGTGGCAGGCGTGCCTCACGGAAGGCGTGAGCGCCGCTTTCGCCCTGGCCGACGGCCCCATGACGCTCGACGAGGCACTGCCACGCACCGCCGAACTCTTGAGCGCGCGCTGCGAGAGCATCACTCGACTCTGGCAAAGCCGGCCCCCGGTTGAAAAATAGCCAGGCTGCCTGCATCTAGGTTGATAGCCGGCAGGGCCGATACCGTTACGCTATAAAGGCGATACACAAAACCCGCTTTATTGCGCCAGCCAGCCCCGGTAACCTTCATCAGACGAATTTGATGGCCGCCTTGGCGGTTCTACATGGAGAAGTCATTATGTCCGAGTTCAACAGCATCGGCTTGCACGAAGACAGCGCCAGCCAGCTGGCGGAAAAGCTGAACCACCTGCTGGCCAACTACCAGATCTTTTACATGAACGTTCGCGGGTACCACTGGAACGTCAAGGGCAGCGATTTTTTCCAGCTTCACGAGAAGTTTGAAGAGTTCTATACCGACCTTCTGACCAAGGTGGACGAAGTTGCCGAGCGGATTCTGACCCTGGGCCACAAGCCGGTTCATGCCTACAGCGACTACGTCAAGCTTTCGCGTCTGCAGGAAGACAAGGACGTTCATGACGGCCAGGCCTGCGTCAAGGGCGTGCTCGACGGCTACCAGACACTGATTGCGCTTCAGCGTGAAGTGCTGGCGCTGGCGTCTGACGCCGATGATGAAGGCACCGCCGCACAGGCGGGGGACTACATCCGCGAGCAGGAAAAGACTGTCTGGATGCTTAACGCCTACCTCAGCAAGTAATCAAAGCGATAGCGCCTTCCCGCGTATTTCGCATCACCAAGAACGGCGCCCGAAGGCGCCGTTCTTGGTGTGCCGCGCGGTCTTGCTAGCCCTTTTCGGCCAGCGCCTCGACCAGGGCGCGCAGCATCCGCCAGAACTCCTCGACCGATTCAAGCTCCACCCGCTCATCCGGCGAGTGGGCGCCGCGAATCAGCGGGCCAAACGAGATCATGTCCAGATGCGGGTACTTGCTGCCCAGAATGCCGCACTCGAGGCCGGCGTGGATGACCTTGACCGCGGGCACCACACCCAGAAGCGCCTGGTGGCGCTCCTTGAAGGTCGCCAGCAGCGCGCTTTGCGGGTTCGGCGCCCAGCCAGGGTAGCCGTTTTCCACCTTGACCCGCGCCCCCATCAACCCGAACAGCGCACTGAAGCGATCAGCCAGCGCCTCGGCGGCGCTGTCGTGCAGTGAGCGCACCAGCGCACACAGATGCAGCCGACCGTCATCAAGGCTCAGCACCCCCAGGTTGTTGGAGGTTTCCACCACGCCCTCGACATCCGCGCTCATGCGCTCCACCCCGCAAGGGGCGGCGTAGAGCGCGGCCACCAGCATGGTGCTGGCGTCCCGGGTCAAGGGCTCTCTGACATTATCGCCTTCGACGCGGCTGGCCTTGAGCGAAAGCCCGGGGTCACCGCTGCCCAGTTCCGCCTTCAAGGTCGCTTCGAGCTTGCTCACCTTGCCAAGTGCCGTGTCCACTTCATCGGCGGGCAGCGCCAGGGTGGCGAAGGCTTCCCGGGGGATGGCGTTTCGCAGCGTGCCGCCGCGATAGTCGATCAGACGAGCATCGAGGATATCCAGCGCCCGCAATGCGCGCACCAGCAGACGGTTGGCATTGCCCAGGGGCTTGTGAATATCGATGCCCGAGTGACCGCCCTTGAGCCCGGTCAGCGAAAGCTCGATCACCGCTTCCTCTTCGCGCAGTTCGCTGCCGGGCAGCTTGGCGTCCACCAGCACATCCGCGCCGCCAGCGCAGCCGATGTACGCTTCGCCGCGCTCTTCGCTGTCCAGGTTCAAAAGCAACGAGCCTTCCAGCCAGTTTTCGTCCAGATTCAGCGCCCCGCCCATGGAGGTCTCTTCCTCGAGCGTGAACAGCGCCTCCAGCGGGCCGTGGGTGAGCGTGCCGTCCTCGAGCAGGGCCAGAATCGCCGCCACGCCAAGGCCGTTGTCCGCGCCAAGCGTGGTTCCGTCGGCGTGCAGCCAGCCTTGCTTGACGTAGGTGCGAATCGGGTCCTTCTCGAAATCATGGGGCGTGTCGGCGTTGGCCTGGGCGACCATGTCCAGGTGGCCCTGAAGGATCACGCCGGGCGCACTTTCGAACCCGGGGCTTGCCGGCCTCTTGATACGCAGGTTGCCGAAACTGTCGCGATCACAGGCAAGACCCAGGCCAGCCGCCCAGGCTTCGAGCTTTTCGACCAGCGCGGCCTCATGGCCGGAGGGCCTGGGCGTATTACACAGCGTACGGAAGTGGCGCCATACAAGCGAAGGTTCCAGCGCGTCTAGGTGTGCGTTCATGAGAGCTCTTTGTGATTCATAACCGCCCTACTCTACCGCTCCCGGCCGTCGGGGAAAAGAGGGCTCTCGAGCACGAGCCGGGCCGCCCGACGAAGCGCCTGGCTTGCCTTGCGTGGCGCGCTGGCTGGGGCCTGGTTTTGAAACGCCCAGGCCGCCAGGGTTTCAAGCCCCTGGATGGCCAGTGTGTCCAGCACTTGCGATCTGGCACTTGCCAGCCGCGCCAGCGCGGCAAGCGCGGGCCGGGCCAGGGCCGGGTCACGGTGGGCGTAGGCGACATCCTGCGCGTCCCGGTATTGGCCCTCGTTGAGCAGCACCGGCGCCCGCGCAGCCAGCAGCCGCGTCACCACGTCGGCGGCAAGCGCTGACAGTTCAAACGCGAGAAGACTCGAAAGCCCCGCGTCAAAAGAGGCTTCAAGCTCGTTGAGCACGGTGTCGCCTTCAGCGTTCAGCGCGCGGGCCACCATCACAGCGTACTCGCCGGTAGAGGCTTCGCGGGTGACGCCCAATCGCACCGGTACAAAGCCCAGCGCCTGCCAGAAGTCCAGAAGCGACGCCTCGGCACCGAAGGTGGCCCCATAAAGCGCCACGCCGCTTTCCCGGGCGGCGGCGACATCCGCCTCGATCAGCGCGCGTCCAAGCCCTTCCCGGCGGCGCGCCGGATGGGTGGCGATGCGTGACACCCGGCGCCAGCGGGCGGTGAGTGCGGCGCGACTGCCGCTGTGGGCCGCCAGCGACTGGGCCAGCAGGTGCCCCCGCGGGCGGCGCTCGCCGCGGGCAACCTGATCGGCAAGGGCAGGCTCGAAACCGCCCTCTTCTCGGGTCACCAGCACGGCCTGGGGCGCCTGGTCATCCATCACGCGAAACCCGGTGCCGGGGCCGTCCAGCAGTTGGCGTAAATCGCCTGGCGTGGTGCGGTAGTGGGACTGCACCAGAAGCCCGAAGAGTTTTTCCAGCAGCGCCGGGCAACGGGCAAGGGTTTGCTGGGTAAGCGCTTGTGGTGCGATTGAAGCGTCGCATCGGGCCTCGGGCAGCGCCGCCTTCAGCAGCAGCAGCTCTTGCAGCACACGCTCCAGAGGATCCTGTGCGGCCCAGCGAACGGGCGTTTGCAGGTGTGTCTCGCGCCAGAGCGGGGTCTGGCGGTCGAGTACCGCGCGAAAGCGCAGTGCAAAGCCGCGCCCGGAGCCCTCGTAGCCGTGCACCGTGGTGGCAAACGCGATACGCGGAAACGCCGCCAGCCACTGGGCCAGCAGCGCCGCAGGAATCGCCGCCGCCTCATCCACCAGCAGATAGCGCCCATCGCCCCCAAGCTGCCCCGCGTTTACCTGATCACTTAACGCCTGGGGCGTCAGATAGATCACCGTCTGGCCGTCAGGGAGCTCAAAGTGGGCAGGACTTCGCCAGCTCCCCGTCGGGCAAAGTGCGCTCAAGCGCTCGACCAGGCTGGCGATGGCGTCAAGCGACGGCGCGGTAATGACGATCTGCCCTGCTCCGTCTTGCAGAAGCCGTGCGCAGGCGACACCCAGTGCCGCACTCTTGCCCCGGCCGCGGTCGGCGGTAATCACCAGCGGGCGTCGGCGTTTCAGGCGCGCGATCAAAGCGACCACGCGTGCCTGATCCTCGGTCTGACAGGCAGTGTCCCGGGGGGAGGCTGCAGGGGCCTGGGTCAGGTCCAGCGCGGGCAGCCAGGGCCGACCCGCGACCGGCCAGCGCACAACACCGGGGGAAGCCGACAGAATGCCCGCCAATCGTTGCAGATAGTAAGCACTCAACGCCTGCCACTGCCAGGGGTGATCGGCAAAGCGGGCGTAGTCCGGGTCCGGAGCGCGGCCCCAGTCGGCGGGAGTAATCAACACGCACAGTCCGCCGGCGGTCAGCGTGCCCGCCAGCACCCCCAAGGCGTCCGGATCGAGGCCCAGGCTTCCGCTTGCGTCAAGCACCACCAGCTGGTGTTCGCCACCGAGGCGGCTGCGCACTTTTCTGGGCGAAAGCGCCTCGACCGGTGCTTCTTCTGAACTTCCAACCCAGAGCGGCGCGCGCCACGCCTGCACCTGCCAAAGGGCTCGCGCGGCCTCGTGGCACGCCCGGGAGTCGCCGTAAAGCCATACCAGCTGGCGCCAGCGGCGGCGTTTCAGTCGCCAGGCATGGGCGGCCAGCGCGTCAACGGCGCTCGTTCTTTTCGGGGCAGGCGGCGAAGCTGAGCGCTCGAACATGGCGGCTCCTGAGTGGTGGGTAAAGCGTTGCAGCCAGGGCGAGAAGCGCCAGAGGGTATCAACCTTCTCATGGCGCGCGCTCCATTTTAGCGTCAAGGCGCTGTTTATACACCGCTTGGCCGGTGAGGTCGGCTTGGGCCATCTACCACCAACGGCTAGGGCGCGCACGCCGGATGAGTATGCTAGCTTATCGCTGTAGCGCACCCAAAGTGACGTTTACGTCAACCTGCGCTGTTTTCCTGATCGGTACAAGACCAACAATCACCATCACGCTACAGGGAATCCACCATGAAACTAACCTCACGCTTTGCCCTTGGCACACTCGCCGCGGGCGTGCTGTTGGCCTCCACCGCTACCCAGGCCCAGGAGCAGTGGACCATGACCTCCACCTGGCCGGATAACCTGGATCTTATCCAGATCGACCGCCACTGGGTCGAGCTTGTCAATAAACTGGCCGGTGACGAGTTGCAGATCAACTTTCGCGCCGGCGGTACCTTGATGCCGGGCACCGAGGTGTTCGATGCCACCGAAACCGGCAGCATCGAAGCCGCCGGCGACTGGCCCGGCTACTGGGCGGGGCTCAATCCGGCGTTTTCGCCGCTGGCCACCACCACGAGCCTGTTCAACGGGGTGGACTACCTGAACTGGATTCAGCAGTGGGGTGGGCGCGAGATCTACGAGGAGATCTACGGCCAGTTCAACATGATGTACCTGCCCTATGGGATCACCAACAATGAATCCGGGTTCATGGGCCGCACGCCGATCGCCAGTATTGCCGATCTGGAAGGCAAGCGCCTGCGCCTTTCCGGGCGTGACCAGGGACGTGTACTCGAACGCCTCGGCGGCTCGCAGGTGACGCTTGCCGGCGGCGAGGTGTACCAGGCCATCGAGCGCGGGGTGATCGACGCCGGTGAGTTCTCCACTCCCGGCGTGGATTACAAGGCCGGCTTCGCCGAGGTGGCGGATAACTGGGCCACGCCCGGTTGGCACCAGTCCGCCAGTGTGTTTGGCGTAATGATCAACATGGACGCCTGGAACGCGCTGGATGAGGCCACCCAGGAGACGCTGCGCATTGCCGCCGACGCCACCATGGCCTGGTCGCTCGCCTGGTCGGAGCGTGAATCCAACGAGGCCACCCGGCAGTTCATCGATGCCGGGGTGACCATCAACCAGTTCTCCGACGAGGATCTGGCGCGTATTCAGGAGGTCACCAACGAAGTGATCGTTCAGGGCGCCTGCGAGAACCCCGATCACGCCAAGGTCTACCACTCCATGGTGAGCTACCTGGAGGACTACGCCACCTGGCGCGATGTCTCCGCCCCCTTCAACATGAGCCGAACCATGGAAAGCCTGCCGTCGCTTTCAGAGATCGAAGCCTGCCTGTAAGGCGTGTTTGCCGCGCCGGTAACACCGGGGCGGCTCAGCTGACTGCGGAGGGTTTTTCATGCACGCCATTGCCAAGGCGATCGATGCCGTGAACGAGCTGTTCGGGCGTCTCATCGCCCCCTTGATTGCCGTCATCACCCTGATCGTGCTGTTCGATATCGCCTCGCGCTTTTTCCTGGGACGGCCCAGCGACTGGGCGTTCGACGTCACCAAGATGCTGTTCGGCGCCCACTTCATGCTGATGGCCGCTTACGGCTTGAAGTACCACGCCCACGTGGAGGTAGACGTTCTCAAACGTCTGCTCTCGCTGAAACGCCAGGCGGTGCTGGCCCTGCTGGGCTATGCGATCTTCTTCGTGCCGTTTATCTGGATGCTTCTGAAATACGGCTGGCTCTTTTTCGATCGCTCCTTCAGTCGGGGCGAAACCACCTACGGCATGGTGGCGATCCCGGTCTACCCCATCAAGGGGGTGATCGTGGTGGCCGCCGCGCTGCTTTTATTGCAGGCCATCGCCATCGTGCTGCGCGCCATCATTGCCCTGCGTGAGGAGAGACCGTATGAACCTGAGTCCTGAGCTACTGGCGCTGGTGATGTTCGGTGGGCTCCTGGTCGGGCTCTTCATGGGCCACCCGCTGGCGTTCGTGCTCGGCGGGGTGGCGGTGATCGGCGCGTTTCTGGGCCCCGGGGAGCGCGTGCTGGGTACATTGATCAACAATATCTTCGGCAACGCCATGGATAACTACGTGCTGGTGGCCATTCCGCTGTTCGTACTCATGGCGCGGTTTCTCAACGACTCCGGTGTCACCGAGCGCATGTTCGACGCCATGCGGCTGCTTCTTGCCAACCTGCGCGGCGGGCTCGCGCTCACCGTGGTCATCGTTTCCGTTCTGCTGGCGGCGACCACCGGCATCGTCGGCGCCTCGATTGCGGTCATGGGCATGATCGCCCTGGTGCCGATGCTGAAATACGGCTACAACAAGGAGCTCAGCGCCGGGGTCATCATGGCCAGTGGGTGCCTAGGGATTTTGATACCGCCGAGCATCATGCTGATATTGATGGCGAGCTACTCACCGGTCTCGGTCGGGGCGCTGTTCGCCGGTGCGATGGTGCCCGGTGTAATGCTGGGGTTCATGTACGCACTCTATGTTCTGCTCATCTGCCACTTCAAGCCGTCTTATGGCCCACCGGTGCCCAAGGAGGAGCGCGCCGGGGTAAGCACACCGGAGCTTCTGAAGATGCTCGGCAAGTACGTGGTGCCGCCCATGGCGCTGATTCTGGGCGTGCTCGGGGCGCTGTTTACCGGTATTGCAACGGCCACCGAGGCCTCGGCGATTGGTGTCTTCATCGCCTTTCTGCTGTTTTTGATCTTTGGTGATCGCAAGCTCTCGACCTGCTATCGCACGCTGATCGACGCGGGCAAGACCACCACCATGGTGATGCTGGTGCTGGTGGGCGCCACCGCCTTTACCGGCGTGTTCTCCCGGGGCGGCGGCATGCAGGTGATACAGGACTTGCTGCTGGCGATGCCCGGCGGCACGACCGGGGCGCTGATCATGATGTTTTTGCTGGTGTTCGTGCTGGGCATGTTTCTGGACTGGACCGGCATCGTGCTGTTGAGCTTTCCCATCATGCTGCCGATCATCCAGCAGATGGGGATCGATCCGCTCTGGTTCGTGGTGATGGTGGCGGTAGTGCTGCAAACGTCCTTCCTCACCCCGCCTTTCGGCTACGCGCTGTTTTACCTTAAAGGCGTCGCCCCGCCCGGGGTGGAGATCGTCGATCTCTACAAGGCGGTAATTCCCTTCTGCGTGCTGATTTTAATCGCCTGTGTGCTGATGGCGTTCTTCCCGGTGCTGGTGACGGGCCTGCCGGGGTTGATGGTGGGGTATTGATCAAACACAGACGAATCTTGCTTAGAAGCGATACCCACGCCTTCCAGACATGCTCTAAACATGTCTGGAAGGCGTGGCATATCAACGGTATAACCGGAGTTTGAGCAATCAATAAGCAATTTGAACATTGAGCATGGCGGGCGAAGCCAGCCGTTGACTCATCGAGTACTGACTCGAACGACGGGCATTACCGGCAGCACCGTGCTTTGCCCGGCGACCAGTCCGCTATTGATCTGTCCTAGCAACAACCGAGTGGCTTCAACCACCATTTCCTCAAGCGGCTGCTGAACCGTGGTGAGCTGATAGCCAGGCCAACTCGCAATGGGCATATTATCGAACCCCACAACCCCGACATCCTCTGGAACACGCAGTCCAAGCTCCGCCCTAAGCGTATCAATGACGGCCACGGCCATATGATCATTGGCAGCGAACACCGCATCCGGATAGGGGGCATGGGCAAACAACGTACGCGTAGCCGCTTGAGCCGTTGCAAACTGATAATCACCCTGTGCTTCAGCCCAACAGCGGCCGCCATAATCCGCCAACGCCGCTAAAAACCCGTTACGGCGTTCACTGCTGGTGGAAGATTCCGGTAAACCGGCCATGAAGGCAATTCGCTCGTAGCCTCGCTGGACTAAGAACTCTCCCACCCAGTAGCCGCCCCGATAGTTATCGCTGGCGACCTGGCTTACACCTTCAAACGCGACGGTACGATTGATCAGTACGACCGGGATACCGCGCTCGATGCACTCTTGGGCAAACGAGGATGAGAGGCTGGCTGCGAGCATCAGAATGCCGTCCGCCTGGCTTTGTAGAATATCCGCCATCACGCTTGCCGACTGCTCTTCGTCACTACTCATGAAGAGCAGCAAATGATAGCCATGCTGCTGGAACCTTCGAGCGGCGTAGTCCAACATTTGAGCGTAGAAGGGGTTGTCGAGCTGCGACATGACGACCGCGATCGTGCGCGAAGAGCGGGTAATGAGCGAACGGGCGATACTATTGGGTCGATACCCAAGCTGTTTTGCAGCCGCCAGCACCTTCTCGCGGGTTTTCGGTGCGATGCTGGCGTTTACTGAAAAGCAGCGGCTCACCGCCGACTGCGACACCCCCGCTAGCGCAGCCACCTGTTGGGATGTCACCGGCCGCTTTTTCATTGCTACCTCGTTTAATCGATAAAAAGAGTGTCTGCTTTTGACGCTAGCCGGCTGCGTCGGTCACTGCTTGTTAGCTCTGGTTAATCCGTCGCCTGTTGCTTGTGCGCCATTAACGCCATCAAGCGCCGGTCGCGCCAGGCCTGTCGCTCGCCCAACTGGCTGACGGGCAATGCCTCGCGACGCTCGTCAGCCAACTGCTGGAGCGTTTCGGACGCCCAAGGGTTGGCTGGGCTGCGCTGATTATCAACATCGCGGTACAAAGGGCCATAGCGCCCCGCGTAATCAACGACTCCGCTAGGCGCGTTAAGATCGATTGTTTCAAAGGGCCCCATAAATGACCAGCGTAACCCCAGACCATGCTTGACCGTTTTATCAAGATCCTCCGCCGATACATAGCCATCACGAAAGAGTCGCAGTGCTTCATTGAGCAGTGCGCCCTGTAAACGATTCAGGATAAACCCCTGCACCTCCTTTTTGACCAGAATCGGCTCCTGCTGAACCTGGTGCATCAATGCCAGGGTACGCTCTACCACCTCCGAGCTGGTCTGTGATGAAGGGGCTACCTCCACAAGCGGTATGAGGTAGGGCGGATTCACCGGATGAGCGACAAGACAACGCTCGGGATGGCGCAAGTGCTCACTGAACTGCGAGGCCACGATCCCCGAGGTCGAGCTTGCAAGAATGGTCGTCGCGTCACAGGCAGTTTCGAGCTGCGTGTACAACGCTTGTTTAGCGGTAACGTTTTCCGGCCCGCACTCCTGTACGTAAGCGACTCCAGCAAGGGCCTTTTCAAGATCCGATTCCACTACAATATGTGATAAAACCGCCGCCGGATCCTCCACCAGACCCGCACTTTTCAAGTCTTGAAGCGACTCATCTATTCGGCTGACAACCTGCGTCAGCTGCTGCGTATCGACGTCATACAGCCGTACCTCAAGCCCTGCCCTTGCAAAGACAATCGCCCAGGCACGCCCGATGAGACCCGCACCCACCACTGCAATTCGAATAGCCATCCCGTACTCCTTCTTGTTAATTGTATTGCCAATATCTCGTGTTTAGCCGCACTCACGAGCCACTTACTATAGCACCGACAAAACGCTTTGCATTCGTATGCAAAAAAGCCTAGCCTTATTTTAAACTCGATAACCGTATAAACCCGAACATAAAGATTACGCGATAAGACACCAACAAGATTAACAAGGAGTTTTAAATGATTCGTCATCTCAAGACAGGTGCCTCGGTCGAGACCCGCGCCGAGGCTGACCGCCAGGTGCGTGAAACCGTTGAAAAGACCCTTGCAGATATCGAAGCCAACGGTGACAAGGCCGTACGTGAATTATCAGAAAAGTTCGATAACTGGTCGCCTGCCTCTTTTCGTCTGAGCGAAGATGAAATTTCCCAGGCGATGAACGAAGTGTCCAAGCGCGATCTTGACGACATTCGCTACGCGCAAGCCCAGATTCGCCGCTTTGCCGAAGCTCAGCTCGCCTCGATGCAGCCAGTGGAAATCGAGACCCAGCCCGGTGTGGTATTGGGTCATAAGCATCTACCGATCAACTCGGTCGGCTGCTATATTCCCGGCGGTGCTTACCCCATGGTGGCATCGGCGCATATGAGCGTATTGACGGCCAAGGTAGCGGGCGTCAAGCGAGTGATTGCCGCAGCGCCGCCCTACAAGGGCAAGCCCCATCCAGCTATCGTAGCGGCCATGCATTTGGCCGGTGCCGACGAGATACTGGTACTGGGAGGGGTGCAAGCCGTGGGTACGATGGCGATAGGCACGGACACGATAGCCCCTGTCGATATGCTGGTCGGCCCCGGCAACGCCTTCGTGGCTGAAGCCAAACGCCAGCTCTTTGGTCGCGTAGGTATTGATCTATTTGCAGGGCCAACCGAGACGCTGGTCATCGCCGATGAAAGCGTTGATGGTTTACTGTGTGCTACCGACCTGTTGGGTCAGGCCGAGCATGGCCCCACCTCACCCGCCGCGCTACTCACCAACTCGGAAAAGCTGGCCAAGGATACTCAAGAGGCCATCGAGGCGTTACTTCAAAAGCTACCCACCGCAGAAGTGGCGCGCAAGGCCTGGGAAACGTACGGCGAGATCAT
Organism: Vreelandella xerophytica; assembly: GCF_968048975.1. The sequence goes on along the minus strand of NZ_OZ309106.1, from coordinate 523,435 downwards.
CGTTTGCGATAGTCACGACGAAATGCTACAGGTCGCTAATGACATGGCCTACGAGCATGTGCAAGTGATGACCGAAGACCCGGAATACTACCTTGAAAAAATGACTAACTACGGCGCGCTCTTTTTGGGCCCTCGTACCAATGTCGCCTTTGGCGATAAGGTCATTGGAACCAATCATACACTGCCAACCAAAAAGGCCGCTCGCTATACGGGAGGCCTTTGGGTAGGCAAGTTCCTTAAAACCTGTACGTATCAACGTATTCTGACCGACGAAGCCTCAGCGAAAATAGGAAGCTATTGCTCGAGACTCTGTGCACTGGAAGGATTTGCAGGCCACGGCGAGCAGGCCAATGAGCGTGTACGCCGCTATGGCCATAAAGACGTACCTTATGCCTCAGCGGTGGACTCATGAAGCTACCTCAGACCCCCAACCAGCGCCTCGACGGCAAGCGAGCACTGGTAACGGGTGCCAGTAAGGGAATCGGTCTTGCCGCTGCCTGCGCGTTGGCCCAGGCAGGCGCCAGCGTCACGCTATTAGCGCGGGGTCAAGAGACACTAAACGAGGCCGTAACAGAGCTTCAGCAAGCGGGTCTCGATGTGCAAGGGCTGGCGCTTGATGTCGACGATCAGGCGGCGGTTAAGCAGCACCTGGCGGACCAGACCTTTGATATCTTGGTGAATAACGCAGGCACGAACCGCCCCAAACCCATAGATGATGTCACCCCCGATGACTATAGCGCCGTGATGGATCTCAATGTGCGAGCCTGTTATTTCATGGCACAAGCTATCGCAGCGAACATGCCTGAAGGTGGTAGCATCATCAACATGTCGTCACAAATGGGCCATGTGGGGGCAGCCAATCGTAGTCTCTACTGCGCATCCAAATCGGCGGTAGAAGGCATGACACGTGCCATGGCGGTAGAGCTGGGGCCTCGGCATATTCGCGTCAATTCCATTTGTCCGACCTTCATAGAAACCGCCCTGACGCGGTCCTACTTTGAAGAGCCCGGGTTTCTGGAAAGCGTTATTGCCAATATCCCGTTGGGAAGGCTGGGGCAAATCGAGGACATCATGGGGCCTGTCGTATTTTTGGCCTCTCCGGCGGCGGCCATGGTCACAGGTAGCGCCTTGATGGTGGATGGCGGCTGGACCGCACACTAAATATGACCATTCATACGCCCCGTGCGTTGCATCGCCTGGGGCGTATTCGGCAAGTAGGTTTTCGAGGGTGCTTCTAGTGCCGTTGGTGGTGCCGATCTGCGTCATTGCCTACGTCTACAAGAATTTATTCCAGATGACGGGCCCCTTTCAAAGCGCGCTGCGGGCCTGGCTCAACTGGCGCTACGGCGACTGCTACTTCCCCCAATATTCGATCATTGGGAGGTGCGGCCACGTTCATCACCTTCGTACTCTACCCCGACATCTACCTGTTGGCCCAGGCATCGTTTCTAAAGTAGTCGGTGGGCATGCTGGACGTGGGCCGCACCTCAGGGCGCGGATCCTGGCGGCTCTTTTTCAGCCCGGCGCTACCGCTGACCCGCCCGGCGCTGATGGACGACGTATTGCTTGCGCTGATGGAGACTTTCAATGAGTTCGGCGTGGTGCAGTTTTCTGGCACAGATGCCTTCGCCACGGGCATTTATCGCGCCTGTTCAGGCCTAGGCGAGCCTGGCCTGCGTCTGACCTATCTTTATCGGCTTCTTGCTGCCTAGCAGTATTCTACTGAACCTGGCTGTCATCCAGGCCGATACGCTTCTTGGCACGCGGTTTGTCCACTTTGCGTTCAACAGCCTGAGCCTGGCAGCGATTATCGCGCTGATCACCGTGGGGCTTGCCATCATTGCGTGCCGAACAAAAATACCGTGCCCACCCGGGTGTTCACCGACGATAGGCTACGCCATTCCCGACTCGGTGGTGCTGGTGGGCGCCACCGCCTTTACCGGCGTGTTCTCTAGAGGCGGCGGCATGCAGGTGCTTCAGGATTTGCTGCTGGCGATGCCCGGCGGCACGACCGGGGCGCTGATCATGATGTTTTTGCTGGTGTTCGTGCTGGGCATGTTTCTGGATTGGACCGGCATCGTGCTGCTGAGCTTTCCCATCATGCTGCCGATCATCCAGCAGATGGGGATCGATCCGCTCTGGTTCGTGGTGATGGTGGCCGTGGTGCTGCAAACCTTCTTCCTCACCCCGCCTTTCGGCTATGCGCTGTTCTATCTGAAGGGCGTCGCCCCGCCCGGGGTGGAAATCGTCGATCTCTACAAGGCGGTGATTCCCTTCTGCGCGCTGATCTTGCTGGCCTGTCTGCTGATGGCGTTCTTCCCGGCGTGATGATTGGTTATTGAGCTTTCCGCCGCCTTTTCGGACGGCGGCGTGATCTTAAGTGGCTTCTGTGCTAATTTGGAAAACGATCACTTCCAATATGGTATTCATGACGACTTCAAACCGACAAGCCCCTCTCGTTTCGCGCGGCCGCGGCCGCCCCCGAGAGTTCGATCTGGCGCCTGTGCTGGACCGGGCCATCGAGGTCTTCAGCGAGCGCGGCTACCAGGCCACCTCGATCACCGATCTGACCAAAGCGATGGGGCTCTCTCAGGGGAGTCTCTACAAGGCGTTCAAGGACAAACGCGCCGTCTTTTTGGCCGCCTACGATCACTACCGGGAGCGGCGGACGCGACAGCTTCGCGACGCCCTGGGCGTGGACGGCACCGGGCGCGAACGGCTACGCCGGGCGCTTTTGTTTTATGCCGAGTCGGCCCAGGGCGAACAAGGCCGGCAAGGGTGCCTGGTGGTGGGTAGCGCCATCTCGCTGTCCGCCTTCGACGCAGACATGGCCGCCCATATTACCGACGCGCTCGAACGCAACGAGGCGCTGGTCGCTGATTTGCTCCGCCAGGGCCAGGCGGACGGCTCCCTTCGCCAAGAGCTTCCAACCGATGCCACGGCGCGCACGCTTTTATGCCTGACCCAGGGCATACGCGTGGTGGGCAAGACCGGGCGCAGCCGCGAAGAGTTGCAAGCCGTGGTGGAGGTTGCGATGCGCGTTGTGGATTAATTTTTGTCTATTTTGGAAATGATCGTTTTCATAATACTGACTAACAGGAGTTCGTATGAACGTTGCCTTTCTGGGCTTGGGTATCATGGGGCACCCCATGGCGGCCAACCTGCTCGACGCGGGCCATTCGCTGCGCATCTGGAATCGATCCCGCTCCGCGACGGCAGCGCTTGCCGCCCACGGCGCCAGGGCGTTCGATACGCCGATCGAGGCGGTCGATGAAGCGGATATCGTAATCTCGATGCTGGCCGATGATAACGCCACGCGCACCGTGATGAGCGAAACGGTACTGGCCGCCATGCGCTCGGGCACTATTCACGTCAACATGGCCACGGTGTCGGTGCAATACGCCACCGAGCTTGCCGACGCGCACCGTGCCCACGGCATCAACTACGTGGCCGCGCCCGTACTCGGGCGGGTCGATGTGGCGCGTGCGGGCCAGCTCAACATTCTCGCGGGCTGCGACGCGCTTACGCTTTCGAAGGTCCAGCCGCTGTTTGATGCGCTAGGCCAACGCACCTGGCACATCGGCGAGCGCCCGGAGCAGGCCAATGCGGTCAAGTTGGGGATCAATTTCATGATCGCCAGCGCTATCGGCACGATGGGTGAGGCGACAGCGCTTGCCAAGGGGCACGGTGTGGACGCCGCCGACTTTATCGAGTTGGCCACCTCGACGGTATTTGCGGCTCCAGTCTACAAGGGCTATGGCGCGGCCATCGCTGAAAGCCGCTTCGAGCCCGCCGGCTTCAAACTCGAACTGGGCTTGAAGGACGTGCGCTTGGCGCAGGAGGCGGCAGAAGCTGTGAACGTGCCGCTGCCCTTGGCCGGCACGCTGCGCGACGCCCACGTGGAAAGCCTGGCCCATGACGAAGGCCTCCTGGACTGGGCGGCGCTGGCGCGCACGAGCGCACGCCGCGCCGGCCAGACGTAAGACGGACAGCCAAAAACATACTCAAACGAGACAAACCGCCAACAAGAGAGGCTCTGATGGACACGATTTCATGGGATGACTTCAGCAAGGTAGAGCTTCGCGTCGGCGAGATCATCAAGGCCGAGCCCTTTGCCGAGGCGCGCAAACCCGCCTATCAACTGCTGGTGGATTTCGGCCCGGAGATTGGTCAGCGAAAGTCGAGCGCGCAGATCACCGAGCTCTACACGCCGGAAACTCTGGTGGGCAAGCACGTGGTGGCGGTGGTTAATTTCCCGCCCAAGCAGATCGGACCCATCATGTCCGAGTGCCTGGTGACCGGTTTTCATAACGACCAGGGCGAGGTAGCTCTATGCGTGCCGGACCAGCCCGTACCCATCGGCACGAAGCTAGCCTAGCCCGCCGAAACGCGCAACGGCCCGCCGCCAAGCGGGCCGATTTCGCGGCGCATGTCACCGCTTCTAATGCGCCTCGTCCCAGTTGTTGCCGGTTTCAGCCTCGACGATCAGCGGTACTTTCAATTCCGCCGCGCCCTGCATGCGTTTTTGCACCTGTTGGATGAACGACTCTACCTGGGCCTCCTTCACCTCGAACACCAGCTCATCGTGTACCTGCATGACCATCAGCGCGTCGAATTCACCCTCGGCGAGCCAGGCGTCGACGTCGATCATCGCCTGCTTGATGATGTCCGCCGCGGTACCCTGCATGGGGGCGTTGATCGCGGTGCGCTCGGCGCCCTGGCGGCGGTTGCGGTTTTGCGAGTGGATCTCTGGCAGGTACAGGCGCCGCCCCAGTACGGTCTCGACGAAGCCGTCTTCACCGGCCTGGGTGCGAATGCGCTCCATATAGCGCGCCACGCCCGGGTAGCGGTCGAAATAGCGGTCGATGTAGGTCTGCGCCTGATTGCGCTCGATGTGTAGCTGCTTACCCAGCCCCCAGGCACTCATGCCGTAGATCAGCCCGAAGTTGATCGCCTTGGCGCTGCGGCGCTGCTCATTGCTGACTTTATCAAGCGCCGTGCCGAAGACCTCCGCGGCGGTGGCGGTGTGGATATCCCGGTTTTCGGCGAACGCTTCCAGAAGGCCCTTGTCCTCGGAGAGATGCGCCATGATGCGCAGCTCGATCTGTGAGTAGTCGGCGGCGACGATCTTGTAGCCGGGCCGGGCGACGAACGCCTGGCGAATCTTGCGCCCCTCTTCAGTGCGAATGGGAATGTTCTGCAGGTTCGGATCCGACGACGATAGCCGCCCGGTGGCGGTCACCGCTTGGTGGTAGCTGGTATGCACCCGCTTGCTCTGCTTGTTGATCAAGCGTGGAAGCTTATCCGTGTAGGTGGATTTGAGCTTGGAAAGCCCGCGGTGCTCCATGATCACCTTGGGCAGCGGGTAGTCCAGCGCCAGCTCCTCGAGCACGGCTTCCGCCGTAGACGGGGCGCCCTTCGGGGTTTTCTTGAGCACCGGGATTTTTTGCTCATCGAACAGGATCTCGCCGAGCTGCTTGGGCGAGCCCAGGTTGAACTCCCGACCGGCAAGCTCGAACGCCTTTTGCTCGAGCTCGCGAATGCGCGTGTCGAGCTGCTGGCTTTGCGTGTGAAGGCGCTCGTCATCGATGGCCACGCCGTTGCGCTCGATGCGCGAAATCACCTTGATCAGCGGAAGCTCCAGCCGGTCGAGCACCTCGGCCAGGCGGCCCTCTTTTTCGACCAGCGGGCGCAGGGTGTCGTGCAGGCGCAGGGTGATGTCCACGTCTTCGCAGGCGTAGGGCGCGGCTTCTTCCAGTGCGATCTGATTGAAGGTGAGCTGCTTGGCGCCCTTGCCGGCGATCTCCTCGAACGAGATGGTTTTCTCGCCGAGGTACTTGAGCGCCAGGGAATCCATGTCGTGGCGGGTGGCGGTGGAGTTCAGTACATAAGACGCCAACATGGTGTCCGCCAAGGGGCCGGCAACTGAAATGTCGTAGTTGGCGAGCACGGAGATATCGTACTTCAGGTTCTGGCCGATCTTGACGGTTTGCGTACCTTCCAGAATCGGCTTCAACGCGGCGAGTACATCACCCCGGTCGAGCTGGGCCGGGGCATCGAGGTAGTCGTGGGCCAACGGTATATAGGCCGCCTCCCCCGCCTGCAGGCAAAGACCCACGCCGACGATCTCCGCCTCCATGTAGTTAAGGCTGGTGGTTTCCAGATCGAAACAGAACCGCTCGGCGCTTTTGAGCCGCTCGAGCCACGCATCGAACTCTTTTTGGTCGGTGATGACGTGGTCTTCCCGCGCCGCGCTGGGGGTGGGTTCGGCCTCACTCACCTCATGCGGGGCAGGCGAGCCGCCTTTCACGTCGTCGACGCCTTCATCCTTGCCCTCGAGCAGCTCCACCAGCCACTGCTTGAACTCCAGCATCTGATAGAGCTCGGTGAGCTTTTCCCGGTCCGGGTGGGCGATGTCCAGGTCATCGAGGCCCACCGGCAGCTCACAGTCGGTCTTGATAGTGGCGAGCTGGTAGGAAAGGTAGGCCTGGTCGCGGTGCTCCTCGAGCTTTTTGTGCAGCGTCTTGGCGCCGCGAAAGCTCAGCGTCTTGATCTTATCCAGATCACCATAAATGGTGTCGAGCCCGCCTTCCATACCCTGCAAAAGGCCGATGGCGGTTTTCTCGCCCACCCCGGGTACGCCTGGGATGTTATCCACCTTGTCGCCCATCAGCGCGAGAAAATCGATGATCAAGGACGGCGGCAAGCCGAACTTGTCTTCCACGCCCGCCACATCCAGCGTTTCGTCCTTCATGGTGTTGACCAGGGTGATGTGGCCGTTGACCAGCTGGGCCATATCCTTGTCGCCGGTGGAGATCACCGCGTCGCGCCCGGCTTGTGTTGCGTGAAAGGCGAGCGTGCCGATCACGTCGTCCGCCTCCACACCTTCGATGCACAAAAGCGGCAGACCCAGCGCCTTGACGCAGTCGTGCAGCGGCTGGATTTGGCCGCGCAGGTCGTCCGGCATGGGCGGGCGGTGGGCCTTGTACTCGCTGTACATCTCGTCGCGAAAAGTCTTGCCGGGCGCATCGAACACCACCGCCATGGGGCTTTGGGGGTAGTCCTTGATGAGCCGCTTGAGCATGTTCAAAACGCCCTTCACGGCGCCGGTGGGCTGGCCGTTAGAGGCATTGAGCGGAGGCAGCGCGTGAAAGGCGCGGTACAAGTATGAGGAGCCATCGACAAGCACGATTGGAGCGCGGGCCATAACCAGTCCCTATTGCAGATCGGGTGAAAATGAGCGGGTATCGCTTAAGCGTTGATGGTGGCCACTATAGACGAAAATACCCGTCGTTGGGGCCATGATAAGTGTTCCAGGGCGAGCCTGCAGGGCGTACACGGCGAGGAAATTGCCATAACGCTGCCAAGTGGCAATGCAAATCGCTACAATGGGCGCTCAAAAATCCGGGCGAGAAAACAATGGCTGTATTCACCCCGCTTAGCGACGCGCAGGTCGCCACCTTTCTGGAAAAATTCGATGTCGGCCGTCTGGTCGCCCTTCAGGGCGTGGCCAGCGGTACGGAAAACTCGACGTTTTTTGTCACCACGGATCAGCGCGAGCTGGTGTTGACCCTGTTCGAGCAAGGGGAGCACGAGGAGCTGCCGTTTTTCATCGATCTGATGGATTACCTGGACGAGCACCGTATACCGGTGCCCGGCCCGGTGCACGACCACCATGGCACTGCCCTGCAAAGCCTGGCGGGCAAGCCGGCGCTATTGTTTCCCCGTATGCCGGGGCGCCACCCATCCAACCCCAATCTGGCCCAGTGCCGGGCGCTGGGTGAGGCGTTGGGGCAGCTTCACGTGGTATCCAGACACTTCCCCGGACAGCGCCCCAACCCCCGGGATCTGCACTGGCTCCAGGCGGTTCATCACAAGGTACTGGCGTATCTGAGCCCGGAAGATCAGACGCTGATGAAAAACGAGGTCGACGATTTCCAGAGCGCCTTCAGCCAGGTCGATGCGCTGCCTACCGGTGCACTTCACGGCGATCTGTTCCGTGATAACACCTTGTATGAGGGCGACGAACTTGGCGGTATCATCGACCTTTACAACGGCTGTACCGGCGAGCTGTTGTTCGATGTGGCCATCGTGATCAACGACTGGGCCACCGAAGAGGACGGCACCCTGAACGTCGAGCGTTACGATGCCATCTTGAGCGCCTACATGGCACGACGCCCGCTGACCGAGGACGAGCGCGCACTGTGGCCGACGATGCTGCGCATGACCGCGCTTCGCTACTGGCTCTCGCGGCTTCTGGTGGTCTACGTGGACCCGCCCGCCTTTGATCTGACCCCCCACGACCCCGAACGCTTTCGTACCATTTTAAAGGCACGCATTGCTTTTGGTGCGCTGCCGCTGCCTGAGGCCTTAGATCCATGAGTGATTCGCCCACCGCCCAAAACGCCGCCCAGCGCGCCCGCCGCACCTGGAACATCGACCAGTGGGGCAGCGGCTATTTCGACGTGAACGAACAGGGCCAGGCCCTGGTACGTCCGTTGGGAAGCGACGCCGAAGGCCCGGCACTTGCGCTCAATACGCTGGTGCGTGAGCTGCAAGGTGCCGGGCTTCGTCTGCCGGTGCTGGTGCGCTTCAGCGATATTCTCCACGACCGGGTCGAACAGCTTTGCAGCGCCTTCGACGCCGCCATGCAGGAAGCCGACTACGCCGGTGGCTACACGGCGGTGTACCCCATCAAGGTGAACCAGCAGCGCCGCGTGGTGGAGGAAATTCTCGCCACCGCCGAGCGCGGCAGCGGCCGCGTGGGCCTGGAAGCGGGCAGCAAGCCCGAGCTTCTGGCCGTCATGGCGCTTTCCGATGCGGGCTCGTCGCTGATCGTCTGTAACGGCTATAAAGACCGCGAGTACGTGCGACTGGCGCTTCTGGGCGAAAAGCTCGGCCACAAGGTATACCTCGTGGTCGAAAAGCTCTCCGAGCTTTCGATGATTCTCGAAGAGGCCCGCAAGCTCGAGGTCACCCCGCGTATCGGCCTGCGCGCCCGACTCTCTTCGGTGGGCAAGGGCAAGTGGCAGAACACCGGCGGCGAGAAATCCAAGTTCGGCCTGACTGCCAGCCAGATTCTTCAGGTGGTGGAAACCCTGCGCGCCCAGGACGCCCTGGCTTGCCTTCAGCTGGTGCACTTCCATCTAGGCTCACAGATTGCCAACATTCGCGATATTCAGCGTGGGCTTCGCGAGTGTGCCCGGTTCTATCAGAACCTGATCGCCCTCGGCGCACCGGTGGACACCGTTGACGTAGGCGGAGGCCTGGGGGTCGACTATGAAGGCACACGCTCGCGCAGCGACTGTTCGGTGAACTACTCGATGCGCGAGTACGCCCGTAACGTGGTGAACGCGTTCGCCCAGCTTTGCCAGGAAGCCAACCTGCCTGCCCCGCACCTGATCAGCGAATCCGGCCGGGCGCTGACCGCCCACCACGCGGTACTGGTGACCAACGTGATCGGCGAGGAACGCATCGACGATACTCCGCCCGAGCGCACCCCTCAGGACGACCCGCAGGTAGAGGCGCTATGGCGCGTGTATGACCAGCTGGAAAGCGCCCAGGAGCCTCGCATGCTGGTGGAGGCATGGCACGATGTCCTCCAGGCGGTGAGCGAGCTGCACGAGCGCTTCGTGCTGGGCCTGAGCGACATCAATGCCCGCGCTCAGGGCGAGCGCCTCTACATGGCGACCTGCGCCCGCCTGAAAGGCCAGCTGGACACCCGTAACCGTGCCCACCGGGAAATCATGGATGAGCTGGCGGAAAAGCTCGCCGACAAGCTGTTCGTCAATTTCTCGCTGTTTCAGTCGGTACCGGATGTCTGGGGGATCGAGCAGATCTTTCCGGTACTCCCGCTGACCGGGCTGAACGAGCCGGTGACCCGGCGCGCCGTCATTCAGGATATCACCTGCGATTCCGACGGGCGCATCGACAGCTACGTGGACGGCCAGGGCGTTGAAAGCACCCTGCCCCTGCCGGAATGGCCGGCGGACGAAGAGCGTTGGCTGGGCTTTTTCCTGGTGGGCGCCTATCAGGAGATTCTGGGCGATTTGCACAACCTCTTTGGTGATACCGACTCCATCGATGCTGCACTCGGCCCAGACGGCGAATGGGTGCTTTCCAACCCCCAGGCCGGGGATACGGTGGCCAACGTGCTGGGCTATGTAAATTTCGACGCCCAGGTCTTGAAGCGCAAGCTGTTTGACCAGCTTGTCAAAAGTGGTTTTTCCGAAGCCGAACGAGAAGACTTTGCAGTCAGTCTCATGGAGGGGCTTGAAGGGTATACCTACCTGGAATGACGTTGTCCAGCACCTTGGCAGACACAAAAATGCCGCCGGCTTTCGAGCCGACGGCATTTTTATCGCGTCATGCCATGTCTTATTCGACGACGCTGGTGTTCACTTCAAGCCCGCCGGTCAGCGTCAGTTTGAGCGCCGCGCCGCGGGGCAACTCGCCCACACCGGCAGGTGTGCCGGTCAAGATGACATCGCCCGGCTCCAGGGTGAAGTGGCGGCTCATTTCCGCCACCAGCGTGGGGATCGCGAAAATCATGTCCGATCCTTCACCGTACTGGCGCTGCTCGCCGTTGATCTCCAGCGTGAACGTCAGCGCGTTCCAGTTGGGTACGCGGCTTAACGGCAGAAAGGAAGAGATCGGGCAGGCCCCGTCGAAGGCTTTCGCAGTTTCCCACGGATGACCGCTCTCCTTGAGTTTGGTCTGCACATCGCGAAGAGTCAGATCCATCGCCAGACCAATGCCGACAATGGCACGCTCGGCCTCTTCGTGGGTGGCGTGAGTCAGCGTCTGGCCAATCAGTAGCGACAGTTCGGCTTCATAATGCACATCACCCCGGGAAAAGGGAGGATCCAGGGGCTTGGCGAGATCGACCACGCTGGTGGAGGGCTTGATAAACAGTAAAGGCTCGCTCGGAACCGGGTTTTCCAACTCCTTGGCGTGGTCGGCGTAGTTACGACCCACGCACACTACCTTGCCCAGCGCGTGGGGAAACTCCTGACCATCGGTAAATTGTGGAACAAAACGCATGGCGGGTATTCTCCTTCTCATGATACGTGCCGTGTACACGACGACAGGCGCACTAGTCTACCCCACCTGCACGGCGGGTCCACAACCCTGCCCACGCTTTTTTGCCAGGTGCTGACTGAGATGAACACCCTGAAGGGCGTGGGCCCGCAAAAAACCCATCAAGAGGCTAGTCAGAGGGGTTGAGATAAATGTGACCATAGATAAGCCGCTCATCAAAGCCGGTAGACTCCTTCAAGAGCTCCGGCTCCAGCAGTTTGATGACGCTTCTGCTTTTTCGGATGAGCTTTTTTTGCTCCAGCGCGGTCATGCAGCGGCTGACATGGACGCTGGTAATACCCAGGAGTTCGCCGATCACTTCCTGAGTCACCGGAAGCGCAAAAAAGTCCGAATCGATCATCTTCTTGAACCGATACCGGGCGTACACTTCAAGAAGATAGTGAGCAACGCGTTCTTCCGCCTTGTGATGGGTACAGCTTCTTAGACGTACGATAGAAATATTGTCATTCACCATGATATAAGAAACTATCGCCTTTCTTATATCATGGTATTTATCATAAAGAGTGTGAACATCGTCAGCGGAAATCCTTTCGAGGACGCAGTTCTGTAGTGCAAGGATTGAAACATCGCTATTATCGAAAAAGCTTTCTCGAAGCCCGACAATATCGCCAGGCATATAAACATTGCATATATCCTGCCCATGGTTTTTGACGGACTGACACAGGCTGACCCAACCTTTCTTTACAATAAAGATCTTGGGCTTTCCTTCATGTAGAAAAAACAGCTTCTGGTGTCTTTTCAACTCGACGGTTTTAACGCTAAGCCTGGACAGCAGGTCTAGCGAATCGTCGCTAATCGTACTATAAAGGCTTAATACTTTACCGAGCGTTCTTTTCCTTTCATGTGCCACCGTGCCACTGGGTAATTGAGTATAACCACTAGTATTCATTACACCTTGTCCATCAGCGTTATACTTATTACGCATTTTCGACACTCCATTGTTCCTGTACAAAAGCTATACACAAGCAATAAAAATACAATCCATGTACATATGCGTAATACAGAGGCCAATTAGCCAAAATATAGCAACACACAGCCTCATAACAAGATCGAATATCTTGATACAAAGAATATGTTTAACAAATGTTAAATAATAAGCGTGCTACTAAGCCCATATATTTAAAAGCATTGCTTCATACGCCACAAGCAAATAATTAAACAGAAAAGGTTTTTTTGTCAAAGAATAAAGCACAACCAGTCATAACCTATGTTATTGAAAACAAGGCAATTTATTATATTACGCCGAAATAACTCATGTATTAAAAGACTTAATGTAATTTATTTACTTTTTGTAAAAATAATCTTACAGAACTTTTAAAAAACAATACGACACTTTAAAGCCCACTCCAATCAAGAAATTTTTTAAGGCGATTTAAAAGCTGTCAAACTTAAAGATGAATCTAGTTATAATTAACACCGATTTTAAAAAAACAAACCCCGGCAATGCGCCGGGGTAAGCTTGTAACGAACCGCCAAGATAATTCGAAAGTGCTTGATCGAGGATCAGGTCTTGGCACGCAGGTGGTCACTTTCCGAACGCTGCAAGAACTCACGCGTGGTTTCATCCAGATGCTTGCTTAACCAATCCGCCATCGCGATTTCCTCTTCCAGAATTTCGTGACAGATTTGCGAGATTTCCGCTTCTCCCGCCATATCCGCAGCCGCGATAAGAGCCTTGTAGTTACCGATTTCAAAGTTTTCGAAGGCATAAGAGGCGATACTGCCCTTGATCACTTCATCTTCCACCATCATGCCCCCGATGGCTTGACCGAATGCGGTCATTTCCGCCCCCAGATCCTTGATGGTAGAAGGACTGGTGTCCAGAAGCCCGATACAGTGTTCAAGCTTTTGCGCCTGACTCTGGGTTTCGTCTATGTGCTGTTCAATACGCTTTTGTAGCGCCGGGTAGCTTTCAAGCCGCCGCGCCTGAGCGGTAAGCATTTTCTCGGCTTGCTTTTCCATGGCATGGGCGTCACGAAGCCAATCTACAAGATGCCTGCTTTCCATTGCGATCTCTCCTCAATCAAAGGCCGTGGTACGTGTATTGATACGTATGCTCTTGAATAGCATTACAGCCAAAACTGTTTACTCTTCGAACTGCCCGCACATCCATATACCGGCAGAAGTCATGTGACCCATCCCTGGGCCTTTTCTAGCCGCTGGCATCATAGAAAGGCTCCCTCCTGTTCTACCAGCCACTTTCTCTTCCTTGAAAATCTCAACTCGAATGCAATACTCAGTATCCAATCTTCTCTTCATTGGAAAACTCATATTCCTTATAGTTCATAACAATTAAATTAAAGACAACGGGAAACCATCATACACTTTTGAACTCCCGATAAAACCCGTAAAAAATCAAACATCTCACCTCACTATTAATTACCATGATTTATGAGAATAGATAGCCATTCGGGAATTTCAAGTAACATAAGTTCTATAATGATAACCTTAACTTATAACAACAACTCTTCTTAACTCCTTGTTTAACATGAATATCGTCTATATCTATATATAATTAGCCAGGCAGCAATTGATAAACTACAGGCAAATACTATGTTTAAAAGGCTTTTCACCATCAACGGAGCACTTGAATGAGCAATACACCGAACAGCCAGAATTGCGACGAGGCCAAGAAAGCCGAGAAACTGATGGACAAGGATGTACCCAACAGCGAAGAGGCGCCTCAGAAGGGCTCGCAGACCCAGAAGCCACAGCCTTATCGTCCCGATGAAAACGTGGATGACCAGGAACATCAGTCCTCCACACCGGCTCACAATACGTCCATGAAACAAACGCCCTTCTCCGGCGCTCAGGTGGTCAAGGAGAAGAAGAGCCATAAGGATAATATCGACGAGAAGTCCGACGAGGCAGACCCTAAGGGCAGCGAATAGCCACACCTTGTAGTCCTGGCTTCTCTGGAAAAAAGCGGCACCTGCAAAATGCCGCCCCCATCCACTACTTTGGACGAGGGCGGCATTTTCATGTCATGTCGTTCGAGTTAGAACAAACGAACGCTGACGATCTATCTTACAGCGCGAGCTTTTAGCTCTGGCCTGGCGACCATTGGTTATCCGGGCCGTGAGCCAGGAAACCGGGGCGCTGCTTGGGCGCTGCGAACGGCGCGCCACAGCGGTTATCCGGGCGGTTGAACACGAAGAACACATTGCTGCGCGGGTCCGGCGAGAGGTTCGCGTTGGAGGCATGCAGCGTGTTGCAATCGAACAGCAGTAGCCCGCCTGCTTTGCCCTTGGGTGCTTCGATGCCGTATTTGGCCACCATTTCCGTCAACGCCTCGGCGCTGGGAACACCCACTTCCTGAGTTTTCAGCGAGCTCTTGTGGTTGTCCTCCGGCGTTTCACCCAGGCAAGGCACGAACTCGTTGTGGGAGCCCGGAATCAGCATCAGCGGCCCGTTGAACTCGTGGTTGTCGGTCAGAATCAGCGAGGCGCTGACTGCGTGCATGCCGGGCATGCCGTCTTCGGCGTGCCAGGTTTCAAAATCCGAATGCCAGTTGAAGCCTTTACCAGCAAAACCGGGCTTGTAGTTGATGCGCGACTGATGCACGTAGGGGTCATCGCCGATGATCTGGCGAGCCGCCCCGGCTACACGCTCATCGTCTGCAAGCCGGCCCAGGCGCTCGGAGAGCTGATGTACCGCGAAGAGCGAACGGATCTCGTTGCTTTCGGGTTCGGTGATGCTGAATTCCCGGTTACGGAATTCGTCCTTGGTCATCAGCTCGGTGATGTCATCGCAAAGCTCATCAAGCTCGTCGCCGCTGATCAGGTTCGGAATGAACAGGAACCCTTTACGCTCGAACTCGTCCAGTTGTTCCTGAGACAGCGGGCCACTCAGCTTGCGACCTTTTACCACCGCATCCTGGCGCGGCTGAGTGAGCGAGGCAGGAGCTTTTGCCAGACGCGTGGGATAAGCATCCTGCACTTTCGTGTTTTGTGTGGATGGCACATCGGCCATTTCACTGTACTGTTTATGAGCGGTCACAACATTGAGGGGTGTGTTGCTGACTGTCATCTAATCCACTCCTTGTATGATTAAATTTCAGATCGACATGTCGCCACAGGGCGCATTTCATGTGTAGTAGTTAAGGTAGTCAATATAAACACCCTTGCAACCCACAACCCCCTTCATTGCTAACGCACGTTATGATGACAACCCCAAACTTTTAATTTTTCAGATCTTATTCTTTAGATTTAAACCCCTACATCAATTTTTTGCCTTGCATCAATCACTTGGAATAAAACCTTCTTGAACAAAGCTATTCCATCCTGACACACGATTACTCCTTTCCCATAAAACCCTTCCCACGGCAGGTGTTGTAAAAAGCACTAACACGTTATTAACCCATATCAAGCTGGGCGATAGTTCCAATGCTTTTTCAAGGTCTTGATTCAGCGTTTACGAATTAAACAGCCGAATCAAACAAGCGTTTTTTTTCGAAAAATAGACCGGACTGTTTACCCGCTTTAATGCCAAAACATGACGCAGGTCAACGTCTCTCTCGTTTGACCATTCAGATACTAAAGTTATATGCATCAATGCCGATCATAAAATAAAACTAATAAACATGGCTTTAAATTAATTTTTTAACTTTTATCAAAACTAAACCCTCATAACGAGCACCCGCATGCAACAGCTATTACACCGTATTCCCATGGGGCGTAAATTCGCACTGGCTTTAGCTCTACCTTTGATCGCCATGACCTGGCTGGCAATAATGGGCATTCTGGAACGCAAGACAACGACCTCCAACATGAGTCATCTCCAGGAAATGACGATGCTGAGCCAATATGCTAGCGATCTGGTTCACGAGCTTCAGCGAGAGCGGGGAATGACTGCCGCCTTTCTGGGCAGTAATGGGCAGAATTTCCGTACAGAGCTGCCCGCTCAACGCCGAAAAACCGATGAGCAGCTAGAGATTTTCACGACCTACACCCGTGACCTGACCTTTAACACGCGTGATATGCCTGTACAGGCGCAAGTGGATCAGGCCAGCCATCGTCTGGAGTACAGACGCCATGTCTGCGCCCATGTACGCCAGCCTTCTTTCATTGACCGGGCGCTTTGATGCCTATAGCAGCAGCTTCAACAACCTGTCGGGCGAGGGCATTCGCAAGGAACTGGCAGGGGTCATGACCACTGACCTGGCCGGCAACCTGGCAGACATGCGACGCGTGGCGCTGGAGCAAGGGGTTACCGGCAATTTCAATGTTAATCATACCCAGTGGTTTGAACAGCAGACCCAACTGATTGACCAGCTCGGGGCGATGTCGCAAAAAAGCGTGGGGCTACTGCTCGACATTGCCCAGAACCTGCGCGATGAGGCGGTTCGGGGGCTGGTTATCTACCTGGCACTCTCGCTGGCCACCGCGCTTCTGGCCATCGCCCTTTCCATCCTGATCGTGCGCCCGCTGAAGGTAGCGCTTGAAAACATTCAGACCCGTGGGGGCGACCTGACCCAGCGTCTGGCCGTGCCCGGCCGCGACGAACTTTCCCAACTCTACCTGGCGTTCAACGATTCGACCGCCAAGACCGAAGAAATGGTGACCAGTATCAAGCAGGACGCCCAGTCCGTCGAAGTGGCCAGCAAGGAAATTGCCAAGGGTAATGCCGACCTGGCTCAGCGCACCGAAGAGCAGTCCGCGTCGCTGGTGGAAACAGCAACCAGCATGGAGCAGATTACCGCGACGGTGAAGCAGAGTGCGGATACCGCGCAGCAAGCGAGGCGCTCTACCCAGGTCATGGCCAGCCAGGCCAACGAGGCCAACGCGATCGCCGAACAGGCACGCGCGGCGATGGAGAAGATTCATCAGGCCAACCAGAAAGTCACCGCGATCGTGGAAGCCATCGACAGTATCGCTTTTCAGACCAACATTCTGGCCCTGAATGCCTCCGTGGAAGCGGCCCGGGCCGGCGAGCAAGGCCGTGGGTTTGCGGTGGTGGCGTCAGAGGTGCGTAACCTGGCCAGCCGAAGCGCCGAAGAGGCCAAGCAGATCCGTCAACTGATCCACCACAATGTCGAGAGCATTCAGGAAGGGGAAAACCTGGTGGCCTCCACCAGCGAATCGCTCAAGACCATCGCCGAGCGCGCCCAGCATACCGCGGCGCTGGTGGCCGACATCTCCGCCGCCACGAGCGAGCAATCTTCCGGCATCGAGCAGATCAACCAGGCCTTGAGCCAACTGGAAGAAGTGACCCAGCAAAACGCGGCGCTGGTGGAGCAGGTGGCCACCGCAAGCCGCTCGCTGGATGACCAGGCGGGGGATATGGCGGGGATGGTGGGGCGGTTCAGGGTGGCCGGGGAAGATCAGAGGCTGGCGCTGGGGTATTAAAGCCACCAGTCAGTCATTGCCGCCCAGGCTCGATAGTGTGTTTTAGGATTAGAAGGGGAAACCAATCAGGCAGCTCATGGCTAATACCGTTAAGTTAAGCATGAGTAGCGCTTGTGGGAGGGAGCTTCAGCTCACGATTAGTGGCTTGGCCAAGGCGCCTGAAGGTGCCATTCGCCTAAATGTCGGATCATCGCTGAAGCGGCCTCCCACCGTAGACTTACCAGCCATCACGCTCTGGGCGGCGCTTTTAGCACCCTAAGCCCCATGGGCTGGTCGAGCGCTGATAACTCGTCAAGGGTTTGAAGATGCTTCTGGTCGATACCTTGCTTGTAAGCCAGAATACCCACTAACAAGGAGGCGCGCTGGCGGGCACTTCGACCTGGCGCGCTTAGTGACGCAGCATGGCCATTGTATGCGAGCGCTGCTGCTTAATGGCACTATCGAGAATGGCTAGTAGCTTCTCGTAATCTCCAGGCATGGTTTGATCCAGCCCATGGTCGTCGGCGCGCTCGATAGAGGCCCGAGCATCAAGAATCAACGCTTCGAGCGCCTGCACTACCTGTTCGTGGTCATTGGGATGCATGATATGTCTTGATCCACCGTTTACGAGAATAGCCGAAGAGTTATGCAGGCGGCGCCCGTACTAAAATCAACGCCTCTCATATGTTTGCTACCGATACGTGCAACTACGTCATACCGGCCGCTCAATAAAACATCGAACGTCCTGAGCCTCTTGCCAAGGTGAATGACACCGCCTCTTTTAGGTTCTGATTGATACGTCCGTTCGAGACGCCACCATTCGCGAAAAATTTTGAGCCAGTGCACAACAACCCCTAAACTACTCCATGGCCTCCAAAAGTCTTAGCATGGCCGAAAACCGGCTATCAATTTTACGCCTTATTTCATCGATCATTTCTTGCTCGATAGCTTCAGGTAAAGGCGCGGCCAATACCTTGAGCATCCGTGCGGAACAAACATCGGCTTCCTCTTGCCTGTCCCAGTCGTACTCGCCGCGCTCGGTAGCGTTAACGACGTCCTGAACCGCTGCCGAATAAAAAGCATCATACTCATCGCCATAGCGCTGAATGTGGGACGAATCCGCGTTTTCCAACAGTACAATCATTTGATAAAGCACCGAGGCGTGCATGACATCGATCGTCCGCTCCCGGTTGAGAATATCGAGGCTATAATTTGAAAAAGCGCCGCCAGAAACAACGCCGGCACAGTTGGAGGCAGCGACGATTTCGGGCTTCAGGTTAACGATATCGAGATTTTGTGCCCATGCGCCGGTAGATAGCAAGCAGCACGACAAAACCAACATTTTTCCAATTTTTTGCATAAACCACTCTTTAGTTATTTTAAACAGAATTCTCGATTCAGCCCTGGACGACTCTCTTGTATTAGACGGCTCTTGCTAGCCGATACCTTCAGTGCTCCTTTTCTCTTACCAGAGCCTGCCTGGTTTACTCCAACAGCGACAGCACATTCTGCGGCACCTGATTCGCCTGAGCGAGTACCGTGGTACCGGCCTGCTGCAGGATTTGCGCGCGGGTCATGTTGGCGACTTCCACGGCGTAGTCGGCATCCAGAATGCGTGATCGAGCGGCCGTAAGGTTTTGGTTCATTTCACCCAGGTTGTCGACGACGGCCTCCAGGCGGTTGTCCAACGCGCCCAGTTCACTGCGCTTGCTGTCGATTTGCGCGATGGCGCGATCCAGCGCCGCCAACGGGTCGGGCGGGTTACGAATACGGCGTGCCTGGTCGGTTTCGGTCAGCGTGACCGTGGTTAAATTACTATCGACATCCGTACGAACGGAGCGGCTGAGCGGATAATAGAGAATCACCTCGCCGTTGCCGTTCACCGTTTGGAGCAGCGTCTCGTTATCTTGATTCGTGACAAGATTGGCGGTCTTGTAAGCACCGCTACCGTCTTCAAAAGCATTCAGATTAAAAACATAGCCGTTGTCAGGATCCCTACCCATCACGTCGCGATGCGTTGTGCCGTTCAACTCCCGGTAGTTGACCTGTACGTTGTTGTTACTGGGCTTCAGATGAACCGTAGAGGAACCCGATACGTAAGGCTGATCGGTCACTGGCCCCATCGCCCCCCGCTCACTCACCACAGTAAAGATATCCTCCTCGCCGCCGGTTTCACTGGTTACGCTGGCTGAGTAGTATGCGTAGTCGCCGCTATCCAGCTGCTCTTCCACGTAATAGGTGCTGCCTAACCGAACGAGCTCGATCCGGTCACTGGCGCTTTCATCCTGGCCATCGAGGGTCAAGCTGTATTGCGAGCTCTGCTTACTGACCGAGGGCATGTAACGTACTTCGCTGATATTACGGGGGAGATCGCCTGACGACATGGTGGGCTCATCCAGCGCTTGGGCGACCACGCTTCTCTGGCTGTTGTCCATTGAGAGCCGAGCGGGTGTATAGTGTGGCTCTCCCGCGCGCGTGTCTTCAATCCAGTATTGCCCTCCGGACCCGACCAGGCGCGTACTACCCGATGGCCAAGCCCCGCCCTCTTCATTTAAAAACGTCAGGGAGTTAATGGTCTCGCTCGAGGTACGCTCGGTAGCCGCTTCGCGAACACTAATCGTGACCCTATTATTACGCGTATCGGTATCGTGACGCGCGCTTACCGAAACATTTTGGAGCTGACCGCCCTCGCCACCCAGCTGAATGACATCACTGCCGCCAAAGCGCACCAGGTGAGGCTCGTTTTCCTCAGGTACATAGTTCACGCTAGAGTAAGTCGCATCATCGATAGGAATACGCGACGCACTCCCCGATAGGGTATCGATGTGACTAATCGTGCCGGGCTCGCCCTGAAAGGTGAAGTCCTTGAGGTTTAGGGCGTCGACGCTAAAGCCTGGCTGGCCCAGGTTGATATTGATCGTTTCACCATCGTTCGCGCCTACCTGCAGGGGAATCTTGCCGGCGGTACCGTCCAGAAGTGGAATACCGTTGAACTCGGTGGTGCGGCTCAGTCGGTCGATTTCCTTCAGATTCAGGTTGATCTCTGCCTGGATACGGTCTCCCATCTCGCCGTTATAGATCTCACTGAGCCCCTGAACGGTCAGCTCGCGGATACGCTGCAAATTGTTATTGACCGACTCCAGCACGCCCTGGGCGGTTTGCGACAAAGATACGCCATCGTTTGCATTACGCATGGCCATAGCGCGCCCGTTGATCTGGCTGGTCATACGATTGCCAATGGCTTGGCCCGCCGCATCGTCCTTGGCGCTATTCACCCGCAGCCCAGTGGACAAACGCTCCATCGAGGTCGCCAGCGCCGACTGGGAACGTTTCAGGTTCGTTTGACCGGTCATCGACATCAGGTTGGTATGGATCGCCGACATGCGCATGCCTTGTTGTTCATTCGTATTAAATAGATGTATCGGCGGTGATTCAGGATTCTTTAATAAAAACCGGCCCCGTTGAGGTGAGTTAACCGAGCAGCGAAAATACGCGCCTCAAATTGGTTCGGACCTGTTCCTGGACCTTATCCAGCTGTCTCGAACGGCGTTTCCAGGATTTCTGTTCCCTTGGGTACTGCCCCCTCCCAGTTAACCACGTCTAATCCCGTTACCCTGGAACCTTCTGGACCTTTAGGCACTTCATCACACAAAAGCTGCAGAGCAGCTAACTGGCCATGAATCACCGCTTCAACGCTGCCGTTAGGTAGATTACGAACCCAGCCCGCGATACCGCGCTCTGCTAGCTGCTCGACAAACCACTGGCGATATCCAACGCCCTGAACATTGCCCTTGATATACAAGCGAAGCGTTAGATCCCGCTCAGGTTCCTGACTAGGAACGGTTCCTTGTGGCAACGTAAAGTCCCACGGCTCTTTGCCTGCAACGTTGCACATATGCTCATGAAATTTGGCAGTCACTCGTTTCCATGCCTGCTGAACGGTATCTCCTTCAGGCAACTGATTCACCCAGTTACGCATCGCGGGGTTCATTTCGAAGACGACTACTTTTCCCTGCTCATCCGGCTGAGTGGATAACGCGAAATCAACACCACAGTAATCGAGGCCGAGCTCGCGCATGGCGTCTTCCAGGGCAGTCCACTGCCTTGAACCAATATGCTTTACAGGATCCTCACAATATTCACGCTCCAGGTCCATGAGCCAAGGATGGGCGGACATGACCGGATCAGCGTTTTTCTTGTGGACATTAAAACCATCAGCGGTAAATAGATGACATGGAAACAAGCGATCTCCCACTAGAAAAGCGCGATATTTCGGGTAAAGAGGAATTTGAGAAGCACGCTCATCCAGATAACTGACTTTATGATATTGGATGATGTAAACAGTCTGGATTTGACGCTCAAGCTCAGCATCCAGAGCGCTAAAATCATGGGTTTCCAGATCATCCACCTTATGCATAAACTTGCCGCCCTGATACCCGGCTAGCCGAATAATAAAAGGCGAGGTAATCTGATGCTCCATGACCACTTTTTCAGCGATGGATTTTGCGCTCTGCTGAGTACTTTCTATTTTTACACTTTTGGGCAATAAAATTGTCGAATTTTCTTTAAATCGAGCATAGTTACCTTGCCTCGAAGCTTGAACCACTTTGTCAGGAGTATTGACGACCGGTTTACCCAAACGATTACACAGCTTTTGTGCAGCTTTAAGTGCCTCTTCACAGCGTTCTGCATCGGTGATTGCGTTATAGATCAAATCGATTTCAGGTAGTTTACGAACTAGTTCAGGAGCATCATTTAGCTGATCTATGTAGAGCGTCCACACTTCAACATGCTCTTTATCCAGTAGCTGAGATAAATTATTATGCCCTTCCGATGCGTAAGGCAGGAAAGTTTTACGGTTAACGCGCCATTCGACGGATTCGACCGTTTTAAGCACCAGCACTCTCATTTTTCGACACGCATCTGATACTTTTCTATCGCAGCTAAAAGGCTGGTTACGAATGGCTTGCTTTATCCAATATTTGGCATGCCCGTTGAACCCTGACTCTTGATAAAGCGCGGATAGTAACAACATGGCTACTGAGTATTTCGGATTTAATTCAACATAGCGAAGCATGGCGCTTATAGCGGCCCGGTCGTGACGGCTTTGCGCATGGAGCTTGGCAAGTAACCAAAATACCTTAGGGTAATCGGTTAGCTGATAACTCGCCGCTAGAAGCGAATGAAAAGCCTTGGCAAGCTCCCCTGACTCCAGCTCAAGCTCACCTTGTAACAAGAAGCCTTCTGCGTGCCCAGGATCCAAACGCTGCAGCTGGAGCAGCACTTCTACCGCCAGTTCGTAGCGCTCGAGAGAGATCAGTTGCCGAACATTAGCAGCTAAACGTTCAGCCTCAACCGAGTTAGGCCGCGCTTCTTGCTCCAACAAAGTGCCGTTCACCTGCTTTTGACGCCGCGCCATTAGCTCATCTCCTTTTCATACTGCCATTCATCTAAAATGCAAAAAGCCAGCCTCCAAAGAGGCTGGCTTGCAAGATCTTCAAGTCAAGCGTACTTGCCTTGAAAAGGCTATCTTAACCCAGCAGAGAAAGCACGTTCTGCGGGATCTGGTTCGCCTGGGCCAGAACCGAGGTGCCGGCCTGCTGCAGGATCTGGCTACGAGTCATGTTGGCCACTTCCGTTGCGTAGTCGGCATCTTCGATGCGCGAACGAGCCGCGGAGAGGTTGGTCTCGTTGGTGTTCAGGTTGTCGATGGCCGATTCGAAACGGTTCTGCACCGCACCGAGGTCGGAACGCAGACTATCAACTTCTTTCAAAGCTGCGTCGATATCTGCAAGCGGAGTCAGGCCTGCTTCTTTGGCATCAGCAGCATTAAGCTCCTCACCGATCGTGCCAGATACTTCACCTTCAGCACTAACTTGAATAGCAGTCAACTCAGAATATTTACCTTCCGAATCACGAACAAAGTGCTTAGCATCATCGCCTTCACCAATTTTCACAACAGTGCCTTTCGCAGCGATTTCGCTGGAGAAACTGGTTCCGGTGGCGCCATCTGATGCGGGAGCTGCAGGAGTAGTAACGTTGCCATCTCCATCTACTACTTCCTCAACTGCATCGGTTGCTTCGCCTTTAAAGTCAGAGGCAGCTTGAACGCGCGGCAGGTTTTTAACATCCAGGTCGCCTAGGCCAAGCGTCTTGGTGTTAATTTCTTTCAGGCCAACGTTGATAGCTTCGCCATCGTTAGCTCCGACTTGAATAGCGATGCTCTGATCTGAGGACAGCACCTTGGTACCGTTGAAGTTAGTTTCTTTGGAGATACGATCAATTTCAGATGTGCGCTGATCGATTTCATCCTGAATGGACTGCAAATCGTCAGAAGAGTTGGTGCCGTTTTGCGCCTGTACGGTCAGCTCACGAATACGCTGGACGTTGTCGTTGACCTGGTTCAGCGCGCCTTCTGCAGTCTGTGCTACAGAGATACCGTCGTTGGCGTTACGCTGTGCCTGGCCCAGACCGGTGATCTGGCTGGTCATACGGTTGGCGATTGCTTGGCCGGCAGCGTCGTCTTTCGCGCTGTTGATGCGCAGGCCAGAGCTCAAACGCTCCATGGAAGTGGCCAGAGAGCTTTGTGACTTGGACAGGTTAGACTGGCCAATCATGGAAGTGATGTTGGTATTGATTACTGACATGGTGGTATTCCCCTTTCAATAAGACCGGCCATTTGGCCTGCTAGTCGGCGTGTTGTGCGCCGTTATATTAATTAACGGCGCGGGCGGGGGAATCTTTAGGGTGAATAGTAAAAAAAGTTGAGAAAGTTGATGGGTGGGGACGAGGTCGATGGTGCGGCAGAGCTTGCGCTCGTATTGGCTCTTGGCAGCACGGGGTGCTGCTTCGCGGGTGCCTCGCGGGGCTCGTTACGCCGCGCTACGGGGCTCTGTGCGCATAAGGAGAGCTGGGCGATTGACGTGCAGGTTTGACCAAGGGGCGAGCGGTGGCGCTTTGGCCACCGCTACTTCGATGAATTACTTCTTGCGACCCAGCTGGGCGTCCAGTGCGTCGAATTGCTGGGTCAGGTACGAGCTCATATTGTTCATCTGCGAGACCATGGCGTCGAGCTGGCCGAACTGTACGCGGTAGCGGGCGATGGTACTTTCGATGGTCTTTTCCATACGCGCGAAGCGATCGTCCAGGCCCTTTACGCGGTTCTCCGCGCCGGTGATGGCAAGCTTGACCACGCCGTTGTTACCCAGCATCTGCTCTACCGTGCTACCCAGCTTGCCCGCCAGGCCGCCTTCTTTTTTATCCCCGGCGAAGAAGTCACCCAACGCCTTGGGGTTGTTGGCCACCATATCGCTGAGCTTTTTATCGTCGACCTTGAGCTTGCCGTCGCGCTCGAGCGTGATGCCGAGCTGGTTGAGCGATTTGAACTCGCCGCCCTCCACCCCGCCGGTGAGTACGCTACGCAGGCGCGACTCGATGGTACGCACGGTGTTATCGCCCAGCAGCTCGCCGGCGGTGGCGCTTTCGCCAGTGAAGCTGGTCAGCTTGCCGATGGTGGTTTTCAGCTCGTTGTACGCCTTGACGAAACCGTTGACGGCTTCGCGCTGCTTGAGTGTATCGCGCTCGATATTGACCGTGCTGGTAGCGGTTTCTTCCTTGCCCAGAGAAAGCTCATTGAGATTGAGTGTCACGCCCTGAATGGCGCCTTCGATCTCGTTCTTCTCGCTGGTGATCGCGATGCCGTTGACGGTAAGCTGGGCGTTTTCGCCGACGCGCTTGATGTCTTCGCTTATGGCGGTGGCAATGGCGTTATCGGGGGCGGCGCTATTCGAGAACGTCAGGCTCTCGATGGAGGCTTCTTTCCCGGTGGTCTTGGAACTCAGCGCCAGGCGAAAGCCGTTTTCGCTGCCGTCATTGACGATAGTAGCGTTCACGCCCGCCTCTTTATTGGCGTTCAAGGCGTTGCGAATGTCTTCCAGCGTGCTGCCTTCCTTCAGCGCAATGGTCACGCTCTTGCCGTCGCCCAGGGTCAGGGTCATCTGGTCGGCGCCGTTCAGGTCCAGCGCCTGATCGCGGCTGGCAACGCCGGTGGACGCCCAAGTGCCGGCAGTGGCGAGTTGTGTCACTTCGACCCGGTAGCTGCCCGGAAGCGCATCAGAAGCGGTGATGGCCTTGATGGCATCACCGCGCACATTGGCGGAAAGGCTCTGGTAGAGCTTGGGGTCGTTGATCTTGGAAACCGCGTCCTGGAAGCTATTGAGCGAGGTTTGCAGTTGCCCATACGCGGAGATCTTGGCCTTCTGATCGGCCTTTTGCTGGGTAATGGGGGTGAGTCGGCCGCGTTCAGCATCCTGCAGCTGATCCAGCAAACCGGTGAGATCGAGGCCGGAGCCTACGCCTAAAGAGGTTATCGTCGCCATGCCAAGGTGCTCCTGGGTGCAATAAGGCTAAACCAGAGTGCGTAGACACGGCCTGCGTGCTCCGCTCGATTACAGAGAGTATCGGCCAACGCCGCGGTTTCTTGAGTCACACGAAAACGCCTGCTGTGCAGCAGGCGTCTCAAGCAGCGGTCGATGTACTCGGTTACGTGGGCACTTAATACCTTATTACCGCCATGCTTACCAGTTTTTTAATACTCTATGTGTTACCTGCGCCCCAGCTGGGCATCCAGCGCATCGAACTGCTGGGTGAGGTAGTCACTGGTCTGGTTCATCTGGGCAATCATGCCGTCGAGCTGGCCGAACTGGGTGCGGTAGCGGCTGATGGTCTGCTCGATGGACTGCTCCATGCGGGTATAGCGCTCGCCCAGCGCTTCCTGGCGGTTCTCGGCGCCGCTGATCGCCCCTTTCACCGCGCCGTTGCTGCTCAATAGCTGCTCGAGAGTCTGGTTCATACGCCCTGCCACGCCGGTCTCGCTGGCGCTACCCGCAAAAAAGGCGGATAGCGCTTCCTGGTTGTTGGCAATGGCGTTATCGAGCTTGCCTTCATCCACGGCCAGGGTGCCATCGCGGGTGAGCGTGATGCCGATATCACTGAGCATCGAATACTCGCCGTTCTCGCCCGCGCTGAGGACGCTTCTCAGCTGGTTTTCCACACTGCGCACGGCGCTGTCACCATTGAGTTCGCCGGCAATGCCGGTCTCGGCGTTGAAGCTTGTAAGCGTGCCGATGGTTTCCTTGAGGTCGTTATAGGCACTCACGAAGCCGTTGACGGCGTCGCGCACCGCGCGGGTGTCCTGCTCGACCGTGACGGTGCTCTCGCCTTCTTCCTGAAGGTTGAGCGTAACGCCCTGAATGGCGCCCTCTACCTGGTTGGTCGGGCTCGTGATGGTGATGCCGTTTACTTCCAGCGAGGCGTTGGTGCCGGGCTGATGGGTCGTGTCATCCTTTGCGAAAGGCGCGTTGCCGCTAAAGCTGAAACCGCTGATGGACGCATCCTCACCAGTGTCGCTGGAACTCAGCGCCAAGCGGTAGTCGTTGCCATCGAAAATGAGGGTGGCGTTGACGCCGGCATCCGCTGCGTTGATCGCATCGCGCATGTCTTCGAGCGTACTGCCCACGGCGATGTCGATCTCTTGGGAAGGGCTGCCTGCAAAATCCAGTGTCAGCTTTTGATCGGTGGTGGTCAACGCCTCGTCGGCGGCCGTCACCCCTTCCGAAGCCAGCGTACCGCGGGTGGCCAGCGTTTCGACACGAATGTTGTAGCTGCCCGGCAACGCTTCGGCATCGGCGGCGCCGGTGACGGCGCTACCCCCCACGTTAGTGGAAAGGCTTTCGTAGAGCGCAGGGTCATTAAGCTTATCCGCAGCGGTTTGAAACTGCGACAGCGCGCCCTGCAGCTGGCCAAAGGCGGAAATTCGAGTTTCCTGGGTTTCCAGCTGGCGTTGAATAGGTTCGAGCTTGCCGCGCTCGGCGTCTTGAAGCTGATCCAGCAGCCCGTTCAGATCCAGCCCTGAGCCGATCCCTAGCGAAGAAATGGAAGCCATCGGTTATTGCCCCTTGATTCATGCCACTCATTCAACTGCGCGGCCTGTTGTTTACACGTCTTGATGCATTCACTATCGGCTCATTACTTCTTTCCTTGAATACTTGGCTCATTTTTAACCTATTACCGGGTTAATTTTTGTAATGTTTACGGACTTTCAGGTTAAAAGCCTTTGAATAAAGCAGCAGTTTAGTACCCAGCATTGCCCCGCCGATGATGCCGCAGGAAGATGGCTTCCATTACCCGACACCCACCGTTGAATCCTCCTGCATTTAGACCTTTGTCTAACAACTGACTCTGTTTTACACTGACGTCGAACACTGTTCATCCAATGCTGGAGCGCCCCATGCCTTCCGAGGTAGACCTTCCCCCCGCTGAATCCGCCCTGCCTTCGAGTCGCGAGCAGTTGCGCCGGTGCCTGTTTACCGTGGCGGAGCTTTTATATTTAAACGGGCACGTGCTGGAGACGATTACCCTGCCCAGCTGCGGATTGGCAAAACGGGAGATGGCCGCACTGGCTCGTCAGAACCCTGGATGGGCATCGTGCCGGGAAGCGCTAGAGAAGAGCGAGGCGGGAATTACCAACGGGGAAGGACGCTTCGTGCTGACCGCCCTGGGTCGGGAAATGCTGTTTGACATGTTTGGCCAGGGCGCGGCGGACTGTGCCTAGCATGATCTAGAAAGCCCCTAAAAGGCGATGCCCCAACGTAAAAACGCCCGCGAATGCGGGCGTTTGTGTTTGGCGCGGCGCTGGAATCAACGAAGGCCAAGCATCGAAAGAATAAACAGTACCACTACGATCAGGCCCACGATATAGATGATATTACGCATAACGGCGCTCCTTGCTTTTTTGCGTTCAGAAAAATCAAAGGGTTGCTTTACCCATCGAGGTAACACCCACAGCCTAGCAGGCTTTTGAGTTCTTTGCGTAATTTCCGTGCGCTCAACTGTCGGACACTCTACGCTTTTCAACAGGCAAGCCGCTGTCAATCAGCTAAAAGGTAAGACAATGCGCGCAATGTTAGTGGGTTTGGGGATAGCGATGGTCGTGGGCCTGCCGTTGAAAGCCTTGGCCCAGATGCCCTCGAATGAAGCGTTTACGGCGCTGGATGAGCAGGCCGGCGCGCTTACCCGGGTACATACCGTGGTGGTGGCCGTGGATGGCGAGATTGTTCACGAATTGCACCAGGGCGGGCCAGGGGTGGCCACGCCTGCCAACGTGAAGTCGCTGTCCAAGACGGTACTGGCGGCGATTACCGGCGCGGCCATCGAGGCTGGCGTGATCGAATCGACTCATCAGCCGCTGGTCGAGCTTCTGGGCAGCCACGTGCCACAGGAGGCAGACCCGAAGGTCAACGCTATTACCGTCGAGCACCTTCTGGCCCTGCAGGCGGGGCTGGAGCGTACCTCGGGGGCTAACTACAGCGCCTGGGTGGCCAGTCCCAACTGGGTCGCCAACGCGCTGAGCCGCCCGTTCGTGGATGAGCCGGGCGGGCGTATGCTCTACTCCACCGGCTCCAGCCACCTGCTGTCCGCCGCACTCACCTATTCAAGCGGCGAGTCCACCTACGCGCTTGCCCAGCGGCTTCTGGCCGAGCCGCTGAACATTGCCATTCCTCGCTGGCTGCAGGACCCGCAGGGTATCTATTTCGGCGGCAACGACATGCAGCTCTCGCCTCGGGCGCTGGTGGAAATCGGCGAGCTTTACCGCAATGACGGCGTGGTGGAGGGCAAGCGCATCTTGCCCGAAGGTTGGGTCGAGGATTCCTGGACACCACGGGGCAACTCCCAGTGGACCGGGGATGGCTATGGGCTGGGCTGGTTCATTACCACGTTCGACACCACGCCGGTGTACTACGGGCGCGGCTACGGCGGCCAGGCGCTGTTCGTGATTCCCGAGCGTGAAATGACCGTGGTGATCACCTCCGACCCCACGCCACCCTCGCCGGGCGGGCAGTTCCAGCAGCAGTTGAACCGCTTGGTGATGGGGCTTCTCACGAGTTCTGGCGACTCATAGCGTTACAGAAAATACATCAGCATCGCCACCCACGTGGCCGCGGTAATCAGAAAGCCGAACGAGAGTATCAGGCCATCGTGGGCGACAAGCCCCAGGCCGAAGAGCAGCAGGGCAAAACCGGCGCCGTTCACGGAAAATGGAACCAGCTCCATGGGCGGCATGGCCAGCGCAATCAGCAGACACGCCACGGCCGTGGCACGAATACCCACGCGCCCCGTCATCCACTGCAGGCGAACGCCCAGCAGACTATCGATCCACTGGGCGGGTTTTTCCATCAGATGAAGGGCTTTATCGAAGCTTTTGCGCGATACCGAGCGCTTCAATAGCCACGCGGGCAGCCAGAACGTCTTGCGCCCGGCAAGCAACTGGGCGGACACGAGCAGTACCAGCAGGCCCATCAGCGAGGGAATGCCCGGTACGGTACTGATCACCGGGGCCAGCGTAACGAGCCCGGCAATCAACAGAAAGGGCGCGAAGGAGCGGTGTCCGACGGCGTCGACGATATCCTTGACGCTGACGCGGGACATGTCCCGGGCCTTCTGTTCCAGCGTCTGGAGAAGCTCGGTCAGGTTGGTCGCCTTTGAAGACTCACTCATGCGTGTCGCGCCGCTCCGTTACATGCAGCTTGCTGCGGATGAAGTCGCTATGGCTTACGTGCAGAAGATCCGCCAGGCGGCGAATGCGGTGCTCTTCCTGGGGGTCGATACTGCCATCCGCCCACGCCAGTTGCCACATCAGCGCCACCAGCTCACAGCGCTTTGCGTAGTCGTAGTGCTCCTTGATGAGGCTTACGAACTGGTAGTGGTCCACCGCCTCCTCCACTTCGGCATCCGCCAGCGCCATCAGCTCGGTGACGTCTGCATCGCCCAGCCGATAGCGGGCCATGAGTATCTGCTTGAGCGTTTGGCGCTCGGCATCGGTTTGCTCGAAGTCCGCACGCATCACTTCGCAAAGCAGCGCCGCCGAGGCAAGTTCCAGCGTCAGGTGCTGGTTTTCACGCCGCTCGGGCTCGGCGAGCGCGTCCTGAAAAAAATTTCGAATCGCGTCGAGCATGGCTCACTCCTTACGCTTGGCAAGCTGTTCTTTGAGCTGCTTGGGCACCTGCTTGATGATCAGGCGATCCTGGCCCTCGTCGTACTCGATGCTGGAGCCCAGCAAGTGCGAATCGAAGCTGATGGAGACGCCACCGGCGCGGCCGGTAAAGCGGCGAAACTGGCTCAGCGTTTTCTTGTCCGGCGGAATCTCCGGCGAAAGGCCGTAGTCGGCGTTGCGGATGTGCTCATAAAACGCCTTGGGCTGCTGTTCGTCGACGAGCCCGGAGAGCTCTTCCAGGGTCATCGGCTCGCCGCGGCGCATCTGCTCGTTGGCGTAGTCCACCAGCGTATCGGTCTTTTCGCGGCTGGCCTCTTCGTCGAATTCTTCCTGCTCGACGAAGTCGCTAAAGGCCTTGAGCAGCGTGCGCGTCTCGGCAGGCGCGTCGATGCCCTCCTCCATGCCGAGCACCGCCGCCACGCTATCGGCCAGCTTCTTCGCGCCGCGATCCTTTAGAAACGAGACGTACTGTTGGCTGGCGGTTTCATCGCCCTGCCACTGGGTAATGTTGACCCGCGCGGCCAGGGTGAGCTGCTGGGTATTGAGCTGGGCGGCGGGCACGGCCTGGTGGGATTCGCTAATACCGATGCCTTCGCGCTGATGCACGAGCGCAAAGAAGAGCGTTTCGGTATCGCCCTGGCGCTGGTGGGCGATCACCAGATACCCGCTCACCGAAAGCGCCTCCTGCAGCTCGCGCGCCAGGCGCTCTACCAGGGCGGTGGAGAATGCCATGAAGTCCTGCTCGCCTTTCAGGTAAGCATCAAGCCAGGCCACCAACGGCCCGGCCTGCTCGCCCTCGAGAGCGAAGCGCCCCCAGCCCTTGGCCTTGGTGTTGTAGGTATCATTCAATTTACCCACCAGGTTTGCCATCACCGGGTCGTCGCTTTCGCCAACGGCTGGCGCGGTGGTCACGGTCAGGCGCTCGCCGTCCAGGGTGGGTTCCAGGCGGTGAACGATGCTTTGCAAAAGCGGCATAAGAGAATCTTGCCTTCTGTACGGACGTGAAAGAGACCGACGTAAAAAGAGCCGGACGTTACAACGCTCAGGGTTTCAGCCGGTAGCCGGTGTGGAAAATCCAGCCCACCATGGCCAGGCTTGCAACCAGAAAGAGCGTAATCATGCCCACGCTTGCCCAGAGACTGACGTCGCTGATGCCGTAAAAGCTCCAGCGAAAGCCGCTGACCAGATAGACCACCGGATTTGCCAGCGTCACGCTTTGCCAAAACGGCGGCAGCATGTCGATAGAGTAAAAACTTCCGCCCAAAAAGGTCAGCGGGGTGATCACCAGAAGCGGCACCAGCTGGAGCTTGTCGAACCCATCCGCCCAGATGCCGATGATGAACCCCAGCAGGCTGAAGGTGACGGCGGTGAGCACCAAAAAGGTCAGCATCCAGAATGGGTGGGCGATCTGAAGCGGCACGAAAAAGCTCGAGGTGCCCAAAATGATCAGCCCCAGCAGTATCGATTTGGACGCCGCGGCCCCCACGTAGCCCACCACCACTTCCAGATACGAAATGGGCGCGGAAAGAATCTCGTAAATACTGCCGGAGAACTTGGGAAAGAAGATGCCGAAGGACGCATTGGAAACGCTTTGCGTCAGCAGCATCAGCATGATCAGCCCGGGCACGATGAAGGCGCCGTAGCTGACCCCGTTGATTTCACTGATACGCGAGCCGATCGCCGCGCCAAACACCACGAAGTAGAGCGAAGTGGAAATGACCGGTGAAACGATACTTTGCAAAAGCGTGCGCCGGGTGCGCGCCATCTCCGCCATGTAGATCGAACGGACGGGGTAGAGATTCATGAGCGCTCCTTGACCAAATCGACGAAAATATCCTCAAGCGAACTCTGCCGGGTGTGCAGGTCCTTCACACGAATGCCCTCTTCGCTCAGCGCGGCCAACAAGCCGGACACGCCGCGGCCTTCTTCTTCCTGATGGCCATCGTAGGTGTACACCAGCATTTGACCATCGTCGGTCAGGCTCAGCGTGTCGCCCTCGAGGCGCGAAGGCAGCGCGGCAAGCGGGGTGTGCAGCTCCAGGGTGAGCTGTTTGCTGCCGAGCTTTTTCATCAGTGCCGCTTTCTCTTCGACCAGCACCACTTCGCCGTGATTGATCACGCCGATGCGATCGGCCATCTCTTCGGCTTCTTCGATGTAGTGGGTGGTGAGAATGATGGTCACGCCGTTGTCACGCAGCCCGCGCACCACCTCCCACATGTCGCGCCTAAGCTCCACATCCACGCCGGCGGTGGGTTCATCGAGAAACAGAATGCGCGGCTCGTGAGAGAGCGCCTTGGCGATGAGTACGCGCCGCTTCATGCCACCGGAAAGGGTAATCAAGCGGTTGTTGCGCTTGTCCCACAGCGCAAGCGACTTGAGCACTTTTTCGATATGCGCCGGGCTTGGCGGCTTACCGAACAGGCCGCGGCTGAAACTGACCGTGTTCCAGACCGTCTCGAAGGCTTCGTTGGTGAGCTCCTGGGGCACCAGCCCGATACGTTCACGGGCCTGGCGGTAGTACTTGACGTTATCGAAACCGTCCACCGTTACATGGCCCGCCGAGGGGTTCACCAGCCCGCACACCAGGCTGATGAGCGTGGTCTTGCCCGCCCCGTTCGGCCCGAGCAGGGCAAAGATTTCGCCACGGTGAATGGTCAGATCCACGTGCTTGAGCGCTTGAAAGCCACCCTGATAGGTTTTGTTCAAGCCCTTTATGGAGATAATCGGGTCGTTCAAGGCGTGCTCCTCACACCGCGGCTGGGCCGCGGTGCTTGACTGCCAAGGGGGCAGCCGGCATGTCCTTGAAAAAAGCGCCGGCGCCCGACGGCAGATTAACTGCGGCGGGTGATTTCGAGTAGATGGTAGCCAAACTGGGTCTGAACCGGGCCGTGGACCTTGTTCAGCTCGCCGCTGAAGACCACCTTGTCGAACTCCGGCACCATCTGGCCGGGGCCGAAGGTACCCAGGTCGCCGCCCTGACGGCCGGAGGGGCAGCTGGAGTGCTCCTTGGCAACTTCCGCGAAATCGCGGCCGTTCTCGATTTCCTGCTTGAGTGCCAAGCACTGCTCTTCACTGCTGACTAGGATATGACGGGCATCGGCGCTGGCCATGAAAGCCTCCTGAATATTCATTTTAAAGGAGGCATTAGTTTATCACGGCTGCGCTTTCGTGGGAGCCTGGGTCATTCTCTTGTCAGTCGGGCAGGCGCTCAAGGCGTGCCGAGTGCGCCGGTCACGCTGAGGGCCTCGCCTACGCGGGTCAGCGCCTGTTCGTGCTGAGCGCGGGCAAGCGGGCCGCGGGTGCAGGCAACGACCACCCAAGGCCCCTGTACGCCCACCCCCGCGCGGTAAGAGGCTTGCGACGCCAGCCCCGCATCGCAGCTTCGCCGATGCTGCGTGCCGGTTTTATGGGCAAACGTTATATCCTTGCCCATTCCTTGCTTGAGTCGCGCCTCGCCGGAGCGAGTGCGCGTCATCAAGGCCATCAACGCCTGGCGCTGGGTGTCATCGACATCGCTCAGGGCGGGGCGATTCAGCGCGGCCAATAAATCACCGTAGGCTCTGAGTGTGCCGGTGTTCGCGCCGGTCTGCTCGAACGCATCGAAGGCGCGGTCGTAGTCAGGCTGGTCGAAACTTTGGCTGGCTACCCCGAGACGTCGGGCCAGCGCTCCGGTGCGCTGGCTCAAGCTGTGTTGTCTAAGCGCCATGAAATCGGTGCCGCCTAGCGCACGCGCCTGCGGGTGCATCTGCCCGTAAACGCCTTGGCGCACGCCGACAAGGGTCGTGATCGGCCCCAGGTCATCGGGGTTGCCGCCGCTGGCGGCTACCATGGCTCGGGCGCGTTCGTTCACCGCAGACAGCCCGACCCGCTTGATCAGCATGTCGGATGCCGTGTTGTCGCTGACGGTGATCATCTGTTCCAGAAGATACGTGATCGAGATCGGCGTACCGGGATCGTGCCAGTTCACCGGCCCGGCACCATCCACATAATCGGTTTGGTTGAGCGTGATGCGCTCATCGAGGGTCAGACGACCCGCCTGGCGCTGCGCGTAGACCTCGGCGGCCACGGGCACCTTTATCAATGAGGCCAGATACCAGGGAAGATCGGCCTGCCACGAAAAAGCCTCGCCGCTTTGCAGATCCTGAACGTAAACCCCCAGCTCGCCACCAAAAGCCTCTTCTATGGCCGCGATGCGTGTGGTCAGGCTAGATTGCCAATAGCTTTGCTTGTCCGTTTCGTAATACCAATCGGCCTCAACGGGCAGCGCCATGAAAAGCGCCACCACAAGCAGCCCGTGTTTTAACCGTCGCAAGTCGTTACCTCGATTGCTTGTCTTGTGATTATCGGTGCGCCGTCATCCAGCGGATCGCCCAGATCCAGAGCGCGGCCCCCAATATCAGAAGCCCGCCCACGCCCAGCGCCTCGGGGTAGGTATAAGTGCCGTTTCGCTCCAACAGAAAGCGAAGCACCAGAAAAATCAGCACTATATGAAAAATAAACGCTTTAAGCGCATCGCTACCGACCATCGTCAGCGGTAAAAGTGCCTTGGCCGCCATGGCGCCACCGGCAATCGTCAGGCCCAGGATGATCAGCGCCCCGCCTACGCTGAAAAGCATGAAGGCAAGCTCCGGCGGGTGCTTGCCAGCGTTGTTGGCCACCGCCGTCATCGCGGCGTAAGCCCCTTCATCCAGAGCGGCCAGCCCATAAAAGGCACCGACCATCCCCCCGCCCAGAGCCATCAACACCGTTATCAGACGACGTCGGAAAGTTCGCTCAGCCATGCAGCGAAGCATCGCCTCACCGATCAGAAGCCCCATCAGGATAAGCGGCGCGCGGCTCAGTTGTCCCCAGGTGTAGTAGTCTTCATGGTCGACCAGCAGCGCCTTCAAGATGGCATTGCCGCCGAAGTCGACCCCCTGCAGCCAGGCGGAGAGCCCGGCGAGCCCGACAATGGCTGCCAACCGCGACCAGAGCGGCGCTCTGGCCCAAAGCGGCAGTATCAGCGGCACCCACAATAGCGCGATGGCGTAGAAGCCCAAGATTTCCACCCAGATGGCGAAATTGCCGTAGAGCAGCGTATTGACGATATCGGCAGGGGCGTTGAACGGCAGCATCTCGACGATGGTAAGCGCCTTGTACCAGAACCAGACCTCGACGGCGCGAAGCCAGAGCTTCAAGCGTCGCCTGGGCCAGCCGTCGTCCTGGGTTCGCGCCAAAAAGGCCACCGCCAGCGCAATGCCAAACACCAGAATGAACAGTGAGGACGAGAACTTGGTGATCAGATGCACCGGCACCATGCCCCAGTCGGGCACGTTGCGTATACCTACCAGGCCGCTGATGGTGTGACTCAGAATCATCAAGCCAATGGCAATGCCGCGGGCAAGGTCGATCGCCTCGATCCGGCTTTCTGCCCTGGGGAGAACGGGTACTTCCTTCAACCTCAGCACGTGACAACTTCCCTGTAAAAGACGCCGAATCCAGGCCCACCGCCCAAGCTATAGTGAGCAAGCTATAGTAAAAGTGCTTTAACCTTAGCTTACCGGTTGTCACTGGCCTATACGTATTTTAAACGCAAAAATGCCCCGCAATCGGCGGGGCATTTCGTGATTCATCCTTGAACCAGAGAAGCAGTCAATCCATTAGCAGAGAGTGGCTTACCAATCGGAATCGGAATCCGAGTCTGAATCTGAGTCAGTGTCTCGCTCCTGCGTATCGGTACCCCAATCTTCCTGCTCTTCCTCCTCTTCTTCGTAAGTGAATTCTCGCTCTTCCTCTTCGTACTCGGTCGTAGCGCCTTGCTCTTGATCAGTGTCGTAGGTGTTATACGTACCCTGATCGTCCTGCATGGTATCTTCATGCGGCGCCGGCTCTTGCGGCGTCGTCCCTTCTTGCTCCATACCGGCAAACGCAAGCGGGCTGGCCATCAGACCGAAAGATACACCAAGGATGCCTAGTGTCTTGAGAGATTCCTTCTTCATGATCGTGCCTCCTGTTGGCTTCGCTTTCCTGCTTTTCAAACCGGGTAGAAAAATGAAATACCCAGCCAGAAATCGTACGTCGAGTTTCAACAAGAGCGAGCTGCCATCCTGACGCTGCGCTCTTGATGGAACTACTGCAGTGGCCGTACCAACTTTTCGAAAAAATATAAAAATACTTTTAAATACATACTCTTATTTAACAAAAAGACGTGCCAAATCTTTGTATGAATTAATGATAACGAAGCTTTCCCTGTTTACGGTTGGCACATGGGCCTGGATGGGTCATGCCAATTGCAGTTAATAATTGATGTCTTTTAACAATTGATAGCTTCGCGCCAGCTTGACTCACCTCACGCTAATGGCGCGAGTAACGGTTATGGTGCGAGTGCTCGTTGACAGCGCTGAAAAGCTCGGTATCTAACTTCAATACCAAGCTTTTTTTAAAACTTAAAAAACCTCAAGCATTTAATACCCCATCACCCTCGGCAGCCAGGTGGCAAGCCCGGGAATGGCAATGAGCAATAGAATGGTGGCGAGTACAGGTAGTAGAAACGGCAGCACCGCCTTGACGACTTGCCCATAGCGTAAGCGGGTAATACCCACCATCATGAACAGCACCGTGCCAAAAGGCGGCGTGATCACCCCCACCGATAACGTAATGACCATGACGATACCGAAATGCACCGGGTCAAGCCCCGCGCTGAGCGCGGCAGGCACCACGATCGGAGTGAAGATCAGAATGCTCTCGATCACCGACATGAAGCAGCCGATCAGCAAGAAGAACAGGGCAAAGCATATAAGCAGCGCGATGGTCGGCATATCGACACTGGCCACCTGCCCCGCCAGCGCCTGCGGGATTCCCATGCGTACGAGAATCCAGCCATAAAAGCTCGAGACAGCGATGATCAGCAGGATCACCGCGCTGAACATCAGCGTCCGGCGAAACGCGTCGTACAAACTTTTGAAGCTCAGATCCCGATACACCAGACCGCCTAGAATCAGGGCGTAAAGTGATGCAATGGCGCCCGCTTCAGTAGGAGTAAAAAAGCCGCCCCAGATACCGCCGACGATAATAGCGGGCATCATCAAGGGCAGTATCGCTCGCTTGCCCGTTCGTATCACTTCGCGAGCATCGAAGGGTATCGGTTCCGGCATGACCACACGCCCTGTCGCACCCAGCAACACGGTCATCCCCATCAGTAAAGCGGCCATCAGGATACCGGGCAAGAGCCCTGCCATGAACAGCCCGCCAATGCTTACGTTGGCAAGCCAACCGTAGACCACGAGCGCAATGCTGGGTGGCAAAATGGGGCCTACTACGCTCGAGGTCGCGGTAATCCCTGTAGTGTAGTCAAGCGCGTAACCGCGCTCTTTCATGGCCTTGATTTCGATACTGCCAAGCCCTGCAGCATCGGCGACCGCCGTTCCAGACATGGTGGCGAAAATGGAACTCGCCACCACGTTCGCGTGCCCCAACCCGCCTTTGGTAAAGCCCACCAGTGCAGTGGCGAAGTCAAATATCCGGGTCGTGGTGGATCCCAGGTTCATGATGTTGGCCGCCAGAATGAAAAGCGGTATGGCCAGCAGGGTGAAATTGTTGAGCGTTTGCACCATGCGCAGCGATAAAAGCTCCACCGGAAGTCCACCCGCCCCCGTGACCGCCAACGCGATAAAAGAGGTCACCCCGATTGACACGACTACCGGCAGGCCAATCATCATTAAAAGCAGTAACCCGCCGACGAATACAGCAAGTTCGGTCATCGGGGTATCTCCTGTTCAGCAGGCTCGAGGTACCAAGCCACCGGCCCGCGCAGCGTCTGCCATAGCGCAATAGCCGCCATGGCAACGAAACTCGCAAATAGCGCGTAATAGAGATACGAAAAACTGATGCCCAGCGAGACGGTGTTGTTATTGGCACTGACGCTGGCCATGATCCAGGCGCCCCAGGCGGCAAGTATGAAAAAGCCGCTGGAAATAACGGCGATCAAGCGATACTGCACCTGGCGGCTCAAAACGCCGAGCCGGTGGCTAAAAAGATCCACGACCAGATGATCACTTCGCACCCAGGCGGAAATGGAGCCGATACTCACCGCATAGATGGCCAGTAACGAGACGATCTCCTCGGTCCAGGGCATGCTCCAGTCCAAAAAATCCCGAGCCAGTACCGCCGTGACGATAAGCCCCAAGATACCCACGAGAATAGCCACGCCCAAGGCGTCACACACTCGCGTGACAAGGCGCAAGATGCTAAAGGCAAAGCGGTCGACCCCATGCGCGGGTGGCCAGACTTCATCCACAAGTCAACTCCTTGGCTGAATCAGATCGCGGCGCTCGCGTGAGCGCCGTCGGTTTGCATCAATCACTGGCAGCTGGATTGGCGTTGACGGCGTCCTCGCGCACCCCCTCGGCCATGTCTGACAGCACTCCATCGATGGCGGGCATTGCCGCTTCACGAAACGCTTCGACATCGGGTTCGATCACCGTCATACCTTCTTTTTGAAGCTCTTCCAGGTAATACTCGTCAAGTTCACTTTCACGCTCATTGCCGTACTCGCGGGCCACGTCAATCGCCTCAGCGATAAGTGCCTGGTCTTCAGCATCCAGGCTATCCCACCAGCGCGAACTGGCCACCCAGCTCCAGGGAAATTGCACGTGACTGGTCAGGATGAGGTAGTCCTGTACTTCCCAGAGACGCCGGGTATAGGGCGAGGAAAGCGAGTTCTCATGACCGTCCACCTGGCGGGTCTGCATTGCCAGATAGATCTCCGGGGCGGGAACGTTCACCACCTGGGCGCCCACTGCTTCCCATACCGTCAGCCAGATCGGCAGCGACGGTAGACGCAAACGAAAACCCTGCAGATCTTCGGGGGTATGAATCTCTTTATTGGCCGTCATATGCCGCGGGCCCCGGTGCTGTAGACCCAAAAACTTGAGGCCACCGCGCTGTTCGGCCTGTTCCACCATTGCCTCTCCCGAAGGGCTTTCCAGATAGTTGTCCACTTCGTCCCAGGTGGTGAACAGAAATGGCACTGTGATCGCGTCATACTCCGACGCGTACTGTTGACGCCAGTTGCCACCGGTCAGAGATATCTGGGTCTGGCCCAGGTTGAGAAGCTCGAGAACCGAATCCTCTCCTCCCAGCGAGCCCGCCAGGAAGGGGCGAACGTTGAAGCGCCCCGGCGCCTGTTCCTCCAGATACTCGGAAAAGCGCTCCACCGCGGCGCTCTCCGAGCCGCCTTCGCTCATGGTGTTATTGACCTGGATTTCAATCGGGCTGGCGAGCACAAAAGGCGCCGCCGTCAACATGCTCAAGGTCGCCAGCGTGACCAGTAGTGATTTTTGCATTGTCATCGCCCTCTACGGTTGTCGTTATTGGAGGTTGCACTCCGGGTAGCAAGGGTGCTGGCTAGATCTTGAAACAAGGGAGAGGCGGGCTCAAATCGACGTTCGAGAAGGAAGACTTCGTGAAATACGATGGTTGTATACACCGCTATAACAGGGGGTTATTTCTTTTTTTCACAGACGCTTTCGACTAAAGATGCATACCCGGCGGCCTTCGCCGAGACACCACCCTGGAATTATCTTGCGATAAGCAAGTGTCAACGGTGACCATTCAAGAAGTGAGGGGCGTCAGCTTTCGATCTTCTGGGTCAAATGGTCCACTAGGTGCCGCGCCGTGGCGGGCAGCGTAGCGTAGCGCCGCATGCCGATCACCAGCTCTCGCCGCGCCCAGGTATCTTCGAGAGGAATGCTCACTAACTGCAGATCCTTCAAATCTCGATAGAGCGTTCGCTCGGGCAGAATGCCCACTCCCATATCGTGATGGATCATTCGGCAGATCGCATCGAAACTTCGCACCTGAATACGCATACGCAAAGCACTACCCGCCAGCTGCGATCGTTCATAAAGCAATGATTGAAGCGACGTATCCTGCTGCAGGCCAATGAAGTCGAAGTCGAGCGCCTCGTGAAAGGCGATGCTCTGGCGTGTCGCCAACGGGTGCTCGGCTGGCATCACCAGCATCAGGCGGTCGTTACGGTACGCCAGACACTCCAGGTCGGGGGCGGCGACGTGGCCTGCAAACACGCCGACATCGGTCAATCCATCGCGCACGGCGGCGATGATCTCACTGCTGACACGCTCTTGAAGGTCGATCTTGATATCCGGATAGCGCCTCGAAAAAGCGCTTAGATCCTGAGGGAGAAAAGCGATGATGGCCGAGGTGTTGGAGTGAATGCGCACGTGCCCTTTGACGCCATCGCCGTACTCGCATAGCTCCGCCTGAAGACGCTCGATATCATCCAGAATCCGCCGGGCGTGGTGCAGGAACGCCTGTCCCGCCGGGGTCAGCTCTACACCTCGCGGCTTTCGGTACAAAAGCGTGGTACCTACAAGCGTTTCCAAGTCACTGATACGCTTGCTCACTGCCGCCAGCGCCATGTGTTCGCGCTCGGCGGCGGCGGTCAATCGCCCTTCGTCCGCCACGGAAATGAAGAGCTTCAAGGTCATGAAATCGAACCGGCGCATCAAGACACCTCCCTCCAGGCGAAGACGCCATACTAGCGTATACCTTCGCAAGCGACGAACCCGAGGTTATTCATTGCCTAATTGTCGGTGCTTATTGGCTGACGCATGCTGATGCTCGATAACAATAGCTCAGCCTGCAAGAGGTACCCTCCATGCCCTCCAGTATCCGCGAACTTCCGCTGAAAGGTTTGAAAGTTCTCGAACTGGGTCAGCTTATCGCCGGCCCTTTCGCCACCAAGCTTCTGGGCGAGTTCGGCGCCGACGTCATCAAGATCGAGCCGCCCGGCACCGGCGACCCGCTTCGCAAATGGCGAATGATGGAAGAAGGCACCTCGCTTTGGTGGCACGTGCAAACCCGCAACAAGCGCTCGGTAGCGCTCGACCTGCGAAGCGAAGAGGGTCAAGCCCTGGTACGCCAACTCGCTCAGGAGGCCGACGTAGTCGTCGAGAATTTTCGTCCGGGTACGCTGTCGGGCTGGGGTCTGGGCTGGGAGACGCTATCCGAGCTGAACCCGGCGTTGATCATGGTGCACATTTCCGGCTACGGCCAGACCGGCCCCTACCGCGACAAGCCCGGCTTCGGCGTGATCGGCGAAGCCATGGGCGGGCTTCGCTACCTGACCGGCCAGCCCGGTGAGCCTTCGGTTCGGGTGGGCGTGAGTATCGGCGACTCTTTGTCTGCGCTGTACGCCGTCATTGGCACCTTGCTGGCCCTTCAAGAGCGCAACCGAAGTGGGCTGGGCCAGGAAATCGATGTGGCGCTGTACGAGTCGGTGTTTGCCATGATGGAGAGTCTCTTGCCCGAGTTCGATGCCAGCGGCGAGGTACGCGAGCCCGGCGGCAGCGCTCTGCCCGGCATCACGCCGTCCAACGCCTATGAGTGCCAGGGCGGCGACTACGTATTGATTGCCGGCAACGGCGACAGCATCTTCAAGCGCTTGATGGGCGTCATCGGCCGCGACGATTTGGGCAGTGACCCGGCGCTTGCCCACAACGACGGGCGTAGCCGCCAGGCCGAGCTCATCGATGCCGCGATCCAAGCCTGGACGCGCCAGCACCCACGCGACGCCATTCTAAAGGCGCTGGATGACGCCCGCGTGCCCGCCGGCTATCCGTACACTGCTAAAGACATCGCTTTCGACCCGCACTACCTGGCCCGAGAAATGATTCAGACCTACACCCGGGAAAGCGGCGAGCCGCTCAAGGTGCCGGGTGTGCTGCCCAAACTTAGCGCCACGCCCGGGCGGTTGGGCAACGGCGGTCCCACACTTGGTCAGCACACCGAAGACGTGCTCGACGAACTGGGCATCGACCACGACACCCGCGCCAAGCTGCGTAAAGCCGGTATCATTTAAGGAGCCCGTCATGCTGAAACAAGCC
Source organism: Vreelandella xerophytica (assembly GCF_968048975.1). Next base: position 481,073 of record NZ_OZ309106.1, on the reverse strand, counting down.
CCCTGCCCCTCGCACATCGAGATCAACGAGGTCGCCCCGCGCGATGGCCTGCAAATCGAATCGCGCTTCGTCCCCACGCAAGAGAAGATCCGCTGGATCGATGCGCTCTCCACCACGGGCCTCAAGCGTATCGAAGCCACCTCGTTCACCTCGCCCAAGGCCATTCCCAATCTGCGCGACGCCGCCGAGGTGGTGAAGGCCATCGCGCGCCGCGACGGGGTCGACATCACCGTGCTGGTGCCCAACGTCAAAGGCACCGAGCGCGCACTCGACTGCCAGGTCGACGAGCTCAACCTGGTGATGTCGGCAAGCGACAGCCACGGCCGGGCCAACCTGCGCATGACGCCCGAGCAGTCCCTCGAGCAGTTCGCCGACATCATGCAAATCGCCCAAGGCAGCGGCGCTTTCATCAACGCCTCGCTCTCCACCACCTTTGGCTGCCCGTTCGAAGGGGAGGTCCCTCAGGCCCGCGTGCTGGCACTGGTGGAAAAACTAATCGATCTCGGTATCGAAGGCGTCACGCTTTGCGACACCACCGGCATGGCCAACCCCGCCCAGGTCCAATCTCTTTGCGAAGCGGTGATCCAACGCTGGCCCGAGACGCCTTTTACGCTGCACGTGCACAACACCCGAGGAATGGGGCTGGCCAACGCCCTGACGGCGTGGCAGGCCGGCATTACGCGCTTCGATGCCGCGCTCGGCGGGCTGGGCGGCTGCCCCTTCGCCCCGGGAGCGACGGGCAACGTCTGCACCGAAGACCTGGTGCACATGTTTGACGCCATGGGCGTCGACACCGGCGTTAACCTAAACGCCCTGCTCGAGGTGGCCGCCACTCTGCCCGACCTCGTGGGCCACGAGGTGCCTGGGCAGGTGGTCAAAGCCGGCAAGTGGGACCGGCGTTATCCAATGCCCAGCCGCTAGGCCGGCCCTACAACGTGCTTCACCTCCAAATAAGCACTCAACCCCCAGGGCCCCAGCTCGCGGCCGATGCCGCTTTGCTTGAAGCCGCCCCAGGCGGTTTCGGGCAGCACCAGTTGCTCGGTGTTGTACCAGATGCTGCCGGCTTTAAGCTGTCGGCCGATGCGTTTGGCTCGATCAACGTCGCCGCTGATCACCGTGGCCGCCAGCCCGAAGGTACTGTCGTTGGCTAGTGCGATAGCCTCGGCCTCGCTCGTCACGCTGCGCGCGCAGAGCACGGGGCCGAAGATCTCCTCCTTCCAAAGGCGGCTTGTGGTCGGCACGTCGCGATACAGCGTAGGCGCTACAAAGTAGCCTTGCTCCGGCAGCGTGTAATGGGTTTTATCGCGCACCGCCGTCAGCCCTTCCTCTTCGGCGATTTTCAAATAGCCGTTGACCACGTCATGCTGCCTGGCGCTGGTGAGCGGCCCCAGGTCGGTACCTTGCGCGAGCGGGTCACCCAGGGTCAGCGCGTCCATCCGCTTAGCGAGTTCACGGTAAAGCGCTTCGGCGACGCTCTCGTGCACGAGCAGGCGCGAGGTCGCCGAGCAGATCTGCCCGGCGTTGAAGTAGATCCCCGCCATCACCCAGTCCGCGGCCTGGGCGGGGTCGGCGTCGTCCATCACCAGAATGGGCGATTTGCCGCCCAGCTCCAGCGAGACGCCGGCGGCGCGGGCGGCGGAGGCCTTCATCACCGCCTCGCCCACGCGGTTGCTGCCGGTGAACGAGATTTTGTCCACGTTCGGGTGGCTGGCAAGCGGCGCGCCAATACCTTCGCCATCACCGTTGAGCAGATTGAGAACGCCTGCGGGCAGACCGATGTCCAGGGCGATTTCCGCCAGCGCCTGTTCCGGCAGCGGTACCACTTCCGAAGGTTTGAGCACGACGGTACACCCCGCAGCCAACGCCGGCGCCAGCTTCCAGGCGCTGGTCACCAGCGGAAAGTTCCAGGGTGTGATCAGCCCCACGACGCCGGCCGGATCAAAATAGACCCGCGCCTCGACGCCGTCCATCTCGACCTCGACCCGCTCGCCCTGGCGGGCGTCCAGCGCGCGGGCTTGCCCGGCGTAGTAGCGGTAGCAGGCGATCGCATCGTCCAGGTCGATGCCGGCTTCCATCAAGGGCTTACCGTTGTTGGTGGCGCTGAGTTCGATGAGCCCGTCGCGCCGCGCTTGCAGCGCCTCTGCAAAGGCCTCGAGATACGGCGCCCGTCCGGCGCCGCCCAGCGCCTGCCAATCGGGCTGGGCGTTTCGGGCCGCCACCACGGCAGCATTCACATCCGCGGCCGCCCCCGCCGTCACTTGGGCGATCACCTCTTCGCGGTAGGGATTGACTACTTCCAGCCGGCGGCTGCCAAGCGAAGCCACCCACTGATTGTTGATGAACTGTTGGTCGAGCGTTTTCATAAGCATCCTTTACTGGGCGCAGGCGCAGTGCCAGGCCGCGGCGTCGATTTCGATCAGTAGCGGGCGGGCTGGGTCGCGCCGCGTCAGCGCCTGGCCCAGCGCCTCGGGGCTTTCTACGCTCACGCCGGGGCAGCCAAAGCCTTCGGCCAGCGTCAAGAAGTTCGGCGCCTGGAGATCCACGCCCAGGCGCGCCACGCCGTGGGCGTCCATGTAGCGGCGAATTTCTTCATAGCCGGCGTTGTGCCAAAGCACGATGACGACCGGCAGGCGCGCCTCGACCGCCGTGGCCAATTCGGATAACGTAAACATCACCCCGCCATCGCCTACCAGCGCCACCACCGGCAGGTCGGGCCGGGCCAGCTGCGCGCCAAGGGCGGCGGGCAGCCCGAACCCCAGGGTGCCGAAGCCGGTGGAGGCGTTGAAATAACGCCGCGGCGCGGGCTGGCTGACCAGGTGATTGCCGGCGTAGACCGGTGCGGTGGAGTCCCCCACCAGAATCGCCTCGGGCAGGTGATCGGCAAGCGTTTTATACAGCGGCACGAAGTCGCGCAGCGCCGGGTCGTTTGCGAGATCCAGCGCTTCAAGAGCGGCATTGGTTCTAGCGGCGCCGTTACGCTGCAACGGCTCGGAAAAATGCGCCAGAAGCAGCTCCAGGCTGCGCCCGGCATCGCCCACCAGGCCCAGCGTGGTCGCCTGATTGCGCACCAGCTGTTCGGGGTCAAGGTCGATACGGATCAGCGTGCCGTTCAAGTGAAAGCCGTCGTCGAACACCACATCAACATCGGTCTCGCCAAGCTCGGTGCCTACGGCCAGAATCACGTCCGCCTCGGCGGCAAGCGCGCGTACGGCGGGCAGTGCGGCGTTGGCGCCCAAATCCAGCGGGTGGTCGCGGCCCAGCAGGCCCTTGGCGTTGATGGTGGTGACCGTCGGGGCGTCGAGGTGCTCGATCAAAGCGCGCGCGGCGTGGGGCGCCGACACGCAGCCACCGCCCAGCAGTACCAGGGGCTGCTTCGCCGCGTTCAGCAGGCGCGCGGCTTCGATAAGCCCTTCGGGGTCGGGGGCGGCGCGGTAAAGCGTGGGCGCCTGCCAGCTAGTCGGCGTTTTCACCGGCGCGTTGAACAAATCGATGGGGATTTCGATATGCACCGGGCCCGGGCGGGCGCCGCCAAACACGGCAAAGGCGCGAGCGAGCACTTCGGGCAGCGTGTCGGCATCCAGCAACGTGTGGCTGAAACGTGCCACACCGCTGATCATCTGCTGCTGGCTCGGTAACTCGTGAAGCCGTCCCTGGCCCATTCCCAGGGTATCGCGGCGGTTCACGCTCGAGATCACAAGCATGGGAATCGAATCCGCCAGGGCCTGGCCCATGGCGGTGGCGATGTTGGTCATGCCCGGCCCGGTGATGATCAAGCACACGCCGGGCTTGCCGCTCGCCCGGGCGTAGCCGTCGGCCATAAAGCCTGCGCCCTGCTCGTGGCGCGGGGTGACGTGGCGAACGTTGCTCCCCTCGAGGCCGCGGTAAAGCTCGACCGTGTGCACGCCGGGAATACCGAAAAGCGTATCGATGCCGTAGCGGTTACGCAGCAAATTAATGAGCAGTTCAGCGCAGGTCATGTCAGACTCCGAAAAGGGTGATAAAGCAGCTTGCGTCATGAAGAAAGCGTGGGTGCTTGGCCTTGCCAAGTTGCCTTGAGGTCAAAAGCCGTCAGCGTGCCGTCGCGATCGTAAACGGGCTGGCCTTCAAGAAAACTCATCTCGACCTGGGTGCGGTGAAGGTTGCCACGCACCGTTCGTGCGAAAGGGTCGTTATCCAAAACGATAAAATCCGCCGATTTACCCGTTTCTAACGAGCCCGTTTCGTCTTCAAGACCCATGGCATAGGCGCCATTGAGCGTCGCAACACGAAGCGCCTCCTCCAGACTGATCGGTGTACCAAACCGCTCATCACCAAGTTCCCAAGGATTTTGGCGCGTCACTAAGGTTTCAAGGGCAAGCCACGGGTCGATGGAGGCAACGGGGAAATCCGTACCAAACACCGCCATGCCACCGGCATCCAACACCCCACGTACGTTGTAGGCTCTGGATAGTCGCTCTTGTCCGTAACCCGCGCGCGCGCCTGATGTGAAGCTCGATGGGTACCAAGCAGCCGGAGAGAACTCCGCGATAACGTCGAGCTTGGCAAAGCGCGCCAAATTGGCATCGTGCAGGATGGTGCTATGCGCGCACTGATGGCGAACGCCACTAGCACCGTTAACTCGGCGAGTATGCTCCAGGGCGTCGAGAAACAGATCCGACGCCCCGTCACCCGTACAGTGGGCAATGACTCGGATACCCCGGCGATCCATATCCAGCAGCATGGCACGCAAATGTTGCGGGGTAAGGTTGATCTTACCTCGCCAGTCATCCCCCTCTTCCCAAGCGGTCAGCAAAAAGGAGGAGCGTGGCTCTACCGTGCCATCAAAATGAAATTTGACGGCATTTGCATTGAGGCGGCTGCTGGCATAGTAGTGGCGCTCGCCGCAGAGGAGCTCCCAGCGGCGTTTAACCGGGAAAATATCATCTTGCCAACTAATGGCGGCTTCGACGCGAAGGCTCAGTTGTCCTTCATCGTCGAGCTGCTTCAAAGCCGTTAATCGCTGTTCGCAAACGTGCACATACTTTGTTGCGGTGACCCCGCGACTGGTCTGGTAGTGAATGCCTTCTTGATAGGCTTTGCGTAGCACATCGACCGGAGTAGGTGGCATCGCGGCGTGAATCATGGCGTAGGCGCCATCGATCATTAAACCAGTGGGTTCGCCGGTAAGCAGATCGCGCTCCATATAGCCGTTACGCGGGTCCGATGTGTGACGATCGATACCAGCAAGCTCCAGCGCCTTGCTGTTGACCATCATGGTGCCCCACATACGATCCAAAATGGCAACTGGACGATCGGGAATAAAACTATCGAGCCACGCGCGCCCGGGAGTCAGGCCAGCTTGTCGAAACGTATAACGTACGAAATACGCGCCATGAATCCAACCGTTGCCTGGGTGGCACTCTGCATAATCGAGAATCGCTTTTTTGACTTCCAGCGGCGTTGGGTCTTCAAGACCGATCTTGAGAGCATCATCGTATTTGGCAGCGAGTCCCAGGTCAGGATGGGTGTGCATATCGTGCAGACCGGGCATCACGAAACGGCCATTCAAAGGGATCACTCGAGTATGAGGGCCAATCCAGTCCTGCATGCTAGCGTCATCACCCACAGCGCACAGCCGTCCTTGGGTTATGGCAAGTGCGCTGGCCCAAGGACGACCGGAGTCGAGGGTATAGATTGTTCCGCCCTGCAATACGACGTCGGCGTAGGCGGGCGAAGGCGTGTGACTAGAACGCCAAGGATCGAGCATAGCGATCACCTCTCATTGTTGTGCAAGATTCACCATAAACCATCTGATTAAGCGATAAGGTGGTAATTTCTTGCGCCTGGGGTGAACCTTATTCGCGTATTGTCATGATCATCCGGAAACTGCAGAGGCACTTAAAAGTCTTGCCAGCAGCTTTTTCAACCAATCACTGAACGCCTTGACGTTCGGGTCGTCGACACGGCTTGGTGGCGTTACCAGGTAGTAGGAGCGGTCACTAACGATCTTTTCATTGAAAGGCCGCACTAACTGTCCCTTGCTTAGGCTATCGCCACAAACCACGTCATCGCCCATGGCGATTCCCTGTCCAGAGATAGCCGCCTGTAAGACAAGCAAAACATTGGAAAAGTAGAGACCGGATTCAATGCGTACAGAATTTTTGACTGAGCATCCCGCTAACCATAACTGCCAGTCATGATTGTCGTGAAGGTGTAAGAGCGTGGCACGTTCAAGATCGCGAAGGTGGGTAATACTCAGCTCATTGAGCAATGTAGGGCTACATACCGGGTGATACATCGGCTGAGCTAATAGCTCGACGTGTTGCTCATTGTGGATGCCATCGCTGAACACCACGAAAAGATCGAAGTGGGGCTGATTGATCGTTTCGTTTTCCCTATTGGTGCTGAGATGTAAACGAATGGTGGGGTAGGTACGATAAAAGTCGTTAACGTGGCGGCTCACCACGCTGGCGGCAAAGCCGGGTGGCAGACAGACGTGCAAGTGTCCGTTGTATTCCTGGTCGGGAAGATTAGAGTGAATGCGCTCAAGGTTCTGAAGTACCCCCCGAACCTCCTCTGCATAGAGCTGGCCAGCCGGCGTTAATACCACGCCCCGACCTCTACGCTCGTAAAGCCGAATATTGAGCTGGCTTTCCAAAAGCCTCAGTTGATGACTGATGGCGCTACGCGTAAGGCTCAGGTAATCGGCTGCTTCAGTAAGGCTGCCCAAGCGCGCTAACGCCTCGAAAGCACGCAAGGCCTGTAAAGAAGGAAGATGACAATGCTTTTGTTGAGACATTTTAACCAATAAGATGATTTATTTTGACTTTTGATGAGATGAGTTTGCTCTATAGTAGTTTTTAAAGCAATAACACTGATAAGAGGAGCTTTGATGACTACTCAAACACAGCGTGACGACTTGGCCCAGAACGTCGAAGCGCTAATGCCTAAGCTATCCGAATGGAACCAGATCATCTGGCACTACGCTGAAACTGCTTGGCGCGAGTATCGCTCGGCCCGTTTTTATATCGATTTATTAAGGGAGTATGGTTTCGAGGTCGAAGAGGGTTCAGCCGGTATGCCTACCGCCTTCTGCGCTACCTGGAGTAACGGTGAGGGCCCCACGTTAGGCGGCTACGCCGAATACGATGCCGTACCTGGCAACTGCCAAGCCGCCGATACCGTCAAGCGTCCTCGCGATAATTTGAGCCCCTGGGCCGGCGGGCATACGGATCCACACTCAGCCTTGGGCATGGGCTCGCTGGGCGGCTTTCTTGCCATGCAAGCCTTGATGCAAGCGAAGGGAATTGCCGGCACACTAAAATTCTTTGGTGAACCGGCCGAAAAAGTGCGCGGCTCAAAGCCGATCCATGCCGCTCGTGGCTACTATGACGATCTGGATGCGGCAATCAGCTTTCATCCTTTCTATATGCTACCGCTATGCAATACCACGCGGTGGGACACGCACTGCGGTACAGCTTATGGCGTCATTTATACGTTTGTATGTGACAGCCCCGAAACCTGGATGACGCGCGGCAGTCATTCACCGATCGCCGCATCGCACGCCAGTGCCCGAGCGCCCGGGGCTAACGACGCGGTTACCCAGATGTATACTAATGCTAAAGCCCTGCGCGAGCACGTGCTTGCCAGTGGCCTCAACTGGTCAATGAATGAGGTCATTTTGAATGCGGGCCAGGCAACCGCCGACAATCTGGCCGCACAGATGTCCCAAATCCAATACTTCATTCGCGTCTCGAGCGTCGAGCAAGCCGAGCACGTCGTTCGTGGCCTAGACCATATCGCTGAATCGGTGGCGCAACTAACTCATTGCCGGGTCGAACGCCACTGGGTTGCCAAATCGCGCCCAGGCCTTGCCAACCACGCGCTCGCCCAGCTGACGTTCGACAACCTGAAGCGCGTAGGCCCGCCCAAGCTCGGCCAAGAAGCCATTGAGTTAGCTCGTCAGATCCAGACGAACCTAGGCATGAGGCCGATGGATAAACCGTTTCTAACCGACATTGAAACCTTGCGTGAGCCCCAAGATGCCGAGCGTGAGCTACGCCAGATACTTCCCCCTAACCAAACCCACTTCACCTCGGATGATTACACCGAATATAGCTGGCACGCCCCTACCGTGCGCCTTTATATCGGAAGACCGTCTTTGGCACCACGCGATGATGGCAGCCCCTACCCCGACTGGGTGATGAATGCCTTGGGCGGGCTGGCGCCCTGTATTGACCCCATGATCGAAACCGCCGCCAAGACCGTAGCGCTGACACTATTGGATCTCTTTGAGGCTCCAGAGGCACTCAAGAGCGCCAAGGCAGAGTTTGAAGAGCGCACAGGAGGCGGTATTGGCGGCGACAAGTGGCTGGCCCCGCTTTGCGACTATCAGCCACCGATCCATTTTCGTTGGCCGGAGTACGTGACGACCGCGCGAGGCGACAACGAGTGGGTTATACCCTCCACGAGCAATACCGAAAAGACTTTGTAGAACAACTAATCATTGCTTTTAAACGGGAGACAGACAATGGACAACAATACGTTTACACCCATCCACCTTAGCGCTTCGATTAAGGTTGGTCTGGCGTCAATTGTGCTGGCAAGCAGCGCTGCCCTCTTTCCTGTTGCCGCGATGGCTCAGGAAGATGAGGTTATCAACATCCGTATGCAGCGCTATACCGGTACAGAAGAGGACGATATTTTTCAGCGCTACCAAGAAATGCTCGCGGAGGCCAGCGACGGCCGCATCCAGCTCAATATTTTTAGAGGTGGGGAACTGGTGCCTAACGATCAGATGTTCGCCGCTCTTCGTGGAGGCACGTTGCAGGCGATCTACGGCTACGGGGGTTATTGGGGCGGTCAGATGGATACAGCTGTGCTCGAGTCGGGAATTCCTATGGCGTGGACAAGCCTCGAGGAGGCTCAAGAGCTTTGGAATGAACGAGGTTTAGGAGAGTTACTGGCTGATAACTACGCTCAGCAAGGCGTCCACTACACCGTGCCAATATTCGGTGGGAGATTTAACCTGCTCACCAAGGAGCCCGTGGAGTCTCTTGAGGATTTGAGGAAACTCAAAATCCGCGCGACGCCCTCGGTATCGGCGGTACTCAGCGAGTTCGATATTCCCACCGTCTATATTCCGCCGCAGGAATTTTATATAGCGCTCAGCACCAACGCCATAGACGGCTTGATTTACGGTGGTCCCTACGACTACTCGGTGCTCAAACTCAATGAAGTAGCCACGAGTTACACCGAGATGAACATGCTGTACCCAGGGTTCGTGGACAACATTCTGGTCAACCAAAATATTTGGAACAGCATGTCCGACGATCTCCAAAACACGTTCACGGAAGTCACGGCCGAGTGGGCCGACTATCGCCATCAAAAGTTTGTCGAATGGAACGAAGAAGCGGCTCATCTTTTCGAGACCACAACCTTGCCAGAGGAAGACATTCTAGCGATGACCGAGGCGGCGCAACAGGTATGGAACGCCGAAGCTGAGAAATCCCCTGTCGCTGCACAAGCGATCGACATGATCCGAAACATGGCCCAAGACAATGGGCGCCTTGAGTAATCTGGAGCCAAACCATGAACGTGCTTCATACTTGGATCCGCTGGCAGGACCGCCTGAGCGAATGGCTTGGGCGACTGGTCGCGTGGATCGGTTTTGGTCTGGTATGTATCCTTGTGTACGAGGTTGCATCGCGCCAACTACTTAGTTCTCCCACCAATTGGGCGCATGAAGCATCGACCCTGACATATGGCGTTTATGCCATCTTGGCGGGCGCCTACACCGAGAAATGGCAAGGTCACGTCCGGATCGATATTTTTTATCAACGCCTTTCGCCGAAAGGTCAGGCGTTGGTTTCTTTCGTTATCGGGGCGCTAACGCTGATTCTTTTGTCACTTCTTTTAAAGAGTGCCTACGATTTCGCCATGCAGTCCGTTGCGATGCAGGAACGCTCTTTTCGCAGTACGTGGGCGCCGATTATCTGGCCAATCAAAGTAATGATTCCCGTCGCGGTACTGCTGATCATGATGCAGATGTTGGCCAATACGCTTCGCCATCTATGCACATTGTTAGGCCACCCTCTGGATCCCGAGCCTTTATCTGATCACACCGTCGACGTAACGGGAGATTCACATGGTAAGCATTGATCCCGTACTCCTCACCCTATTGATGTTCGGGGCCATGCTGACCTTAATGTCTTTTGGGGTTCCCTTAGCCTGGACACTGATGGGCGTAGGCGTTGGTTTTGGCTATTGGATATGGGGGCCAGATAGCCTAGGCATTATGCTGCCATCGGTCTTTGGCCTGATGAACGAGTTCATCTTGGTCGCTCTTCCGCTTTTTATACTCATGGGCATGATTCTGGAGCGCTCCGGCATTGCCGATGACCTGTTTGGCATGATCTATAAAATCATGGGCGGAGTACGTGGCGGCTTAGGAATGGGAACGGTCGTCATCTGTGCACTTATTGCTGCCATGGTGGGTATTACCGGCGCAGCCACGGTAAGCCTTGGCCTGATTGCGCTGCCTGCCATGTTAAAACGTGGCTATAATAAGCAGCTTTCGGCGGGCACAATCATGGCCGGAGGGGCGCTGGGTTTCTTGATTCCGCCGTCGCTGGTCATGATCCTCTACGCATTTTTAACCCGCGAATCCGTCGGCAAACTATTTGCGGCAGGTATCATGCCGGGAATCATGCTGGCCGTGATTTACATGATCTATATCGGCATTCGTTGCCATCGCAACCCGGCACTGGGACCGCCTATCGAGGCCTTCGAGCGCATCAACACTGTCGAAAAGTTAAAATCGCTGAAGGCTATCGCCCTTCCCGGCGCCCTGATTACCGTGGTCCTTGGTACTATGGCGGCGGGCGTAGCCTCCCCCACGGAAGCCTCGGCACTGGGGGCAAGCGGCGCGATGCTGTGCGCGCTCGCCAATCGTAAGCTCAACTTTACCATGCTCAGCAACGCGCTTTACAGTACGGCACGTATCATGGGCATGCTGATGTGGATCATGATCGGCGCGGTAGTTTTTTCCAAGATCTATATCGCACTCGGTGCTGGCCAAGCAATAGTGGGTCAAATCATGGCGGCGGATCTCAGCCCTTACCTGGTACTGACAGTAATCTTGCTCAGCTACCTATTACTAGGCATGTTTTTAGATGACTCGGCTATTTTGTTCATCACCGTGCCGCTCTACGTGCCCATTATCAAAGCATTGGGATTCGATCCGATCTGGTTTGCCATCCTGTTCGTACTCGCCATGCAAACGGCTTATCTGACTCCGCCTTTTGGCTATAACCTTTTTTACATGCGCTCGGTTGCCCCACCAGAAGTCACCACGGGGGATCTTTATCGGTCGGTGGTGCCCTTCTTGGCCATGCAGGTCTTGGGCATCGTACTACTCGTTCTGTTTCCACAAATCGCCCTTTGGCTACCCAACCTTATTTTTAACTAGGAGACCTCATGTCAGCGACGTCGGCAAAAGCAACGGTTCAGTTAGATAATCAAAGTGTCATCGTGACGCACTGGGATTTCGCTCCGAAAACGCAGACGGGCTGGCATCGGCACGGGCTGGATTATCTCGTTGTCCCCATTATTGATGGCGTCATGCGCTTAGAAACATCAGAAGGTAGCCAAGATGTCCATGTGAAAGCGGGTGATACCTACCACCGCTTGGCTGGCGTCGAGCATAACGTTATCAACGCCGGCGACGAGCATTTTGCTTTTGTCGAAATCGAGCTCAAATCTTCTGAGGCGTCAACGACCCATGGCACTTGCTCCAACGCTCAGTGAGCCGACCCCGCTTGGCGTAACGATTGTTGCGGGATTTCTAGGCGCCGGCAAAACCACGCTGATCAACCATCTACTGAGTCAGGCCAACGGCCACCGCTTGGGCGTGATGGTTAATGATTTCGGCGCGCTCAATATCGACCAATCACTCATCAACGAGCGTCAGGACAACCTCATAACCCTGAGCAACGGCTGTGTATGCTGTAGCTTGCAAGGAGAGCTCTCCTCCTCGATCGAGTCGCTAGTTAACAGCAAGGGCGATCAGCTTGATCATCTATTGATCGAATGCAGCGGAGTATCCGACCCAGAACGCGTCGTTAACGTATTGGGTTATCCTAGGCTTCGCGCCAAAGCTCGACTTGAAGGCGTCATCACGCTGGTCGATGCGGCCCTTGATTACGAGAGTTTGAGTTCACCACTACGCCATCTTGTCGCGTCGCAAATTGAAAACGCCGACCTGGTCATCGTCAATAAAAGCGATTTGGTGGCCCTTGAAGACATCGAGCAACTCGAACAGAGGCTTCTGCTGCCCGACAGCCGCCGTATACGCTCGACACACGCCGCATTGCCGGTCGATTTCGTGCTATGGCCCTTGCCCACGCTTGGGGCCACTATCTTTCGCCCGGTGCGAACGCCCTCTGGAGCGTCTACAAATATTGGGGCGCTAGGACTCAAAACGCTTAGTTGGCAACATGCCGGTCATATCGACGTCAGCGCCTTGCGCGCTTTACTTGATGACCTGCCCAAGCAAGTCATTCGTTTCAAAGGCATCGTATGTCTGGGTGATGGCCGTGTGCTAGCGCTCCAGCGGGCCGCGGGCAAGCTTTCCAGCGCGGAATTGGACCATGGCGCTCAGCGTAAAAGCCAGCTGGTGTTCATCGGTGAGGACACCCTCTCTTTGTGGGAATGGCTCGAACAGCGGTTGGACCAACTGATCGTCTCCTGATATCGATACACACTCACCGCCTTATATTACCCAGCTGACACTGCTCCCCTCTCGGCTTGATAAGTCGTTTTTCACCCATAAACGCCAAACGCTGCGTGTTAACCATACTTACACGCAGCGTTTGGCATTGATTTCAATACGATGGCCTTGGCGCTATACCTCAAAAGAAAAACGTATGCGCCATGAAGGCGATGATGGGCAGCGTGATCGCGGTGCGCAGCAAAAACACCGCCGCCAGCTCCCAAAGCGCGATGGGAATTTTCGACTTCAGCAGCAGCGCGCCGATCTCGGACATGTACACCAGCTGCGTCATGGAAAGGCAGGCGATCACGAAGCGCGTGAGTTCGCTGTCGATATTGGTGGCCAGTACCGCGGGCAGGAACATATCCGCAAAGCCGACCAGCGTGGCCGGGGCCGCCGCCTGGGCTTCGGGAATGCGCAGCAGTTCGAGCACCGGCACCATTGGGTAGGAGAGCCAGGTGAACAGCGGCGTGAACTCGGCGAGAATCAGCGCCACGGTGCCGATGGCGAACACCAGCGGCAACAGCGTGAGGAAGATATCGATCACGTTGATCAGCGCGAGTTTGGCAAGCGCCATCGGGCCCGGAGCCCTGGCGGCGCGGCGCGTCGCTTGCAAAAGGCTGTAGCGGAAAAGTCCTGCCTTACCGGTGTTTTCTTCGCGAATCTGACAGCCCACCGGCGCGTAGTAGTCGTTGGCTTTCAAGGAAAGCGGCGGAATGCGCGACACGATCACCGCCGCCACCAGCCCCGACACCACCACGGTAAAGTAGAACGGCACGAACAGGTGGTTGATGCCCACGAAGTTGGTGACCAGCAGGCTGAAGGCAATCGAGGCAACCGAGAAATTGGTCGCGATGACCGAGGCTTCGCGGCCATTGTAGTAACCCTGCTCGTACTGCTGGGCTGTGATCAGCACTCCCACGGTGCCCGAGCCCATCCAGGAGGCGGTGGCATCGATGGCGCTGCGCCCGGGCAGGTTGAAGATCACTCGAAACGGCTTGCGCACCATGGTGCCGATAAACTCCATGAAGCCGAACTCGACCAGGAACGGCAGCAGGATCGCCGCGAAGAAGAAGAACGTCAGCAGTACCGGCGCCAGGTCATTGAGCATCACGCCCCCGGTAAAGGACGCGGTGACGAACTCAGGCCCCACCTGGAAATAGGTCATGATCACGAAGATGGCGCCCAGAATGCGCAGCGCCACCCAGATCATGCCCACCTGAAACATGTCACCGAAATGGCCGCCCCGAGCCCAGCCGGGCTTGGCCGCTTTCACATAGAGCGTGACCACGACCGACGCGCACAGCACCAGCATGGCAATCAGCGCAAGCGCTTCGCCGAGAAGCGCCTGCAAGCCGTCGGCCATCATGCCCATGCCGATATTGACCGACTCACCGGTTTTAAACGGCACGAGAAAGAGTAAAACGCCGATAATCGATGGGATCAGAAACTTGAGCAGATGGGCACGAGGAATGGGCGCATCAAAACCGGGCTCGTCAGATTTCGCTTGGGAATACGACATACGTTCACCTGTTAGGAATGATTATTGAGGTGGGCTGGCGGCGTTTGAACGGGAGGCCCGGCCTCCCTTTGTTGCTTAAGCACGGTGGCTTGACGCTGCGCCTTATGATTGGCGCTTTCGTCGCAGGATCAATCCTCTTTTTTCACCCCCGGCAGCACGCAGAGCATCTCGTATAGAAGAGTGGCGCCCATCAACGCCGTGTTGCCGCAGGGGTCATAGGGCGGGGAAACCTCGACCAGATCACCCCCGACGATATTGAGCCCTGCCGCGCCGCGCACGATCTCGAGCCCCTGCATGGAAGTCAGCCCGCCCATCTCCACCGTGCCGGTACCCGGCGCCACGGAAGGGTCCAGCCCGTCGATGTCGAAACTGATGTACACCGGCGTATCCCCCATTTGCTGGCGCACTTCTTCCATCAATGGCGCAAGCGAGCGGTACCAGCACTCCTCGGCCTGCACCACACGAAAGCCCTGGTCGCGGCACCAGTCGAAATCCTCGGCGGCGTAGCCGGTACCCCGTAGACCGATCTGCACGACCTTGCCCTGAGCCAGCAGCCCCTCTTCCTGGGCGCGACGGAAGGTGGTGCCGTGGGCGATCTTCTCGCCGAACATGTGTTCATTGACATCGGCATGGGCGTCGATGTGAATCAGCCCCACCGGGCCGTGCTTTTTCGCCATGGCGCGCAGAATCGGCAGCGTCATGGTGTGATCGCCGCCAAGGGTCAGCGGCGTGCAGTCGTGACTCAGCACGTCGTCAAAAAACGCGGTGATGATGTCGATGCTTTTGGGCAGGTGGAAGGTGTTGATCGGTACATCGCCGATGTCTGCCACCTGCAGGCTCTCGAAGGGCGCGGCGCGGGTGGCCATGTTGTAGGGGCGCAGCATGCGTGACTCGTCGCGGATCTGGCGCGGCCCCATGCGCGTGCCAGGGCGGTTGGAGGTGCCGATATCCATCGGGATACCGATAAAGGCGACATTCAGGCCTTCGGCACTCTCCTGGGAGGGCAGGCGCATCATGGTGGCGGGCCCGCCAAAGCGGGGTACGCTGTTGCCGCCCAGCGGCTGGTTGAAATCAGACATCACGATCTCCTGTGTTTTCGGCGCGGGCTTGTTGAAAGCCGCTTGCAGTTACCTATCCCTTTACCACTGCATTTAACGTGCCAAGCCTGCGAGAGGCTGAAACAAGGGCGTTAACAGGGGCTCTCGAGCGTATTAATGCAAGAATGACTCAAAAGCGCGTAATATTAAGTCCTTAATGCATCAATCAAGTCATTATCGGTTCATAAGGGGGCCAGGTGGACGACCTCGATCGCAGCGTGCTCAAAACCATTGTGGAGACTGCCAACGACCATTTCTTTATCGTCAGCGGGCGCGGGCAGGTGCTGGATATCAGCCCCGGCGTCGAGGCGGTATACGGCATGTCTCGGGATGAGTTGCTGGGCAGCAACGTCAAGACCCTTGAACAAAGCGGCATCTTGAAACCCTCCATCAGCCTTGAAGTGATGCGCACCCAGCGCCCTGCTCAGTTGATGCAGACCACCGGCACCGGCCGCCGGGTCATCGCCGAGGCCCATCCGGTGTTTGTGAACGGCAAACTCGAGCGCATCATCAGCCGCTCCCGGGATCTGACCGATCTACAGCTTCTGCAGGATGAATACGCCCTGCTGCAAAAGCGCTTCAACGAGCACATCAAGCGCGGCCATAACGGTGCCAGCGCCGATGATCAGGCACTGGATAGCGCTCTGGAGAACCTTCAGGTCAGAAGCCACGTGATGCGCGAGGTGGCGCTTCTGCTCAAGCGCGTTGCCCCGTCCAGCGCCAACGTTCTGATGCTGGGCGAATCCGGCGTGGGCAAGACGGCGTTCGCCAAGCAGCTTCACCGCTGGAGCGCCCGGGGCGAGGGCCCGTTCATCGAGGTCAACTGTGCAGCGATTCCGGAAAACCTGTTCGAGTCCGAGATGTTCGGCTATCAGCCCGGGGCGTTCAGCGGCGCCGCCCGCCAGGGCAAGGCCGGGCTTCTGGAGCAGGCCGAGGGCGGTACGCTGTTTCTCGATGAAATCGGCGAACTGCCGCTGTTGATGCAGACCAAGCTCTTGAAGGTGATTCAGGACGGCAAGCTCACCCGCCTGGGCGATACCCGCGCCCGCCGGGTCGATTTTCGTCTGGTGGTAGCCACCAATCAGGACCTGGCCCGCCGGGTACAGGAGGGGCTTTTCCGGCTGGATCTCTATTATCGCCTCAACGTGATTCCCGTGACGCTGCCCCCGCTTCGCGAGCGCCGGGAGGATATTCCGAGCCTGGTCGAAGCCAGCCTTTCGCGGCTGAACGCCCACTACGGGCGGCAGAAGTTTCTGGGCAACCACGTCTGGTCGATGCTCATGGGAAGCGACTGGCCGGGTAATGTCCGCGAGCTGGAAAACTGGCTGGAACGCGCCTGGTTATCGAGCCCAAGCGATCAGATCGATAGTGTTGCGCTCGCGCCCCAGCCCACCGCCGAGCATGAACCGCCGCGGCCTTCGGCTTTGGCAAGCGCACCGCTTGGGGTCGATGAAACCCTGCCCGCCTATCTGGCACGCCTCGAGCGCCAGCTTCTTGAAGAGCTTTGCCAGACGCACACCAGCACCTACGCCATCGCCAAGCGCCTAGGGGTCAGCCAGTCCAGCGTGGTGCGCAAGTTAAAGCGCCACGGGTTGGCGACCACAGGCAACCCCGGCCGCTGACACAGGATCGACACGCGAGCGTCACGCAACTGCCACACCGTTGACGCACAGTGGTTGGCCATAGTCACCCAGTTCAGAACTGAGCGTTGAGTAATGAGCCAATCGCGTATCCGTCTAGAAGGCGTTACCAAGCAGTGGGACGCCACCGTCGCCGTCGACAACGTCTCCTTTGACGTCACACCGGGGCAGTTCGTCATCCTGCTCGGGCCGTCGGGCTGTGGCAAATCCACCACGCTTCGCATGATTGCCGGGCTTGAAGAAGCCTCCAGTGGCGAGATTCATATCGGTGAGCGCGACGTGACCCGTCTTCCCCCCGGCGACCGGGGCCTTTCCATGGTGTTTCAGTCCTACGCGCTTTTTCCTCATTTGAGCGTGGCGGAGAACATCGTATTCGGGCTCAAGAGTCGCCGCGTGCCCAAAGCCGAGCGCCAGGCGCGACTTGCCCAGGTGGCGGAGCTTGTGGACCTGACCCGTTATCTGGACCGAAAGCCCGCCAAGCTCTCCGGTGGCCAGCGTCAGCGGGTGGCGCTGGCACGCGCCATTATCTCCGAGCACCCCATTTGCCTGATGGATGAGCCGCTTTCCAACCTGGATGCCCGCCTGAGGGCCGACATGCGCCGTGAAATCAAGGCGCTGCAGAGCCGATTGAACATGACGGTCATCTACGTCACCCACGACCAGGTGGAAGCCATGAGCATGGGCGACCGGGTCATTTTGATGCAGCACGGCCGTATCGTTCAGGACGGCTCGCCAGACGAGCTTTACAACCACCCGGCGAGCGCCTTTGCCGCCAGCTTCATAGGAAGCCCTGCGATGAACCTACTCCCCCTGATCGCCGGTGACGCCGGCGCCGTCATTGAAGGTGAACCCACGACAACGGTCGCCCCGCTCAAGTCGGCGGGCGGGCAGTTGGGTATTCGCCCCGAGGATATCGAACTTCGTCCGGCAGATGCCCCGGGCGTGCCGGCACGTATCTTGAGTGAAGAGTACCTGGGCGCCGACACCATCGTGTACGTGGCGGTGGGCGAGCACACCTTGCGGGTTCGCCTTAACGGCAAACCCGCCTTGAATGATTCAGCCTGCCGCCTCTACTGGGCTCCCGAAAGCGCCCACCTTTTCGCCGAGGACGGAATGCGATCCACGGACCTGGCGCCCAGCGCGCTGCCGGGGGATCTACGTCGCGTCACTCGCTCACCCCAGGTGGGCTCGTTCCAACATTAACCCCTGAGAGATCGACCATGCGTTCACTTTCTTCCTTTACGATGACGGCCCTGGCAACCGCACTGCTGAGCGCCGGGCAAGCCCACGCGCAAGAACCGGTCCAGCTGACCATGTACTACCCCGTCGCGGTAGGCGGCGCCTTGACCGAGGTGGTGGATAATCTGGTCGCCGAATTCGAGAGCGAGCATCCCGAGATCAGCGTAGAGGCGATCTACGCCGGTAATTACGACGATACTCGCGTGCGCGCCATCTCGGCGCTGGATGCCGAACAGCCACCGCAGATTTCGGTGCTGTCGGCCATCGATCTTTACGAACTGGTGGAACAGGACGTCATCGTCGCCTTCGATGACCTGGTCGAAAGCGATGACGAGCGCACGTGGCTGGATGGCTTTTACCCGGGCCTGATGGAAAACAGCCAGCTCGACGGCAAGACCTACGGCATTCCCTTCCAGCGCTCCACCGTTGTGCTGTTCTGGAACAAGGAAGCCTTTGAAGCCGCGGGACTCGACCCTGAAACACCGCCGGAGAACTGGGACGAGATGGCCGAGATGGCTGCCACTATTCGCAAGGCAAGCGGTGGCGAGCAGTGGGGCGTGATGGTGCCCTCTACCGGCTACCCCTACTGGATGTTCCAGGCGTTCGCCTTTCAGAACGGCCACCGCCTGATGAGCGAGGACGGCACCGAAGTATACTTTGACGATCCGGCCGCCGTCGAGGCGCTGGAGTACTGGGTCTCGCTGATCCACGAACACGACGCCATGCCCGAAGGCACCATCGAGTGGGGCACGCTGCGCCAGAACTTCGTCGAGCAGTCCACCGCCATGATGTGGCACACCACCGGCAACCTGACCGCCGCGCGCAACGAGGCGAACTTCGACTTCGGCGTGGCCATGCTGCCCATGAAGGAGCAGCGCGGCAGCCCCACCGGCGGCGGCAACTTCTACGTATTCAAGGACGCCTCCGAAGAAGAACAGCACGCCGCGATGACGTTCATCCGCTGGATGACCTCCCCCGAGCGCGCCGCCGATTGGTCGATCGAGACCGGCTACATGGGCGTGAGCCCCGCCGCTTACGAAACCGAAGCCCTGCAAGACTACGTGGAAAACTTCCCACCAGCTGCGGTCGCCCGAGACCAGCTGGAGCATGGAACGGCGGAGCTTTCCACCTATCAGGGCGGACGTATCCGCCGCGCGCTGGACAACGCGGTGCAGGCGGCCCTGACGGGCCAGATGTCGCCAAGTGACGCACTAGGCCAGGCCCAGCGCGAAGCCGACGGCATTCTGCGCCGCTACGCCCGCTAACTGTTACCGACTGGCCGGGCGTTTGCCCGGCTTTTATTCACCTGCGGTTTTTTCTCATGACCTTCACCGCTCATCATAAAATGCAGCTTTTCGGGGCACTCTTGCTGCTACCCGCGGCCGTTTTGCTGGCCGTGTTCGCCTACCTGCCCACGATCACCACGGTGATCAACAGCCTTTTCATGCCCGGCTTTCGCGGCGCGGGGCCTGAATTCGTGGGCCTGGAGAACTACCGGTACCTGTTCGACGACCCCACGTTCTGGAAAGTGGCGCGCAACAACCTGATCTACGCGCTCGGCACCATTCCCACCTCGATTGCCCTGGCCCTGGCCATGGCGCTTTTCGTCAACGGCAGGCTTCCCGGCCGGGGGCTGGTGCGCATGGCCTACTTCACCCCCACCATTTTGCCGATGATCGCCGCGGCCAACATCTGGATGTTCTTCTACGCCCCGCAGATCGGGCTTTTCAACAAGCTTTTAGGGGCGCTGGGCTTTTCCGGGGTGAACTGGCTGGGCGACCCGGGCGTGGCGCTTGGCTCGATCATCGTCATGTCGGTGTGGAAGGAAGCGGGCTTTTTCATGATCTTTTATCTGGCCGCCCTGCAGGCGATTGCGCCGGAACTCAAGGAAGCCGCGGATCTCGAGGGCACCAGCCGCTGGCGCTACTTCTGGCGGGTGACGTTTCCACTTTTGATGCCCACCACGTTGTTCGTGCTGATCAACGCGCTGATCAACGCCGTGCGCGTCATCGACCACCTGTTCATCCTGACCAAGGGCGGCCCCAACAACGCCACCAACCTGCTGCTTTACTACGTGTACGAGAACGCCTTCTCGTTTTTCGATCGCACCACGGCGGCCACGATCACGGTGGTGATTCTCATCGTACTTGCCCTGATCGCCACGCTGAAGTTTTTGATCCTCGACCGCAGGACGCACTACCAATGAGTACGTTGGCCGTCGCCGCCCCTCGCCGTTTCGCAAGCCCTGTTTCCCTGGAGACCCTGGCCGCCTGGCTGTTGGCGATTATCTGGATATTTCCGCTGCTCTACGCGGTATGGGCGGCGTTTCACCCGCCGGCGTTCATGGTGCGCTTCGAGCTTTTCGCGCCCCTGACGCTGGATAACTTCGCCAGAGCCTGGTCCCAGGCGCCGTTTGCCCGCTATTACCTGAACACCTTTTTACTGGTCACCGGGGTGGTAATGGCCCAGTTCGTGGTCTGCACCCTGGCGGCGTTCGCCTTTGCGCGCTTTCCCGTTCCTGGCAAGAACACGCTTTTCATGCTGGTGCTGATTCAGCTTTTCGTGTTTCCCGAAGTGCTGATCGTGGAGAACTACCGCCTCGTCAGCGGCCTGGGCCTGATCAATACCATTACCGGCATCGGCTTGCCTTACGTGGCCAGCGCCTTCGGTATCTTTCTGTTACGCCAGACGTTCAAGACCATTCCCCGGGAGCTTGAGGACGCTGCCCGCATCGAGGGCTGCAGCTGGCTGGGCGTTTTATGGAAGGTATACGTGCCGCTGGCCAAGCCCACGTATCTTGCCTACGCCCTGGTATCGGTCAGCCATCACTGGAACAATTTCCTGTGGCCACTGGTGGTGACCAACTCGGTGGAAAGCCGCCCGCTTACCGTGGGTCTGGGAGTATTTTCCGCCCCGGAAACCGGGGTGAACTGGGCCACGGTGAGTGCGGCCACGCTGTTAAGCATCGCCCCACTGTTGATCGCCTTTCTGCTGTTCCAGCGTCAGTTCGTGCAGTCGTTCCTGCGCGCCGGGATTCGCTAGGCGGGCACTTACCCGATTTTTCGTGCGACAATCTCCAGCCTGGCAACAAGGAGAGCGATAATGCACGGCGAACCCCACCCGGCGGCGTTGAAGGTACTGCAGGAGGTCTTTGGCTTTGATCAGTTTCGCGGCCCGCAGCAGGCGATCATCGAACATGTGATCAACGGCGGCGACGCGCTGGTGCTGATGCCCACCGGCGGCGGCAAGTCGCTGTGCTACCAGATCCCGGCACTGTTGCGCGAAGGCACCGCCATCGTGGTCTCGCCCCTGATCGCCCTGATGCAGGATCAGGTGGCCGCCCTCGAGCAGAACGGCGTGCGCGCGGCCTACCTGAACTCCAGCCTCGACTACCATGAGGCGGTCGAGGTGGAGAACCGCCTGCGCTCAGGCGACCTGGATCTTTTGTACGTGGCACCTGAGCGCCTGGCCACGGCGCGCATGCAGATGCTGCTGGAGCAGGCCCATATTGCCCTGTTCGCCATCGATGAAGCCCACTGTGTCTCCCAGTGGGGCCACGACTTTCGCCCCGAGTACCGCCAGCTCTCCCAGCTTCACCAGCGCTTTCCCCAGGTACCGCGCATTGCCCTCACCGCCACCGCGGATGTGCCCACCCGGGGCGATATCATCGAGCACCTGCAGCTCGAAGACGCGGCGCTTTTCAATAACGGCTTCGACCGGCCCAACATCCGCTACCATATCGCCGAAAACCAGGGCAACGCCCGCGAGGCGCTCTTACGCTTCATCCGTGAGAACCACGACGGCGAAGCGGGTATCGTCTACTGCCTTTCCCGAAAGAAGGTGGAAGACACCGCCGTCTGGCTACAGCGCCAGGGGCTGACCGCTCTTCCCTACCACGCGGGCCTGCCCCCCGAGCAGCGCCAGGAGCATCAGACCCGTTTTCTACGTGAAGACGGCGTGGTGGTGGTCGCCACCATTGCCTTCGGCATGGGTATCGACAAGCCGGACGTGCGCTTTGTCGGGCACTTGAACCTGCCCAAGAGCATCGAGGCCTACTACCAGGAGACCGGCCGCGCCGGGCGCGATGGCTTGGCCGCGGATGCGTGGATGTCCTACGGGCTTCAGGACGTGATCACGCTGCGCCAGATGCAGCAGGACTCAAGCGCCGCGGACCAGCAAAAGCGCATCGAGCAGCAGAAGCTCGACGCCA
Organism: Vreelandella xerophytica; assembly: GCF_968048975.1. The sequence goes on along the minus strand of NZ_OZ309106.1, from coordinate 458,614 downwards.
TGCTGGGGCTTTGCGAGATCATCAGCTGCCGCCGCCAGGCGCTTTTGCACTACTTCGGCGACCATCTCGATTCGCCCTGCGGCAACTGCGACAACTGCCTGACCCCGCCGGACACCTGGGACGCCACCGTGGCAGCGCAAAAGGCGCTCTCATGCGTTTACCGTACCGAGCAGCGCTTCGGCGTCACGTATCTGGTGGACGTGCTGCTGGGAAAGACCAACGAACGCATCACCCGCTTCGGCCATGACCGGATCAGCACTTTCGGAATCGGCAGCGAACTCTCCGCCAACGAGTGGAAGGCGCTTTATCGCCAGCTGATCGCCAGCGGTTATTTGAGTGTGGACATGGAGGGCCACGGCGGCATTCATCTCACCGCCAATGCCAAGCCGGTGCTGCGCGGCGAGCAGCCGCTTACCCTGCGCAAGCCCACCAAGGCCAAAGCCACCCGCCGTAGCAAGGGCGGATCTCCCGCCCAGGGCCACGGTGCCCTGTGGGACGCGCTTCGCGAGCATCGCAAGATGCTTGCCGACACCCAGGGCGTGCCTGCCTACGTCATCTTCAACGATGCAACGCTTGCCGAGCTCAACGAACACCGCCCGCAAAACCTGGCCGCCCTTGGCGGTATTACCGGTATCGGCGCACGCAAGCTCGAGGATTACGGCGAGGGGATTCTGGCGGTCATCACCGCACACAAGGATGCGCCCTTGATCGCCCCTGTGGGCGACAGCGCTCAGGAGTCCGCCACGCTTTTACGCCAAGGGCTAACGCCGGAAGAGATTGCCCAGGCGCGGGGGCTTTCCCCCAACACCGTTTACCGCCACCTGGCCGATGTAATCGAAAGCGGCGCGCTGGCGCTCGAGGACGTGATCAGTCTGGATGCGGCCACCCAAGAGCAGATCCGAGCGGCCTTTGCCCAGCACGCAGGCCAAGGCTTGAAAGCGGTGTTCGAGGCCCTGGAAGGGCGATTTGATTACCACGTGCTGGCCTGCGTGCGGGCATCGATCACGGCGCAGACCTAGCGTTTCAGGCAAACCTTACCGATATGCAAGGCAGTCTTTAACGACAATGCTCGCCCCGGGCAATGGCGGCGGCGTCGAACACGCCGGTATCCAGCACCCAACCGGTCACAAGCTCCGCCGGCGTGACGTCGAACGACGGGTTCCACACCGGGGCGTTTTCCGGCGCCCAGACGATATCGCCAAAGGCGCCGGTGGCGCCACGTATTTCCGCCGCGTCACGCTGCTCGATGGGGATGTCGTCACCGGTGGCGCAGGCCGGGTCGACCGTGGTGTAGGGGGCCACCACGTAAAACGGCACCCGGTGATAATTGGCAACCACCGCCAGCATGTAAGTACCCACTTTATTGGCAAAGTCGCCGTTGGCGCAGATGCGGTCGGCACCGACCATTACTTTATCCACCTTGCCCGCAGCCATCAGGCTTGCCGCCATGCTGTCGGCAATCAGTTGGTAGGGGATATTCAGGTCGGCCATTTCCCAGGCGGTCAGCCGGCCGCCCTGCAGCAGCGGGCGGGTCTCGTTCACGTAGACATGCAGCGTCACGCCGCGCCGCTTGGCCACTGCCAGCGCGCCAATGGCCGTGCCCACGCCGGCCGTGGCAAGTGCTCCGGTATTGCAGTGGGTAAGCACTCGCTCACCCTCTACCAGCAGGTCCGCACCGCGCTCGGCCATGCGCTGACACAGCTCGCGATCCTCCTCGAACAGCGCTGCGGCGCGCCGAGCCAGCGCCGCCGGGCCTTGGTCAAAGCAGGCCTCGAGCGCATCCAGGCAGTACATCAGATTGACCGCCGTGGGCCGCGTGGCACGCAGGCGATCACTGACCAACTGCCATGCATCTTCCTGCCCCGGGTGGCGCGCAGCGTACTGCGCCAGCACGAACGCCGCGCTCAGGCCAATCAGCGGCGCGCCGCGAATCGCCAGGCGCCTGACCGCCAACTGCCAGGCCTCGGGGGATTCGCAGCGCTCCCACTGTTCGGTCTGGGGCAGGCGCGTCTGGTCCAGGTACTCAAGCGAGTCGGCGTCAAGTCGCAAACTGCGGGATTCAAGTATGGGCATCGAAAGCTCCTTGGGGCGCGCCGGGCGTGCGGCTTATCAAGCGCGGAGCATATCATATAGAATGAAAGCCACTCGAACACAGGCGAAGCCGAGCAAACGATGACTCTACAAGACGAATTACTGGCGGCCATTGCCTGGGCGGCAGCAAAGGGCTGGACGCCCGCGACCGGCGGCAATTTCTCTGCCCGGGTGCCGGAGGGTTACCTCGTCACGGCATCCGGCCGCGACAAGACTCGTATTCAGGCCGATGACCTGCTGCTGTGCGACCTTGACGGCCAGGTGCTCGAAGGCAGCGGCAAGCCGAGTGCGGAAAGTGATCTTCACGCCGCGCTCTACCGGCTGGACGAAGAGATCGGCTGCGTGCTGCATACCCACACCGTGGCCAGCACCGTACTCTCGCGCCGCTTCCAAGACGGCATAGCGCTGAACGGCTTCGAGATGCAGAAAGCCCTGCAGGGCAACACCACCCACGACGCCACGGTTTGTCTGCCGGTGATGCCCAACTCACAGGATATGGACGTGCTGGCCGCCCACGTGCGCGACGCCTGGCCCATGCCCTGGGGCTTTCTGGTGGCCGGTCACGGCATTTATGCTGTGGGCGCCACCATCGCCGAGTGCCGCCGCCATCTGGAGGCAATCGAGTTTTTACTTGCCTGTGTTCTTGAAGAGAATCGGTGGTCCAAATGATGAACAGTTCCCGTCTTGATAACACGAGCATCCGCGCCGTCGTGACCGATATCGAAGGCACCACCACCGATATCCGCTTCGTGCACGAGGTGCTGTTTCCCTACGCCCATGATCAACTCCCCGAGTATGTGAATACCCACTCGGCCCAGCCGGACGTTGCCGAGCAGATAGACGCAGTGCGCCGCGAGCTGGGTGATTCCGACGCCGCTATTGATAAGGTGATCGAGACGCTTATGTACTGGATCGAAACCGACCAGAAAAAGACCTCGCTCAAGGCGCTGCAGGGCATGATGTGGGCGGATGGCTACCAGCGCGGCGCGTTTCAGGGCCACCTTTACGAGGATGTGGCGCCGCGCCTTCGCCAGTGGACGGAGGCAGGCAAAAAGCTCTACGTCTACTCCTCGGGCTCCGTGCAGGCTCAGAAGCTGCTGTTTGGTCACAGTGTCGAGGGCGACCTGACGCCACTGCTGAGCGGCTACTTCGACACCCATATCGGCCACAAGCGCGAGGCCAGCGCCTACCGCCATATAGTAGTGGAGCTTGACCTGCCCGCCGAATCCATCCTGTTTCTATCCGATGTAGTGGAGGAGCTGGACGCCGCAAGGCTTGCGGGCATGCAGACGCTGCAGCTGGTACGCGAAGGCACCCAGGCGGGCACCGAGCACGCGAGCGTGGCAAGCTTCGACGAGATCGACCTTTAAGGACAACGCTTCAACCGAGGAGAGCCAATGTCACAACTCAAAGTATTTGCCGACCAGAACCCGAACATCGCCTTGACCGACACCACCGATGGCGAGCAGATCAAGACCGAGCTCAACCGCGTGGGCGTGCTGTTCGAGCGCTGGGCCACGCCTGGCGTGATTGCCGATGACGCCACCCAGGACGATATTCTGGCGCTCTACCAGGATGACATCGAGCGCCTGAAAGCCAAGGGCGGCTACCAGACAGTGGACGTGCTGCACATGGTGCCCACGCATCCTGAAAAGGACGCCATGCGCCAGAAGTTCCTCAACGAGCACCGCCACCTTGAGGACGAAGTGCGCTTTTTCGTGAAGGGCCAGGGGCTTTTCTGTCTGCATATCGAGGACAAGGTGTATCAGGTGCTGTGCACCCAGGGCGACCTGATCAGCGTGCCCGCCAATACCCCCCACTGGTTCGATATGGGGCCCGCGCCTGAATTCAGCGCGCTGCGTTTCTTCGACAACGTGGAAGGCTGGGTGCCCCACTGGACCGAGAACGATATCGCGGGCCGCTTTGATCGGATTGATCAGCTGTAAACAGACGGACTGCCAGTTCAAGGCTAGCTAACACCATCCCCTTATAATTGGCGATGAAAGCTCTTTGATACCAGCGGCCTATTCAAAGAGAAAACTAGCAACACGCGCTCTGCTGCCAAGCTTTTCAAAGTCGAGTGCCGAGGCAACAGCCTGATATGAGCCACCAACCGCCTTTTACCATCACAAGCGAGATCCTGAATCTGGTAGCGGACATCAGTCAGCAGGTCGGTCGGCTGGATGCCAGTGCGCTCAACGCGTCGCCGCAGTTACGCAAGCAAAACCGTATTAAAACCCTGGCGGGCACCCTGGCGATTGAAGGCAATACCCTCACTGAAGAGCAGATCACGGCGGTGATCGAGGGTAAGCCGGTACTGGGCAGCATGCGCGAGCTGGCTGAAGTAAAAGGCGCCATCGCTGCCTATGATGCCCTACCCACCTGGCGTCCAGGCAACCTGGAGCATCTGCTGACAGCCCATGGTTTGATGATGTCGGAGATTCTGACTAACGCAGGACATTTTCGTGACAGGGCGGTAGGTATCCAAAAAGGCAAGGAGGTACACCATGTGGCGCCTCCTGCCCATCAGGTGTCAGGGCTGATGGCGGACTTAGCCCAGTGGTTACAGCAGGCCAAGGATCATCCGCTGATCACCAGCAGCGTATTTCATTATGAATTCGAGTTCATTCATCCTTTTAGCGATGGTAACGGGCGCATGGGACGCTTGTGGCAAACCTTGATTCTGTCGCAGTGGCACCCTTTATTTTTGTCCTTGCCGCTGGAAAGCGTGATCAAAGACTACCAGCAGCAGTATTACCAGGCGCTGGAAGAGGCTGACCATCAGGCTGATAGCACGCCTTTTATCCGCTTCATGCTGTCGGTTATTTCGCAAACTCTAACGCAAAACGCCCCTGCAAACGCCCTTGTAAACGCCCCTGCAAATATTGAAGGGCTGAAAACTTCTGAGGCCATTTTGCGCTTGTTGCACGCCAACAACCAACTCACCCGCCAGCAGCTTGCCGAACAGATCGGCAAGGATATTCGCACCATTGCCCGCGCCATCGCCAAACTGCAAACAGCGGGCAGATTAACGAGAATCGGCTCGGACAAAACCGGACATTGGGAAGTCCATCTGTGACAATGTAGACGCCCATCGCTGAATCCAACGATTCGTTGTGTTGGAGAGGTACAGCAAGGAGTTTAAAAGCTCCGTCCGTGTAGCGTGAAGCCCGCTCATTACTGCCTCGAATAGCCGCCGTGCGCGAACCGAACTCGTGCACAGCGGCCACGGTAATGCCCAGCCCGACCATCGTCGGCGAAATCTTGCTGCGCTTTTTCGACAACGTGGAAGGCTGGGTACCCCACTGGACCGAGAGTGGTATCGCGGGCCGCTTTGATCGGATTGATCAGCTTTAAGGTATCAGGCACCCGTGGCGATAGCCGCCCGGGTGCCTGAGTGTTTCATCACATGTCCGTGGCCGTTTTGGCATCGCTTTCGCGGTGCTTCGCGGGTGCGTTGACGCTTACGCCGCGCTACGGGGTAGTCGTTTACGACACTCTCTTCTGGTTGAACGCCTTGGCTAGCGCGATCAGGGCGTCGAGCTCGCAGTAGGCTGCCGGATTTATCACCAACTCCTCGCCCATCAGCAGGTTGCGCGCTTCAAGCCTTGCCCGAAGCGTGGTGTCGTCGATCTCTTCGAAGTCCGCGTTGTGGGCCAGCGACAACACCCGACGGTGCATCTCGATGCCACAAAACGCCAGCGCGTCCTCGCGAATTTCCGCGAGCAGCGCGTCACAGGCCGTCTCGCTTTCGTGGCCCTGGTCTTCGAACAGCGCTTTCGGGAACAGAATGCCGGTACGCTCGGTTTGCCACAGGTGGCGAAATTCGGCGTCAAAGCTTGTAAAGCACGCCTTGATCACCTCAATAATCCACGCTTGATACGCGGCCAGTTCATCGTCAGAGCGGTGGGCGGGCTGGCTGAAATAGGCCATCAGGAAGTTGGCCACGGCCATGCCTAGGTCAAACGCCATGGGGCCGTACTGGGAAAACTCCGGGTCGATGACTCGCACCTCGGTATCGGTGGCCATGATCGAGCCCGAATGCAGGTCGCCGTGCAGCATGGTTTCGGTGTCGGCGGTGAACTTCAAGAGCATGCGCTGGGCACGGGCCTTCAATGCCACGTTGCCGCGCAGCCGTTCCACCACCGGTGTAAGCGCCGGCGTGTGGTGGTTCATCTCGGCATTGAAATAGGGGTCGGTGAATACCAGCGATTCAGTGATCGCGGGAATCGCCACGTTGCCCGAGAAAAGCCCGACGTCCTGCTTTTTTTCCGCGCTTGGCAGAGAAAGCTCCGAGCCGCGAAACGCCGTGCGCGCGCAGAACTGACCCAGGGTTTCACCCAGTCGAGCCACCCGCTCCCCCTTGATCAGCTTGCGCCGCAGGATGACATGCGGGTGCAGGTACTCCATCACGATCAGGGCCTGGGCCTTGTCGAAGTAAAACACCTCGGGCGCGATGCCAGGGGCGCGCTGGGCCTGACGCACCAGCGCGTAGTACTCGAAGTGCGCGCGATAAAGCGGCAGCGGCCAGCTTTCACCCACCATGCGCACATAAGGCAGCGCCTGTTTGACCACCACGCTGCCCTTCTCGCCTGTCACGATAAACACGAGGTTGAGGTTACCATCGCCGACCTCACGAACCTCCCAGCGGGCCGGGGTCTCGCCAATGCGGCGAACCACCTCCTGGATACTGCCTAGACGCTGCCCCAAGGTCGCCACATCCAACGCCTCATAGCCCGCGGTATTTTCTTCTCGGTTGACCTGCACGACATACCCTCCAACGATAGTAGGCCTATTTGTGCCCAGGTCAGAAACAATGTCAAATCATCGAGAGGTCAGCAGCGCGGCTACCGCTACCTTCATCAAGAGCGGCCCGACTCAGCGGTGTTGATCGGCCTTGTCGAACGCCTCCGGGTAGCGGCGCCTGGCCTTGACAAGGCGTGCAATGGTAATGAAATTGGTGATCACCACCAGCGCCTCGGCCAGCGTCCCGCCAATCGAGCCGATCAAGAGGTTGTTCATCATCCAGAAAAATGCCGCCAGCCCCAGGAAGACGCGCAGCATGATGCCTTTCAGCATGAACATGCCAAGCGTACCCAGAAACATCGCCACGACCGCGAAAAGATCCACGTAGCTTTGCCAGGTCAGCGCCGCCGCCGTCGCACCTGCGCCAAGCACTCCGACCATGACGCCGATACTGCCGGGATAGCGCCGGGCCAGCGCAATGCGCACGATCACCATGGCCGTCAGCGCCGCTGCCGTCCAGCTGCCCAGCAAGGCAAACTGCAGCATGAAGGCCACGTTGGCCGAGATGAGCAGTACCATCAGCTTGTCGTCGTCTTTATTGGCGAACGCCAATACGCACATCACCAGGGCGATCAGACCAAAGAACTGCCCTGCCAGGGCCAGCAACTCCGTGTGTTCTTGCATGCCACTCCTTGAGATAGCCGCCAGACGAGCTCAGCACTGCTGGCGATTGGGGGTATGGCGCAGGCGTAGATAGCCGCGCAGACGCCGCGCCAGCACATCGCCCCCGATGTTGATCAATGCCGTGATCAAGATCAGTACCATGGCGCGATCGAAGCGAATTTCCTGAATGGCGCTGTCCACGTAAAAACCGAGGGTGGCGATCCCCAGAATGCCCAGGATCGCCGTTTCCCGCATGATGATCTCCCAGCGGTAGAACAAGAGCGCCAGAAAGGGTCCGTAGAGACGCGGTACCATCTCGAAGGCGTAGCGGTCTATTCCGCGCGGAGCATCCTGGCGCAGCGTGATCTCGTTGCTTCGCCGACCGATCAAATGCGCGATGATACCGCCGTTATGCAGCGCCAACGCCACCACCGCGGGCAACATGGAAGGCCCCCAGAGCTGCAGCAGAATAAACGCCAGCATGTATTCCGGCGTGGAGCGCATGATGACCAACAGCACGTGCCCCGCCACACCGCTCACGCGCCCGGTGAAGTGACGCGAGATGAGGGGAAACAGCAAAAGCGCCAGCGCCCCGGTGGCCACCAGGGCAATCTGGGTCAGCAAGAGCGTATTCCAGATGCCGGGCAGCGCCTGATTCATGAAGAGCTGGGCGAACCACTCCCAGAGTGCGGGGAGCCCTTCGCCCCGTCTGAGCGGCGCGGGCACGATGTCTTCGGTGAAAAACCGTGTCACGTTCGCCCACATGATGGGCAGCCCCGTGCCCAGCAGAAACGGCGATACCAGTAGATAAACCGGCAAGAGTCTGGGCCTTACCCACCAGCGCAGCGTGCCGATCAACAGATAGAACAGCAGCAACAGCGCCCCGACCGTCGAGTAGTGCCCCTGGGCGAAGGCAGCCATCAGGTGGTAGCCGATGGTCGGCATGCCGACAAAGCCCAGCACCGCGCTCGAGCGCAGCCCGCACTCCAGCCGGTACGCCGTGTAGCTCACAAGATGCGGCCAGGCCTGGCTGATGCGCGCGTACACAAGCCGGGAAAGCCGCCCGGCACGCCGGGGTAGCACGTCAAGGGGCAGCGGGTCGGTCTCGTCGAGTATTTCGGCATACACCTTGGCGAAGATGCCCGCGTAGGGAATGGCGATGGCGAGCACGCCGGTCACCGGGTGCAGGCCAAAGCTTTGCAGGAAGATCAGCGCCCAGAACAGCTCGTGGATGGCGCGAATGAAGGCGCTGAAGGTGCGCACCCACCAGCGGTGAAAGCAGAGCGCAAACCCCATCCCGACGAGAGCACCAAGGCCCACCCCGACAAAGGCAAAGGCCACGGTGCGCAAGAGCGCCTCACCGAGCGAATCGACGCTGCTGAAATCCGGCTGCAAAAGCCCCAGTACCAGCTGGCCGATGGCCCGCCAGGGGTCGTGGGCGCTGATCGCGAAATCGCCCAGCGCAAGACACACCAGCGCAAGCAGCACAAGCCCCAGCGTGACGCGGGTCGTGGCACGCAACGGCATCAATAGAGATCCTGAAGGGCGGCGGCGTTGAGCGTATTGCTCGGGGCATCGAGGACCACCGTGCCGCCCTGAAGCCCGACAATGCGCGTGCAAAAGCGCAGCGCCAGCTCCAGATCGTGCATCGCCAGCACCGCCATGGCGTAGTGGTCGGTCAACTGCGCCATCACCGAGCTCGCCTGAGGGCCATCGAGTGCCGAGACCGGCTCGTCGGCCAGCAGTATCTCGCCCTGCTGATAGAGCACCCGGGCCACCGCCACGCGCTGGCGCTGGCCGCCGGAGAGCTCGCCACAAGGGGTCCAGCGCTTTTCACCGATGCCTACGTCATCGAGCAGCGCGACGATCTCATCGATATCGCGCCGCCAGGGCCTGGCGAGGGTGGCCAGATTGCGCCACCAGGGGTGGCGGTCGAGGCGGCCCATGTAGACGTTGTGAAACACCGACAACGTATCGACGAGCCCCAGCGCCTGAGGCATCAACGCCACGTGGCGCGACTGCCAGCGCTCGTACATCAGCGAGAGAAGCGTCGACTTCCCCGCCCCGCTCTTGCCCACCAGCGCCACCCGCTCACCCGGGCCGACACGGAGCGACAGCGGCCCCAGCACGCGCGTGGTGCCGTAATGCGCCTCGACATCGGTCAGTGCAAAGTGCGTCACTGCTCGAGCAGGCCCAGCGAGACGGCAACGTCGTAAACCGGCTCGAAGTCCTCGTTGGTCGCGGGAATGAACCCCGAACGCGGGAAGCTTGCCAGAAGTTCCGGGTCATCCATCCCGATCAGCGCCTGCTGCAGGCGTTCGGTAAAGCCTTCACCAAAGCGCTCATCGACATCGCCACGCACGGTCCAGTGGTAATCCGGATAAGTGGGGGACTCCCAGATGACCTGCACACGCTCGGGATCGACATTGCCCTGTTCGACCTCGTTCTCCCAGGCGGTGTAGCTCAACACCCCCGCCTGGTAGGCGCCGGACTGCACCAGCGATACCGTGCGGCTGTGGTTGCCGCTGAAGCCGACCCGCTCGAAAAGCTCATCCGGCGAGGCGCCAAGATCCCGGGTCAGGAAATATTCCGGCAGAAGCCGCCCGGAGGTGGAGCTTTGCGACCCGAAGGTAAAGGTGAGCCCCTTGAGCGCCTCGGGCGCGGTATCAGACTCGACCGGCTCGATACCGGTGGCGTGATTGGCAATGAAGTAGCTCTTGTATTCCGGGTCTTCGATGCCCTGAGCGATGGCCTGGGAGCCGGGCACCAGCTGGCGCGCCTGCACACCGGTAAACCCGCCGAACCAGGCCAGCTGCACCTGATTGTTGCGAAACGCGGTGACCGAGGCAGCATAAGAGGTCACGGGAATGAAGCGTACCTCGACCTCCAGCTCCTCGGCGAGATAGTCGGCCACCGCCTGAAAGCGCTGTTGAAGGCGCGTTTCATCTTCATCGGGAATGGCGGTAAAGACCAGGGTATCGGCCGCGGCCAGCGGCGATAACAGCGCAAACAGAACGGCCGCACGGGCCAGTAACGGTCGGCGTGACATGAGAGCACTCCTTCAGTAATTGTTAAAATCCGGCGCCAAGCATGCGCCAAAGAAAACCTTGTTTCAGCATAACAGCTTCCTGTTCTATATCAGACAAGCTTCACCACTACCGTACAACCCCCGCACTGCCGAGAACTTGGTGAGATAGCCACGCGATGAACGCTGCCGTGCCATCCTACACCAAGTAAAAGTGAGTCAACATCAACTCAAGACGCTTCTCGATCGCCTGATGCCTACTTTTCTGATATCTCAAACTATTGAATTTATTTGCAATAGTCTATTAAAGGAACGAATCCTGCCTAGGTTTAAGCCGATTCGACAATAATATTGGCAGGTGACATGAATACGACTTTCTCGAGCAGTACCTTACCGGATATCAACGGCGAACGGCTCTGGTCATCGCTGATGGACATGGCCGAGATTGGCCCCACGCCAAAAGGCGGCAGTCGACGGCTTACCCTTACCGACCAGGATGTTGCAGGTCGGCGCCTGCTGCTGGACTGGGTCGAAGCGCTGGGCTGCACCTGGCAGTTGGACGAAGCGGGCAATATCTTCATACATCGCTCGGGGGAAGACGAAACCCTGGCGCCTGTTGCCATCGGCAGCCACCTGGACACCCAGCCGTTGGGTGGACGTTTCGATGGTGTACTGGGCGTGCTTGCCGGGCTTGAAGTGCTGCGGACGCTACACGAGCGCAACGTGACGACGTTGCGGCCCTTGACCCTGGTGGTGTGGACCAACGAGGAAGGGAGTCGTTTTTCACCGGCCATGGCGGGCAGCGGTGTATGGACCGGGCGACTCGCCAGGGAAGCGTTCCTGAGTGCCAAGGATAGCGAGGGAATAAGCGTTGGCGAAGCGCTGGCCTCGTCCCGGCAGCGCGGGGATGCACCGCTGGGCCTGCCCAAGCTGGATGCCTACTTTGAACTGCATATCGAACAAGGGCCCGTGCTTGAGGAGACACAAAGACCTCTGGGTATCGTGACCGGCGTACAAGGCATCCGCTGGTACGACGTACGTTTTGAAGGCGAAGCGGTACACGCAGGGCCGACGCCCATGCCCTATCGTAGCGACCCGCTGCTGGCTGCCACCTCGTTTATCCAAGCAATGCGCGAGGAAATAGGCAAGGATGACGAGGGCCGGTTTACCATTGGCGATTTTCGCGTCGCCGACCCTTCTCGTAACGTCGTCCCAGGCGCGGTCAACCTGCAGCTTGACGTGCGTCATGTGGATGAAGAGCGGTTGAGCGCCCTTGACGCTTTCGTTGCTCAGTTGGCACAAGACGCCGCAGCGAACGAAAACGCCCAGGTCAGCATTACGCCCGTATGGCACTCTCCGGTGACACCGTTCGATCAAGGCTTGATCGACACCCTCAGCGCCGCCGCGAAAGAACGTGGTATCGAGGCACCTTGCATGATGAGTGGCGCTGGCCACGACGCCGTCAACTTATCGCATGTGACCCCTACCGCCATGCTTTTCGTTCCCAGCCGTGACGGCATCAGCCACAACGAAGCCGAGTACACTTCACCCGAGCACTGCACGCTTGGCGCACAGATATTGAGCGATGCCGTGATCCAGTGGGCGCAGCGCTGAAGCGTTGCAACGTCAAGCCGTGGCAAGAGGCCCGATGAAACAATACCTCAGCCCAGCTGATTCCATATCGACTCGAACGAGTCTATATCGAATCGCTCTGCCGCATTCGCTGCTTGAAAGCACTACAACCCAGCGCAAAGCGTCAGGAACAGAGGAAACAAGCTTATGAGCCATACTCACGAAACATCGCTTCAAGACGCCATTCGCTCGGCCATCCAGGCACGTCGTGATGAGTACACCGCGCTGCTCCAGGGGTGGGTCCAAGACGCCACCCTCTCCGGCCAGGAAGCTGGCTACCAGGAAAGGATTCGTGACCTTTACCTGGCGATGGGGCTAGAGACCGATATGTGGGACATCGATATCGAGGCACTCAAGGACAACCCGTTATTCCATAGCCCCCGTCAAGACTTCACAGGCAGCCCGAACGTGGTAGGCACCTGGAAAGGCAAGGGCGGTGGGCGCTCCATCATTTTAAATGGGCATGTGGATGTCGTGCCCGAGGGTGACCATAATCAATGGGACCAGCCACCCTATTCCGGCGAAATCGTCGACGGGTGTCTGTATGGTCGTGGCACCACCGACATGAAAGGCGGCAATCTGTCGTCCTATATCGCGGTCGCCACGCTTAAAGAACTGGGCATCCGCTTACAGGGTGACGTCATCCTGCAAAGCGTGGTCGAAGAGGAGGCTGGCGGTGCCGGCACCCTGGCGGCGCTTGTACGTGGCTACCGTGCCGATGCGGCGCTGATTCCGGAGCCCACCGAGCAGAAGATCTTTCCCCGCCAGCAGGGGTCGCGCTGGTTTCGTCTGATTGTCGAAGGCATCAAGGCCCACGGCGGCACCCGCTACGAAGGCGTGAGTGCACTAGAGAAAGCGGTACCGGTCATCCAGGCCGTTCAAGAGCTCGAAAAAGAACGCAATGCGGCCTTGGATGACGAACTTTACCAGGGCGTACCTATCCCTTTGCCCATCAACCTGGGCCGCATCGAAGGGGGCGACTGGCCGTCAAGCGTTCCCGACGATATCACGATCGAAGGACGTATCGGCGTAGGGCCCGGCGAGACCGTGGAAACGGCCGAAAGTGCGTTGAAAGCGGCCATGGCAGCGCTTGCCGACCAGGACGACTGGTTTCGCGACCACCCGGTGGCCGTCGAGTTTTTCGGGGCGTGCTGGCAGCCGGGCGGCATCGATCTCGACAATCCCTTGGTGAGTATCCTGAGCGATGCCTTTACCCAGGTGCACAGCACGGCTCCCAAACTGCAGGCATCGCCCTGGGGCACCGATGGCGGGCTGATGACGCAGTACGGCATTCCCGCGCTGGTATTTGGCCCCGGCATCACCCGGCTGGCTCACTTTCCCAACGAGCATATCCGCCTCGAGGACATCTTCAACGTGGCAGAGATCACCGCCTTGGCGGTGGTCAAATGGTGTGGGCAGGCCGACTGACCGCTTACTCCCTTTTTACAACGACAAGAGACGCTTATGAATATCAACCCGCACGTTCTACTGCTGTTTGCCAACGCCTTTCTGACCACGGTCCTGTCGGTGGTCGTTGTCGGTTTCATTCTCCTTCGAGAATATCGCCCGACGATCCGGCGCTTGAAGCAGGAACAGACTCAAAGCCCGGCGCCTTCCGACAAGGACGGTCGTTAAGCCATTTCAACAACATCGAGAGCGCAATAACCATGACACTGTGGATATTCTTCGGCGTATTAGCCGCGTATGTCATTGTGGCGGCCTCCCTGGCACGCCTGATCAAGAACAAAGACGATTTCTACGTAATGGGCGAACAAGGCTCAACGCTCTTGATCGTGGGGACCCTTGCCGCCACCTATTTAAGCGCCGTGACGCTGATGGGCATATCCGGCATTTCCTACAGCGAGGGCCCGCTGGTGATCGGAGCACTGGGCTCCTTTGGGGCCTGGATCGGTACGTTGATCGCCGTGGTTTATATCGGTCGCAAGCTCAAGGCAATGGGCTGTCGCACGATGATGGATTTCTTCGATTATCGCTTCAATAACAAGTGGGTCAGCGTCGTGGCGCTGATCTTGATGGTGATAGGGCTACTCGGCTACGGCATTATCCAGCTCATCGGCGCGGGAATCGTGCTGGCCGAAATTATCGATATCCCCTTCCCGGTCATCATCATCGCGTTCACGCTGGCGCTACTGGTGTTTTGTAGTCTATCCGGCATGTACGGCGTCGTTTATACCGACACCATGATGTTTTTTACGATGCTTGCCATCGCCTTCGTCATTGCCCCGATGCTGATCGGTGATGCCGGCTTTGACGCCATGAAAGGTCTTGGCGAGACCCTGCCGGGCTTCTGGACGGTGGGCGGTGCCCAGGATCGCCCGCTTGGCTGGTCAATTTCCCAGTTCCTTATCTGGATTCTCTTTTTTGCCTGCACGCCGGCGTTGGTGTCACGGGTATTCCCGGCCAAGAATGACTTCGTGATTCTGAAAGTGGCGGTCATCGGGGTGTTTTTCGCCCCCGCGATGCAGCTCATGGTATTTCTCGCCGCCGGCGCCATGCAGGTGCTGGAGCCGGGTATCGAGCCGGCTGACCGCGCCATGATCGTGGGCTTCATGGAACATACCAACCCAACGCTTGCCGGCGTGGGTCTGGCGGGCTTGATGGCCTCGATCATGTCCACCGCTTCCACCCTGTTCGTTCTGACCGGCTTTGCCCTCGCTCGGGATCTTTACGAGAAACTCTTCGATAAAGAAGTCGACGAGCGTAAAGGGGTAATGCTGGGACGCATTTCTCAAGCGGTGGTCGCGCTGATCGTCTGTTCGGTGGCGATTGCCCGACCGGCAGGTATCTACTGGATTTCCATCTATGCCGGCGCCATCTTTGCCGTGGCCTGGCTCCCCACCATCGTGGCCTCGCTCCAGTGGCGGCGCATGAGCGCAAACGCGGCACTTGCCTGCATGCTGGTCGGCTCGATCAGCTTTATCGTCGTGGGCGAGCTTCAGCGCCAGGAGATCCTTTCGCTGCCGGGCAGCATCGATAATCTGATGGTTGCCATCGTGCTCGGTACAGTCGCCCTGATCGGTGTAGGGCTCGCCACCCGTCCCAGCTCCTATGAATTGGACACGTTCGACGATCTGCGCCGCAAGCGCATGTCTGACAACACGATTCGTGACTTTCTTTCGCGCGATAACGGCCCGGCCAGACTGATCCGCGAATACCGTCAGGTATGGATCGTCATGGCAGTATTTGTTGCCATTTCGCTGGCACTCTGGGGGTATCTGTTCAGCAAGCTCGGTCTTTAAGCCGGCAGCCCCACTTTACAGCATCGCGTACCGGGCGGAAGATAGTCGACCTACTTCTATGCCCGGAACCGCGATGCTCCCTTCAGGCTCGCTCATGCACCACGAATTACTCTCCATTCTGAACGCCCTGGAAGACGGCATCTTCATTTCCGATCTTGATGGCCGCCCCCTGTGGGTGAACCGGGCCAGTCTTTCCCAGCTCGACTGCACGGAGGAACGCCTTTACGCCAGTACCGTCTATGAGCTCGAAGAGCAAGGCGTCTTCTCGCCCTCCGTGACACGGTTCGTGATCGAGGAGCGCCGCTCGGTCAGCGTGGTTCACCGCTATCGCGGCAAGGACTTTCTGGTCAATGGCCGGCTTTTCACACTAGGCGACACTTCCAGTTCACAAGCGCCCAACGCGGTGGTGGTTCAAACACGCAACCTGGATGAGGAGGTGCTCGCCTCTCGCTCACCGGACACTACCCAGGCCTTGCTGGATCATGTCATGCACCAGTTAAAACGCATTCGACATGAACAGGTAATGCACGAGGATAAAAAGGACCCGATCAGCAGCAGCCCTGTGTACAGGCGCTGCCTGGAGTTTGTCGAGCGGGCGGCAGGCAGCGAGGCGACGGTGCTGTTCACCGGCGAGACGGGCGTGGGAAAAAGCTTCCTGGTCAATCGGCTGCACCAGCACAGCGCGCGTCATGACAAGCCGCTGATTCATGTCAACTGCGCCGCCATTCCCGAAACGTTGCTAGAGGCGGAGCTTTTTGGCCACGTCCGCGGCGCCTTTACCGGCGCCAATCGAGACGGCCGTGTCGGCCATGTAGCGCTGGCCCAGGGCGGCACGCTGTTTCTGGACGAAATAGGCGAACTCCCCCTGGCGCTTCAACCCAAGCTCTTGCAGCTTCTTCAGGAAAAGACCTACCATCCATTGGGCGGCAAACCGACTCAGGCGGATGTTCGTATCGTGGCGGCCACAAACACGGATCTTGAGAAGCGCGTGGCGGCCAGCGAGTTTCGCGCGGACCTTTTCTACCGTCTTAACATCGTCCCCATTCACGTCCCCGCCCTGAGAGAGCGGCGTGAAGACATTCTGCCCCTTGCCCGACATCTGCTAGGCGCAATCAGCGCAAGGCACAAACGGACACTACGACTAGAGCACGACGCATTACGCGTCCTGGCCCGTCATGACTGGCCAGGCAACGTTCGAGAACTGGAAAACCTGCTCGAAAGAGCCAGCGTCTTTTGTAGTAATGAGTCGATCAGCGCGGCGGACATCGACCTCAACGTGATAGCTCGCCCGGCCCCATCCGTCGCCCTGGAGCATGACATCGACGGGACGCGTTACAAGACGCTACCTGAGCGTATGGAAGCCATCGAGCGCAACGTCATAACACAAGCTCTCGATAATCAGGGGAGCACCCGCAAGGCGGCTGAAAGCCTGGGGGTCACCCAGTCCTGGTTAATGCGTCGGCTCAAGCGCTATAGGATAGAGAAAGCCGTTACGGGCAAGCGATGACGCTATAAAGACGCCCCGCCTTCTTCTGACCACGTCGCTGTTTCTTGTCACGCAGCTGTAAGCAAAAACGCATAAAATCGCTGAAGTTCACTCATTGGAGATTCCCATGCTCAAGCGCTCTTTCTGTGTTGCCGCGGCTTTTTCCGGGGTTGCCCTGGGTCCGCTGGCAGTCGCCAACGACACGCTGACCCTCTACACCAGCCAGCCCAACAGCGACGCCCAGCAAACCGTCGATGCCTTCATGGAGGTCTACCCGGACATCGAGGTTCAATGGGTGCGCGACGGCACCACGCGTTTGATGACGAGGCTTCGTTCGGAGCTTGCCGCCGGGGTGAGCAACCCGGACGTGCTGTTGATTGCCGATAGCATGACCATGGAATCGCTCAAGCAGGAAGGCCATCTTCAGCCCTACGAAAGCCCCGAGCGCGAAGCTTTTGATGTCGAGCTTTTCGACCCGGAAGGCTACTACTACGCCACCAAGTTGATCACCACCGGTATCGTCTACAACACCGGCGCCGATGAGCAGCCGACCAGCTTTCAGGATCTACTCCAGCCCGAGTACGCGGGGCTGGTGACCATGCCAAGCCCGCTCTACTCCGGGGCGGCGCTGATTCATATGGCGGCGGTGACGGAACACCCCGACCTGGGCGAGGCGTATTATGAAGCGCTTCGCGATAACCGCGCCGAGGCGCAAGGCGGCAACGGCGGCGTGTTCAACGCGGTGGCCGCGGGCACCAAGGCCTACGGTATCGTGGTGGATTTTCTACCCATCCGCGAAGCTGCCAAGGGCTCGCCGGTCGAGTTCGTGTTCCCCGAGGAGGGCGTCAGCGCCGTAACCGAGCCCGTGGCGATCATGGCAGGTGCCGAGAACGTCGACGCCGCCCGGAAGTTCGTCGATTTCGTGCTTTCGCAAGAGGGCCAGGCGCTGGTCAGCCGTCAGGGTTATCTGCCCGCCCGTGAAGGTATCGACCCGCCTGAAGGCTTTCCAGCGCGCGATTCCATCGAGCTGATGCCGGTGGATATCAGTCAGACCCTCGAGCAGGAAGAGGCCCTGAAGCAGCGCTTTAGCGAGTTGTTCGGCGGCTGATGTTGGCTTTCGAATCCCGCGTCAGCAGCCAGCCACGCTGGCTGCTGACGTTTTTAATGGTGGCCGTGGTGCTGCTGAGCCTGGCGCCGAGTGTGCGGCTGCTCGTCGAGGCGCTGGGCGATATCACCCAGGGGGCCGAGGCGCCGCTTTGGCGCGTGTTGAGCAGTGCCAGTACCTGGCGCGCGCTTTGGCACAGCGTGTACACCTCCGGGCTTGGCATGCTCATTGCGCTCACGCTTGGCGGCTTGTTTGCGTTTGTGATCACGCTCACCGATATTCGCGGCAAGGCGGCGCTGGTGTTCTGCTTCATGCTGCCCATGATGATTCCGCCCCAGGTCACCGCGCTTGCCTGGTTGCAGCTGTTTGGCCCGGCCAGCCCTTTGCTTAAAAGCCTGGGCCTGGCGCCTTCGCTTGGCAGCCCCCAGCCGCTCTACTCCGCCGAGGGCATAGCGCTGTTGCTGGGCATTCAAAGCGCGCCACTGGTGTTTCTGGCGCTACGCACCTCGCTCTTGTCGCTGCCTCGCGAGCTGGTGGAAGCCGCGCGTATCAGCGGCGCGCGCCAGTCTCAGGTGTGGGGCCATATCGTGCTGCCGGTCACGCGCAGCGGGTGGGTAGCGGGGGCGGCCATGGCATTCATCGCAAGCCTTGGCAACTTCGGCATCCCCGCCATGCTGGGAATTCCCGCAGGCTACTACGTTCTTCCCACGCTGATTTACCAGCGCATGGCGAGTTTCGGCACCGGTGTGCTGTCCGAAATGGCGGGGCTGTCGCTTTTGATCGGCGTGCTGGCGCTGGCAAGCGTGGCGCTTCAGCAGCGCTTGCTGGGCCGCAGCCGCTTCGGGCTGACCGGCCACAGCGGCCGCGCCCACGACTTCTCGCTGGGGCGCTACCGCGCGGGTGTCACGGCGCTGCTCATCATCGTGTTGCTGGTGATTCTCGTCGCCCCGCTGGTCGCGCTCATCATCAGCTCGCTGGTACCTGCCATGGGTGTGGCGCTCAACGCCGACACAGCGACCCTCGGCGCCTACGTGGATATTCTGAGCCGCCAGGGCGCAACCTGGCGGGCGGCCCGCAATAGTCTTTGGCTGGCAAGCGGCGCGGCGCTTGTATTGATGGCCGTGAGCCTGCCGCTGGCCTACCGGTTACAGCGTCTGTCGCCAAGGCTTCAGAACCTGACGCTGAGCGCGGTGGAGTTACCCTACGCCCTGCCCGGCGTGGTACTCGCCGTGGCCTGTATCCTGCTGTTCGTGCGCCCGCTTCCGCTGGTGAACGTGGCGCTTTACGGCACCCTCGGGCTCATTTTCGTCGCTTATCTGGCGCGGTTTCTGGTGGTGTGCTTGAAGCCGGTAGCGGCAAGCCTGGCCCAGCTCGACCCGTCGCTCGAAGAGGCGGCGCAGCTGGCCGGCGCCGGGGTCTGGCAGCGCCTGGGCACGATCATCCTGCCGCTGATCGCGCCGGCGCTGTTTGCCGGCGGGCTTCTGGTATTCTTGCTGGCGGTCAACGAGCTGACGGTGTCGGCGCTTTTGTGGAGCGCGGGCAACGAGACCCTGGGCGTGTTGATTTTCAATCTGGATGAAGGCGGTGAAAGCGTGCTGGCCTCGGCGGTATCGGTACTGGTGGTCGTGATGGTCGCCACGCTGATGCTGTCGCTGTGCCTGCTCGCCCCGCGCCTGCCTAAAGGAGTCGTACCGTGGCAAAGCTGAGCATCGATGCGGTCAGCAAGCATTTCGACAATCACGCCGCCGTGGATGCGCTCTCGCTCACCGTCGAGCCCGGGGAATTCGTGGCACTACTGGGGCCAAGCGGCTGCGGCAAGACCACCATGCTGCGCATGCTGGCGGGCTTCGAGCAGGTCACCCAGGGCGAGATCCGCCTGAACGAGGCGCTTCTGGCAAGCCCCACCCACCACGTGCCGCCAGAGCAGCGCCACATGGCGATGGTGTTTCAGTCCTACGCGCTGTGGCCACACATGAGCGTGGCAGACAACGTCGGCTACCCCTTGAAGCTCAAGAAGGTGCGCGGTGATGAGTACCGTCAGCGCGTCGAGCAGGCGCTGGCGCTGGTATCGCTCGAAGCACTCGCCGGGCGCACGCCCCAGGATCTTTCCGGCGGCCAGCGCCAGCGTGTGGCGCTCGCCCGCTGCCTGGTTGCCGACCCGGCGGTGGTCCTGCTCGACGAGCCGTTGGCGAACCTGGATCGTCACCTGCGCGCCGCCATGGAACAAAGCTTTGCCGAATTTCATCGCCGCACCCGGGCCACCATGGTGTACGTGACGCACGATCAGAGCGAAGCGATGGCGCTGGCGGATCGCATTGCGGTGATGCGCGGCGGAAAGCTCGTTCAATGGGCGACCCCGGAAACGCTTTATCGCGAGCCGCGAAGCCAGTGGGTGGCAAGCTTCATCGGCCAGGGCAGCCAGTTGAGAGTGGCCACGGGCCGACCGGGCCAGCGCCTGTCAACAGCCGAGCTTGCCCGAGGCTTGAACGCGAGTGATGCCGAGCGCATTCAACCGGTGCTGGTGCGCCCGGAGCACGTTCACATACAGCCCCAGGCACCGACGCATCAAAATCTCACCGCTCGCGTTGAGCACCAGACCTTTCGCGGCGAGCGTTTCGAGCTGCATCTGCGCCTGGCCAGCGGCGAAACGCTTTTGGCCTATCACCCGCACGCCATTGAGCAGGGGCAGCGCGTCGCCCTTTCATTGCAAGAAGCATGGTGTCTCGCCGCCGACGAGTCCGCCCCGGACGCTACGGTGCCTGACCCTACCGCGTAATGGATGCACTCGCCCGGCGTTGCCACCAAAGCAGCGCCAGAGGGATCAGCGAAAGCGGCGCGAGCAGCGCGTTGAGTAGCCCCCAGCCCAGCACGCTTACCAGCGGCCCCGCCGCCAGTGCCGAAAGCGCCACGACCCCGAATACCAGAAACTCGTTGGCGGCCTGAACCCGCGCTTTCTCGGCCGGGCGGTAGGTCTGGGTGATGAGCCCGGTGGCGGGCAGGAAGGTAAAATTCCAGCCAAGGCCCAGCAGAACCAACGCCAAATTGAAGTGCCCGAACCCAAGCCCCTGCTGGGCGGCCAAGGCGCTTGCTGCCAGTAGCAGGCCTCCGGTCACGATCACGGCGCGGGGGCCGAAACGCGTGGTGAGGTGGCCGGTAAAGAACGACGGCGCAAACATCGCCACGACGTGCCATTGAATGGTAGCAGCGACATGGTCGAAGGAGTAACCGGCGCCGGCCATGGCGATAGGCGTGGCGGTCATGGAAATGTTCATCACGGCGTAGCCCACCATCGCCGAGCCCACGGCCAGAACGAACAGCGGCTGGCGCAAAAGCGCTCCCAATGGGCGCGGCGTCCCTTCGGCGTGGCTCTTCTCCACCGGCGGCAGGCGCGTGACGCAAAGTACCAGCAGGGCGATGACGTAAAGCGCTCCCAGTCCAACGAAGCTGCCCAGAAACGCGACCTCGCCAAGCTCCCGGCTGATTCTGGCAAGCCAGGGGCCGAAAAACGCCGCCAGCACGCCCCCGCCCATCACCAGGCCAATCGCCCGGTCGCGCCGGTGGGCCGGGGCGGCCTCGATCGCCGCGAAGCGATAAAGCTGGCCAAAGCCGATGCCGATCCCGATCAGCCAGGTGGCCAGCAGAAACAGCGTAAAACGCTGATGAATCAGCGCCTGGGTCGCCACCACCACTCCGGCAAGCCCGATCAGATTCCCCAGCACGAAGCCGCTCTTGCGGCCAAGCCGGCCCATGAGGAGCGAGGCGGGAATGGTCGCACACATCAGCCCCAGCCACTGGCTTGCCACCGGCGCGGTGGCCCAGGCGGCGCTCGGTGAAAGAGACGCGCCAATCAAGGGCGAGACGGCGATGAGCAGAATATTGCCGCTGACCAGCAGCGCCTGACAAAGCGAAAGTAACCACACCGATAGCGGCACGCGGCCTCCTTGTTTAATCGAAGACCGGATCGGCCGATGAGTGAAAGCGTTGGCGATACACCGACGGCGACACGCCGTAGTAGCGCTGAAACTGGCGGCGCAGCTGCTCGGCGCCGCCCAGGCGCCAGCGCGTCGCCAAGCGCTCCAGCGACAGGCGATGATCATTTTGTAAAAGCCCCAGCCGCGCCTGCTCCAAACGTAGCCGGGTAAGGTAGGTGTGCGGCGAGGTGTTCAGGTAGCGTTTGAACAGCCGCGTCAGATGGCGTGGCGACACCGCCATGCGCGCGGCCATGCTCTCCAGAGAGTGCGGCCCGCCGGGGTCGGCGTGAAGATCGTCGAGCAGACGTCGTAACGGCCCAATACTCTGCTGGCCACGCAGCATTTCGCTGAACTGCGACTGCCCGCCGGGACGATGCAGAAACATGACAAGCTCTCGCGCGACCTGACCGGCAAGCGCCGCGCCATGGTCGGCTTCCACCAACGCAAGCGCCAGATCGATGCCCGCGGTTACCCCGGCGCTGGTGTAGCGCCCGCCGCTTTCCAGATAGAGTGCGTCCGGCTCGACCTTCAAGCCGGGGTACTCCTGGGCCAACTTAGCGGCGTGGCGCCAGTGGGTCGTGACGTGCTCCCCCTCCAGCAGCCCCGCCGCGGCCAGCATGAACGCCCCGGTACAGATCGCCCCCAACCTCGTCACCTGGGGTGCCAGCGCGCGCAAAAGCGCCAGAAGCGCCTGATCGCGACGTTTTACCATCACCCCGCTGCCGCCCGCCACCACCAGGGTATCGATGGGTAACTGCTCGGGAAGATCGGCAAAGGCGATGTGGGCATGCACCGCCAGGCCGGCGTTGGTCATCACGGTCCCTGGCATATCCGCAGCCAGCGTCAAGCGGTAAAGAGGGCTGCCGCTGAGTTCATTGGCAGTGGCAAAGACCTGCCAGGGGCCGCTGATATCCAGCAATTGGCAATCAAGATAAGCCACCAGGGCAATATGGCGCGTCATTGACACTCTCCAGGCAATCGGCCCCTGAAGTGTCCGCTGCCCGCGCCGTGTCGGCAAGGACCGCTATCCCACCGATAAGGACATGAGGTGTGCGCTAGAAGCGGTCGAGCAGCGCCTGTGCTTCTTGCTCGAGCGTTTCTTTTTCCTCGAGGGCGCGATGCTTCTCCTCGTCGCTGCCCAGTGCCTCGCAATTGGCCTCGACGTTGAGCAGAACGCTCTGCAGCGCCGCCGTCAGCAGATGCGCGCCGGCGGTGGCATCACTTCTGAACTGTGGCTCAAGCTCCGGCGTTATCTCAAGACCCAGCGCCAGTGCCTGGCGGCAAAGGCGTGCGGTTTCCAGCGGCACGTCGACTGCCCGGCCTGCCGCCTGGTGCAGGGCCTCACGCCGGGCGTCTTTCTCGCGTTCGGTCGCTTGCGGCTTTTGCAGCGCCGCCATCATCGTCTCGAAGGCGGCGACGTCTTCATCGGCCAACGGGGCCAGCAAGCGTTTCAACGCCTCGGCCTGATCGATCAGCGCCGCGCGCTTCGAAGAAGGCGTGTGCTGTTGGCCCAGGTGCAATCCCTTGAGCATCAGCGCCAGGCCGAAATCGGCCACCACGCTTGCCGCCGCGCCACAGCCGGGCATGGGTTCGTGGGCCAGGGCATCACGAAACGTTGCCAGCGGCGTTTGCCAAAGCGCGTTGTCTTTTACTTCATCGACCATGGAGATTCCTCAAAACGGGCTTGAATGGCGAACTCACATCCGGGTATCGGGTCTTATGCATGACACAGTGATAGCACACCACCAGCGCGACTCGATACGTAGCTCGCTGACGGTTTCCATGGCTGAGCCCTTTATCGGATACTATTCTCTTTCTGGCTTTTAACCTTTTATCTGACGTTTAACCCTTTATTCAGGTTCTTCATAGCGTTTTTTCATACAAGGAGCTTTGCTCTTGACGACTCCAGGCGATACACCCGCCCGCTCAGCGGCCGAGCTTTATGCAAGCATCACCGACGATACCGCCCGTTCAGACAGCGAACTCTCGTGGCCGCGGGCCGACCTTCAGCTCGATGAGGCAAACCAGACGCTGATCTGGGCGCTTCATGATTATGGCAACCTGACCCTGACGCTTTCCAGAAGCGACAATGAATGGGTGGCGATGACGCCCATCGCCCTGGTCGACAGCGTGGCGAACCAGACCGCGCTTAATGAAGAGCTTCTGCGCCAGGGGCTCGCCCTGCCCCTGGCCTCCATCGGCATCGTGATGATCGACGGGCGCGACTATTACGTCGCCTACGGCCAGCTTTTCGGCGACTCGAAGCTTGCGTCCATCTGCGCAGAGCTTCACGCCACCGCCAGCGCCGCCATGGAAGTGGCCGAGCTGATTCACGAACATTTTTCCTGAGACGCCCTGTTGTTCATAAGTGCTTTTGTTCGTAAGTACTGCTGTTCATAAGTACTGATGTTCATAAGTGCTGTTGCCAACAAGTGCTATTTTCAATAGGCGTACACCCGGCGAGGAGCCCCATATGTTGAGCAAGATCATGACCGCGTTTCGCGGTAAAGCCCACGAGACCGGCCAAGCCGTAGTGGACTCCCAGGCGCTGCGTATTCTGGATCAGGAGATCCGCGATTCCGAGCAGCATCTCAAGTCGTCCAAGACCGAGCTGACCCGGCTGATGGGTCAGCGTCAGATCAATAGCGACAAGGCGACCACTCTTGAGCAGAAGATCGGCGAGCTGGAACAGAGCGCCGCTGCGGCCCTGGACAAGGGCGAAGAGCAACTGGCCACCGAGGTCGCCGAGCGTATCGTTGCGCTTCAGGACGACCTTGAGGCTGAAAAGCGCATCGTGGGCGAGTATGACGCGAGCATCGAGAACCTGCGCGGCGCCATTCGCAACACGGACAACCAGCTTCGCCAGTTGAAACAGCAGGTCAGCGTGGTGAAGGCGACCGAATCCGCGCAGCGCGCCCAGTCCGCCGTGGCCGCACGTCATTCGGGCCAGGAGAGCGCGATGGGCAGTGCCATGGAGTCGCTGGAGCGCATCCGCGAGCGCCAGGCGCTCAACTCCGCCCAGATGAAAGCGGCCGAGCAGGTCGCCGGCGAGGAAAGCGGATCGTCGCTGGACGCCCGCTTGAAAGCCGCGGGCATTGGCGCCAACGAGCGCAAGGCCGACGACGTTCTGGCCCGTATCAAGGCCCGGAAGAACACGCCGTAACGCGTTTGCGCCACGAACCCAGCGCAACGCCGTTGCGCTTTCGGGGCTGGCAGCACGACCCGCCGGCCCCGACCAGGAGAGCCTTCAATGCTTAAAACCCTAAAAGCGCTTTTGGGCGGATCACACGACAACAACGCACCTGACGCTGCCCCTTCGCAGGCGGGCTTCAATGTGGGCCTGCCGCTGGGCATGTCATCGGATGATTTTGCAGGTCTGCGTCTGGAGGGCCGGGTTCGTCTGAACTTGAACGAACTTGGCGCCTTCCCGGATACGCTGTTTACCTGGGAAAGCGATAACGACTACCTCATCGCGGCCGTGGGCCACGTTGAACTGGGCCAGGGCGCTCATCTGGTGCGTTTTTACCTGGATAACGATACCTGGCTGCAAGCCAACGTGGAGAACCAGCGCGTTATCGAATACAAGCTCTTCGATTTCTATCGGGTAAGCCATTTATCCGACGTGGAGTTCGACGCACTCTTGAACCCTGACGATAAAGAAGCCAGCCAGCTGGGTGCCCGACGCCTCACGCTCGAGTCGACCGGGGGCCAGGGGGAGCGGCAGTATGAGCGCCTGTGGGGCGATGATACGAGCGCCTGGTCGCCGCCGGTCCAGTTCGAAGAGCAGGTGCTGACCCATGAGAGCGTGATGACCCGCCAGGTCGTCCATCATGCCATGCTCTACGAGCGTCCCATCGCAGACTCCGAGCGCATGGAGTACGTGCTGATGAGCGCTGAAAACGACGAGGAAGGCAGCTTCATGCTGGTGGAGAACCTGGGCGTTGACGTGGCATCCATCGATATTGATGCTATTTGACCGCCGAGCCTTTACTCTAGTGGCTGGCCTGGCCCCTCTATCGACAAGGAAGATTCGACCATGAACTATCTGCAAGGCTTACCCCACTTCTTGGGCTATCTGATCGGCGCGTTGATCCTGCTGGTCGCCTTCATGTACTGCTACAGCCGGATCACCCCGCACAAGGAGTGGTCGCTGATTCGCCAGGGAAATGCGGCAGCCTCCACGGCCTACGCCGGCTCCATTCTGGGTTTCACCCTGCCGCTTTACAGCGCCATGGCCAACTCGATCAGCTTTATCGATTTCATTCTCTGGGGCGTGATCGCCTTCGGCGTGCAGCTGGCAACGTTCTTCGGGCTGAAACTCGTGCTCCAGAACCAGGGGGAAAGCCTTTCCACCCATATCAGCGAAGGCCACATGGCTTACGGTATTCTTGTCGGCAGTATCTGCATTGCGGTTGGCCTGCTCAACGCCGCCTCGATGATATGGTAAGGAGCTCACCATGACCCAACATGATCAAACATCTCACCTTCCCCACCGTAAACGCAGCATGCGCCTGTCGCTTGCGTTGATGGGCGCTGGCGCTTTCACCCTTACCGGCTGTGGCCAGCCTGAAGAGGTGACCGACGTCAGCTTCGACAGCCCGCGAAGCTTTCAAAGCGTGGAAGAGTGCGTCGCAGCGAACGTATACACCCAAAGTGCCTGCGAAGAGTCTTACGAGGCCTCCTTGCAGGAAGTGCCGCGTTTTGAATCGATTGAGGCCTGCGAAGCCGAACATGGCGAAGGCGCTTGCGTGGCACCGACCGAGGAGCAGGCGCAGGCCGCCACCGGCGGTGGCGGCGGCAGCTGGTTCATGCCCGCCTTGATGGGTTACATGGTGGGCAACATGATGTCGCGCACCAGCCGAGGCGCCACCCGCCAGGGGCTTTACCAGGAACCCGTCTACCGCAACCGGCAGAACCAGGGCAACTGGAACGCGGCGACCAACCAGGCCAGCCAGCGTGTCAATCAGCGCCAGCAAACCATGCGTACCTCGGCCACGCAGAATCGCCAGGCCACCCAGCGCAGCGGTTTCGGTTCACGCTCTTCCGCCCGCGGCGGCTGGGGCTCTTAAGGGCGTCTATGTTACGAGTCGATATTGCCGAGCGACCGCACTGGAAAACCCTGGCATCTGATCTGGGGTTTCATTTCCATACCATCGACGGCGAGCCGTACTGGAAGGAGAGCGCCTACTACCAGTTCACCCTGGAGCAGGTGGAGCGCGATATTGAAGCGCCTTCCGAGGAGCTTCACGAAATGTGCATGGCGCTGGTGGACAAGGTCTGCCATTCCAATGCGCTGATGCAGCGCCTGGCGATTCCGGAATTCATGTGGGACGCCATCTTTGATTCCTGGCGTAATGGGCAGCCGCATCTTTACGGACGCATGGATTTTGCTTACTCCGGCGCGGGGCCTGCCAAGCTTCTGGAGCTCAACTACGATACCCCCACCTCGCTTTACGAGGCGGGGCTTTTCCAGTGGGTCTGGCTTGAACAGGCCATCCAGCAGGGGCTGATTCCCCGGCACGCCGATCAGTTCAACTCGATTCAGGAGCGCTTGATGGGGGCTCTTGCCCATATCGGTCAGCGCCTGAACGACCCCAGGCTCTACTTCTCCTGCATCAAGGACAACGTAGAAGAGCGCGCCACTGTCCACTACCTGCAGGATATAGCCGTGCAGGCGGGGCTCGAGGCGCCGTTTATCCATACCGAGGATATCGGCTTTCAGCCTGACTGCGACTATTTCCTGGATCTGGACGACCAGCCGATCGATGCGATCTTCAAGCTCTATCCCTGGGAGGAGCTGGCCTTTGAAGACTTTGGCAAGAAGATTCCCGAACTCCACACCCACTGGTTCGAGCCGCCCTGGAAGGCAATACTTTCCAACAAGGGTATCTTGCCGCTTTTATGGGAAGAGTATAAGAACCACCCCAACCTGCTGCCTGCCCACTTTGAAAAGCCGGGTGACGCCCCGTTGGCCCCAGGCTGGGTACGCAAGCCGTTTTTCTCCCGGGAAGGCAGCAACGTGGCACTGATGACAGCAGAAGGCGAATATGAAGTAGTGGATGGGCCTTACGTCGATAGCCCATGGATCCGTCAGGCGTATCATCCCATGCCGCGCTTTGGCCAGCACCATGCACTGGTGGGCAGCTGGATCGTGGGTGATCGCGCCTGCGGCATGGGTATTCGCGAAGACGTGGGGCGTATTACCAAGGATTCCTCATGCTTTGTGCCCCACGCCATCGTTTAAACGCTTCAACCGACATCCTCGTCAAGCAGCGCTGGCACCCTGAATGGGCTGCTGGGCCCTCTCGCGCGCCAGCCCCAGAGAGCGCCCAGCCCAGGCAGGTGCGACGCTTTCAATCTCGGTTTGCACGAAGCTGCGGGCACCGGCCCAGCAAAGGGGTTCCGAGAGCTTGACTTCCTGCATGGCGTTGCCCCGGGAAAGCCTGAGCAGGTAGTTATCGCTTTCTGTCGGATGCCAATGTGACAGAAGCTCGAAAGGCGTTTTCTGTGAATGCCGGGCAGCCACGACCCCTAGTGCGGGCTCGCTGTAGAGCTCGACGATACGGGCAATCCCCTTGTCCTTGAGCGCCTGGTAGGTCTTGGGCTCAAGTGGTGTGGTGGCCACGGCGGTGATGTTTCCCGGCAAGGCAGGCAGACGCTGAGCAAGCTGGCGCCAACGCTCGCTGTCGGTGGCGATGATATCGCCTGCATTAAGCTCCCAAAGCGTGTTGGCACTATCAAACAACGAGCGCGCCTGCCAACCCGCCTGCTGAGGAAGCAAGGCGCCCAGCATGAACCCTGAAACCGTTTGCAGGGAGAGCCAGCTGATCAACGTGCGCTCGTGGGATTCGGTGGTTGCCAGCAGCGGCGTCAATGCCTGCGCTTCTTGAATGAGCGCCTGGCTGGCATGCCGGTAGCTACGCTGCAGGCGATTGCAGAATGCACCGGCGCTGGTGTCGTGCAGGTTCAAATAGTCGATAGCGACCTGGCCGGATAACGCCTCCGCCCATTCACCTAATGTGATGGAAGTATCCGGCAGTGGCAGATGCCGCGTACCGAAAAGATGCTCAAGCGAGTGTATCAACCCAGCGCGCTCAGGTGTGCCCGCACTCGGCAGCATGTCCGTATGCTTTGCCTTGTTGTGCTGAGCCGCCACTGCCCGAAGAACGCTCAAGGTGGTCTTGTGGGTAAGTGACAACATGGTTGCTTCCTCTGCAATTTTGTCTACCTGCTTGGCTGAAGAATACCCCCATGTATCAGTCTTGTCAAAAGAATAAACCTTGCTCAAAAGCACTTTTATTCATTTTAAAGTCACATAAAAACAATTACTTGTTAAACAAAAAAGCTGAATTCAATGGCGCCATTCGCTCAGCTCCACTATTGTTTCGTACAAGTTTTAACCTATGTTTTTCGACCCACCATTAACTGCTTGAAAATACCTCATGCTCAATTTCGTCGAATGTAAAAATTCATTCGAAAAACTTAGGTATATAACATTCTGGACGATTGAAGGTATGATAAAACTAATCGTATTTAACACTATTGCCGGTTATCGGGAGCACTAGCGACAATGACGCCGCGATGGAAGTCTCTGCCTCTCAGGCTCAGACTGTTCCTCTCTTTTGGAACGGTCCTGGCGCTTACCATGCTGCTGGCGCTTTACCTGCAGGCACGTGCGCATAGCCAGTCCCGCCTTGAAAACCTGATCAACGAAGTATTGCCGCAGCAGGTGGAAGGCCTGGCCACCCGACTCCTGCTGCGACTGAATCCGGCATTGACCGTTTCGGAAAGTCTGGCGAACAGCTACATACTGGAAGAGTGGGTTCTCGACGGACTACCTGACAGCGAGCAGCCCGCCATCGCAGGCTATCTATCCCGGCTAGGCACACAGCTGAATACAGAACTCATTTTCCTGGCCGTTCAGTCACCGGTAGGCGCCTACTATTTCCAGTACCGGCAGGGCGAGCTTCTACAGCGGCCCTTGCAGGGCCCTTCCAGCGAAGACCGCTGGTATTTCGAGTTCACCGGCAGCGATGCACCGTACAACTTCAATCTGGACAGCGACACGTTCACCCCGGACGACGCCTTCGTCTTCTTGAATTATCGAAGCCGCGAGCTTGCCCCTGACGGTCGCCCGCTGGTAGTGGCGGGCACCGGATTGGACCTGGATCAGATGTCCCGGCTCATCGGGGATTTTTCACTTGGACAGACGGGCCGAGCGGGGGTGCTGGACGCTCAGGGCGAGCTGATGATGCAAAGTGACACCACGCCGACCCAGGCACTGAACACGGGAGTGCCTGAAAGCGTTTTTGAACGCAGCGACGCCCAGGTCATCGAAGTCACTCACGACAACGCCACCTACCTGGTGGCCACTCGCTGGGTGCCCGAACTTCAACGTTACCTGATGATCGAGGTGGCCAAGGCCGAATACCTCGATGCCGCCCAGCAACGATTTCTCGCCTCCACCGGCTGGGGGGGTCTTATCCTGTTCGGCGGCCTGATACTCCTCTACCCGCTCACCGCCAGCCTGGTAAGCTCGTTAACGCGCTTTCAGCGCCAGTTGAAGGAGATCACGGTAAGTCTTGACCTGACACGTCGTGTACACACCGATGACCGCGCCGAGCTTGGCGATCTTGCCGATCAGACCAATGAGCTTCTGGCACGCCTGACCCGCGCGATGTCGGCGGTGTCCAGTAACGCCTTGGCGCTCAACAGCGTCGCCGACCGGCTTTCCCGGACCGCCGGGCTTTCCGGCGTGCAACGCAGCGACCTGGCCATTGAAGCCGGCCAGACCATGGCCGCCGCCGTCGAGGAAATGGCCTCATCGGTGGCTGAAATCACCTCCACCATGGAAGAGTTTTCCACCTCCTCCACCCAGATCGCCGATCACTCCCAGTCGGTGGTGAACGTGGCCAATCAGACCCTCGAGCGCAGCCGAAAAGGCTCCAGTGCCATGGAACTCTTGCAGTCCAAGATGCAGGACATCCGCAGCGACAGCGAGCAGAGCCTGACGGAAATCGTCGCGCTCGGTGCCAAGTCCAAGCAGATCAGCAAGGTCATGGAACTGATCAACACTCTGGCCGCTCAGACCAAGCTCATCGCCTTCAACGCCGCGCTTGAGGCCTCAAGCGCCGGGGATTCCGGGCGGCGCTTTTCGGTGGTGGCCAACGAGATCCGCCGGCTGGCGGATAGTGTCACCGACTCCACCCAGGAGATCGAAGGGCATACCGACGATATTCAGCATTCGATCAGCCGCTTGGTGGTAGCCTCGGAAAAGGGCGCTACATCGATCGAGCAGGGCGTCGAAGTGAGCCTGACCACCGCCCAGGATCTGGAGGCGGTCCTCAAGGCCGCCAGCCAGACCAGCAGCGCCGCCCAGCAGATATCGCTGTCCACCCAGCAGCAGAAGACCGCCAGCACTCAGGTGGTCGCCGCGCTTCGCGATATCGATACGGCCAGCGCCCGTAATGCTCAATCGGTGCGCAGCATTACCGAGATCAGCCAGGAAATGATCAGGATGTCCGCCGAGCTTAACGAACTGGTTCACGAATTCACGCTTGAGTCGCCGCGTACGCCTTCCCAGTAGCACTACCAGGAATCCTTCGATGAGTGCCATTCGGGTAGTAATCGCTGATGACAGCGTCGTCGCGCGTGACATATTGCGCCAACTTCTCACGCGCGATGGCGATATCGAAGTGGTAGGCGAGGCCTGCAATGGGCGCGAGGCGGTGGCACTGGCCCGGCACCTGTCTCCTCAACTGATGACGATGGATCTCACCATGCCGGTGATGGGGGGGCTTGCAGCCATCGAGGAGATCATGCATACCAAGGCGCTCCCGATTCTGGTCATCAGTGATCTTGATCAAGCGCTTACCGCCTGCCAGGCTCTGGCACTGGGAGCGCTTGAGGTCATCGCCAAACCCACGCTTGACCAGACCGACGCCGCCTTGCTCGTCGAGCGGGCAAGGCTTCTATCCGGCGTGGCCGTCATTACCCGAATGCGTCGCTGCCGAACGGCTTTCCCCTACCCGCTGCCTACCTCGCCCTACGCGTCTCGCGCGTTTGAGCGCATCGTGGCCATCGCCTGCTCGACGGGCGGACCTCAGGCCCTGGCCCGCCTGCTCAGCCGTCTACCGCCCAACTTTGGCCCGCCGGTGGTGATTGCCCAGCATATTAGCCATGGCTTCATCGAAGGGATGGCGCAGTGGCTCTCGACGATCTGCTGTTTGCCGGTGAGCGTGGCTCGGGCAGGAGCGCCCCTGACACCCGGCTGCATCTATCTCACTCCGTCGGAAAGCGATCTCGAGATCACCCATGACCACCGCTTCAGGCTGATTCAAAGCCCACCCGGCGCTCT
The DNA here is from genome assembly GCF_968048975.1 of Vreelandella xerophytica. The sequence continues at coordinate 426,278 of NZ_OZ309106.1, read as the reverse complement.
TTATCACCCCAGCTGCGACATACTCTTGACCAGTGTGGCCCATGTCTATGGCCCCGACGCCATCGGTGTTATTTTAACGGGAATGGGCCGCGATGGTGTTCAAGGCATGCGCGCCATCTATCAGGCAGGCGGGGCAACACTTGCCCAGGACGAGGCGAGTTCAGTGATCTACGGCATGAATCAAGAGGCCGTGAACGCAGGCGTCATCCAGCGGGTGGCTTCTCTTGATGAACTCACCGAGCAGCTGATCGAGACCATGCACGGCAGGCCATTCTTCTGATCATTACCCCTATGAACCCTTACACGCCGTTCAAGAAACTGGTTTACAAGCATTACGGCCTGCAACTGGACGGCCTGGCCGAACAGCGCCTGATAAAAGCCATCACGGCCCTTCATGTGGCTACGGGCGAGACAGAGACCGCCTCGCTGCTCCAGCGACTTCAAGGGGACAGGGCCTTGTTTGATGACCTGATCAGTCAACTGACCATCAACGAGACCTACTTCTACCGTGAACCCGAAGCGCTTCGCTGGCTGGCCGAGCACCATCTCCCCGCCCGGCTGGCCGAAAAGACACCGCCGCTGCGCATCCTGAGCGCAGGCTGCTCCTCCGGCGAAGAACCTTACAGCCTGGCCATGGCGCTGATGGAGCGCTTTGGTCGATGCGCCACCACGCTTTTCAGCATTACCGGTGGCGATGTGGACCAAAGGGTGCTGGCCAAGGCACAGCGGGGTCTTTATAGCGGCATGGCCTTTCGCGCCCTGCCAGAGGCGTTGAAAAAACGCTACTTCAAGGCCCGCGAGCGCCACTACCTCATCGACGCTTCGCTTCGCGACTGGGTCGATTTCCAGACCTTCAACGTGTTCGCCCCCGTTCGCTCCCCAGCCGATACCGCTCTTTTTGACGTCATCCTGTTTCGCAACGTCTCCATCTATTTCGATGAAGGCCAGCGTCTGGTCATTCAAAAGCATCTTCGCGACCGCTTGGCGCCCAAGGGCATTGTGCTGTGTGGCGTTTCTGAAACGCTGGGCAACGACCTGGGCGTTTTCGAACTTGCTCAAAGCCAGGGTATCTTCCACTTTCGCCAATCCGCAGCCACGGCCCACGACCCTGGCGATGCGGTGCCAAGCGCGGCCTTCGTCGAGTCCGCCCCGGAAACGCCCTCCCCCGCAGCACCGGGCCTTGCCTCTCCCGAGGGTCCTGAGGCGCCATTGCCTTCGTCATTGGTGTCGTTTGAACAGCGCGTTCAAACGGCTCTCGAGTGCCTTGATCATAACCGCTTCGACGACGCCGAGGTGCTTTTGACAGCGCTTTTAGATGAAAAGCCCTGGAGCGTGGATGTACTGCTGCTGGCGGGGCTGGTAGCCCGCTGGCAAAAGAAGGCACAACGGGCGTATGAATACTTCAAACGCGCAATTTACGCAGTGCCGGAATGCTGGCCGGCGCACTTTTATCAGGCAGAGCTTTTTCGCCTGGATGAGTTGCCCAAGACCGCCTGTCAACCCAGACGGGGTTACGAGGCGACACTGCGTCTGCTTGAGGCAAGCCCTGTCTCGAAGGGGGGATTAACGGTCATCGCCTCGCCCATCCCACCGGGTGACGCACGGTTTTTAGCCAAGCGTTATCTGAATGCAGACTTTTTTGTGCACGAGGTGGATTGATGGCCTTTGATATTTCACGCTTTATCGAACGGTTTGTCGAAGAGGCAAGAGAGCATCTACCGCGCTTGAGAGAAGGTCTTCTGGCGCTCGAGCGCGGCGATCACTCGTCAGAGCAGATCAATGCCCTGTTTCGAGCGGTGCATACGCTCAAGGGCTCCTCGCGCATGCTGCGCTTGAACGCCATAGCCGCACTTGCCCATAGTACCGAAGAGCTTCTGAGTGCGCTGCGCGATGGGGTGCGAACGATAACTCCGGACGTCATCGAGCTATTGACCCAGGCAATCGACGTCATGGAGAACCAGATCGACTGCCTGGCACAAGGCCATCCAGCGGACGAGCTTCTTGATGCCGACCCCGCCCTTTGCCACGCCATGCTGGAAAGCGCTAGAGCCGCTTTCGAGGATACAGAGCCCACCCTCGCCAGGAAAGTCCTCGTCCCACACCACGCAGTAACCACCGCATCAACGGGTGAGGCCTTGGCCCATCAGCTTCGCCTGAGCGATACCGTTCGGGTTCGCCTGGAGCGCCTGGACGACGTGATCCGTTTGATGGGCGAGGTGCTCTCGGCCCATCACCACCTGCATGATCTGGTGGAGCAGGCACGCACGTTGAGCGCGTCGCTGGCCAAGGAGCAGCAGCGCCCTTTTCAGTCATTCAACCGTGATCTTAAAGACAGCGTGCTCAGTCAGGATGCACTGATGAGCGACCTGCACGACCGGGCACTACAGATGCGAATGCTGCCGCTTGGCGTCGTCTTTGATCCGCTTTCCCAGATGACTCGGGACCTGGCCCATACGCTCGGGAAAAAGGCCGTGTGCCGCGCCCAGGGCAGCGAGATCGAGCTTGATCGGCAAATGATCGACCGCCTCTCCGAGCCCTTGGTCCATCTTGTGAGAAACGCGCTGGATCACGGCCTTGAAACGCCCGAAGGCCGTCGCCGCCTGGGTAAACCCCCGAAAGGGCTCATCACGCTCAAAGCATGGCAGGACGGGAGCTGGGTGGTTATCGAGCTTCGCGACGACGGCGCGGGTATCGATATCGAAGCCGTTCGACAAAAAGCACTGTCCCGTCAATTGATCAACGAAGAGCAGTTGCTCACCTTGAGCGAACAAGAAACGCTTGAGCTGATCTTCTTAGCGGGTTTTTCCACCCAGTCGATGATTACCGACATGTCCGGCCGGGGGGTGGGCATGGACGCGGTCAAACGCACGGTCGTCGATGAGCTCAGTGGCGATGTGCGTGTCGCAAGCGAGTCGGGCAGAGGGAGTGCGTTCACGCTGCGCCTGCCGCTATCGCTTGCCCGGATGCGCGTACTGCTGGTCAGCGCCGGCGGGCACACCCTTGGATTCACCGCGCCTTACGTCACGGAGCTTATGGAAACCTCGTCTTGCCACCTTATCGAAGCGGCGGGGCAGCTCACGCTCAATCTGCGTGACGAGTTCATTGCCGTGGCATCGCTTGCCAGGCTGATAGGTCTTGACGAAGCCCCCACCCAACTCGCCGACCGGGTCCTTCTGGTCATTGTGCACCAAGGGCCTCAGAAGCTTGCGCTCATTGTGGATGAGCTGGTCGACGAGCGAGACATGGTGATCAAGCCTCTGCCCGCTCACCTTCGCCACTTGCCGCTGGTGTCGGCCATGGTGAGTGTGGGGCAGAACGCCCTTGTCAGCCTGCTTCATGTTCCTTCATTATTAATGGAAGTTAAAAAAATCTCCCATTACTCTCAATCTCAGGAACTTACCACCCCTGCTTTACATCGAATCCTGGTCGTGGATGATTCCCTCTATACTCGGGAGATCGAAAAGGATGTGCTCGAGGCGTGGGGTTATCAGGTTGTACTTGCTGAAAACGGCCGGGACGGCCTGAACAAGGCGCTGGCTGCCCCTTTCGATGCGGTATTGACGGATGTGGAGATGCCGGCGATGGACGGTTTTACACTCACGGCACGATTACGTGACAATGACGGCTATCGACATACCCCGATCATCATCATTACGTCCCGCGAAAAGGAAGCCGACCGACAGCGCGGTATCGAAGTAGGCGCCGATGCCTACATCGTCAAAGACAGTTTTGATCAAAATAGCCTGGTGGATACGCTGAAAGCCTTGCTGGGTTAGTGTCTGATTGAATGATTAGTGTCCGTTGAATGATTAGTGTGCGATTGAATGAAAAGGAGCGTCATGCAAGTTCTAGTCGTTGACGATGACTCGCTGGCCGGCGAAATGACCGCTGCCATCATGGCATCGCAACACTACCAGCCCATCCTGGCATCCAACGCGATGGAGGCTGTCACGCAGCTTGAAGAGCATCCGGATATCGCACTGATCGTCAGCGATATGTATATGCCGTTGATCAACGGCCTGGAGCTATGTGCAATGCTCAGAGAGCAGGGCCTGACGCTTCCCTTTGTCTTGTTGACAGGGAATGTGCCCAAGGACGCGCTGACTGATACGCCCGGCCTTACCGCCTGTCTGCAAAAGAATGCGGATCTGGCGCAGACCCTTGGTCAGACCGCCGCCCAGGCGTTGAACAGCCGATGACAGGGTTGAATACTCCATGAAATGTTTGCACCTGGCCGGCTTTCGTCGCCTCGTTCTTGAGTACAGGTAATTTGATGTCGTCCCCTGCCCTGACACTGCACGATAAAATCAATGAGTTACGCCAGCGCTTTATTGAGCAGCTTTCCACTCGCCTGCAGCTCACCACCGAGCAGTGGCAGCAGAGCAAGGCGTCGACCGAGTCGCGGGCACGTCTGTCGCCGGAGCTTCACCGCTTCTTTCATAGCTTGAAAGGCACTGGACGTTCATTGGGGTTCGAGCGGATCGCCGCCCTGGCCCATCAAGGGGAAGAGCTGCTTGCCGTGGCATCGACCCCCGATCAAATCGATCACACTCTTGATGCACTGCTGCATAAGCTTACCCAGGAGCAGCAGTACCTGCGGCAATACAAGGCGCCCTCGAACTCGCTGGCGTCGTTCAACACGGTGGAATTCGCCAGCGCTGGCGCCCAAGAACGCAATAATCGTCAGCAGCTGATCTATCTTTGCGACGACGAGCCCGATCAGGTGAGCCAGCTTTTGCACCACCTGCGCTGTTTCGGCCATGAAGTGATCCATTTCGTGGACACGCAGAGCTTTTTCAACGCCGTTCTGGCGCGCCGCCCCGACGCCATCATCATGGATGTGCACTTCCCCCAGGGAAACACCGCCGGTACCGAGACCCTGACCAGCCTGAACAAGCTTACCGGCGAGCGCCTGCCCGCCATCGTGCTTTCCGCCTATGGGGATTTCAACTCCCGGTTGAGCGCGGTGCGGGCCGGCTGCAGTGGCTACTTCACCAAGCCTGTCAAACCGCTGGACTTGATGCTTGCCGTGGACGAGATCACCATGCCCCTGGACGATGAGCCCTTGCGCGTACTGGTGGTCGACGACGAACCGGAGGCAGCCGCCTATCACGCGCTGCTGCTTGAACGGGCCGGCATGGTCGTTCATCAGGCGCATCATCCCTGTGAAGCGCTGAAGGCCCTCGAGTACTTCAGTCCCGACTTGATGCTGGTGGATATGTACATGCCGGTCTGCACGGGGGAGGAGCTTGCTGGCATCATTCGCCAGCAGTCTGAACATGTGGGCCTGCCGATCATCTATCTCTCCGGTGAAACCAACAGCCAGAAGCAGCTGACGGCCATGACCGCAGGGGTAGAGGGTTTCATTACCAAGCCGGTGGAGCCCGACGACCTGGTAGCGGCGGTCAGGCTTCGCGCCGAAAGGTTAAGGCATCTGCGCTCGCTGATGACCCAGGACAGCATGACCGGGCTCTACAACCACAGCACCACCACGGATCTGATTACGCGAACGCTGGCTCAAGCGTTTCGCGATGACAGCCAGCACGCCCTGGCGATGATCGATATCGACCACTTCAAGGAAGTGAACGACACCTACGGCCATTTGGCCGGTGATCAGGTCATCATTACGCTGGCGCGGATGCTCAAGACTCGCCTGCGGGTTTCGGACATCATCGGCCGCTACGGCGGGGAGGAGTTCGTCATTCTGCTCAAGGGGGTGAGCGCCCAGACCGCCGCCGACTTGATCGACGAGCTGCGCCAGGACTTCGAACAGGTGGATTTCCACGCAGGCGAGGCGCGCTTCAACTGCACTTTCAGCGTGGGTATCAGCGCCTTTCCAGTCCATTCGTCCACCGAGGCGCTGCGGCTCAGCGCCGATCGCGCGCTTTATCGCGCCAAGAACCGCGGGCGCAACCAGATCGCGATCAGCCCGGACGCTCATCACGCCCGGTTCAGCCCATGACCCAGCCGTCACCTCCTAGCCTGGAACAGGCCCTTGCCCGGCAGCGCGAGGCGCAAAAGCACATCGAGCTGGACGAACCGACCCGGCAACTGGTGCTCTTTCGCCTGGAGGGGCAGCGTTTCGCGCTCCCCGGAAGCGCGGTCAGTGAAATTCTGAGCGGCGATCAAAGCGTCTACTTCGTGCCCGGGCTTCCCGCCACCATCGAAGGGGTCATTCATCTGCGCGGGGTGATCGAGTCGGTCATCACCATCAGATCTCTTCTGGGTCTCCCCCCCAACGAGCGCGCCGGCATGATCTTGCTGGTTCACGCTGGCGCCATGAGAACCGGCATACGCATCGATCAGCTGGATGATGTCTGCGAGGTGAACATCAGTGCGTTGAAACCGCCCCCCGATACGCTGGCCCATACGCTCAGGCCCTTCGTCAGCGCGCTGATTCAAAGCGGCGAGCACGAGACGACCACGGTGCTGGACGCTGAAGCGATGCTGACGGCGTTCCAGGCAGGCCAGGGCTGAGCATGGACCGTGTGGCGCTGGTCACGTTCTTCGCCGGCCCTCACCGTTTTGCCCTGGAGGCCAGCCAGGTCCTGCGCCTGACGCCGCACGGCGAAGGCGAACGACAAGTAGCGGCAGCCCACCTGTTGTGCCCCGAGGCAGCCGGCAACGCCCCCACCCGTTGGCTGACCCTCATGGATGCACAGGGCGCGTGGCAGTTGGGCGTGGAAGGCAATGTCGAGCTTCTCGAATGGACCGCCCAGACCCTTCACCCCCTGCCGGCACTGATTCAGGCACGCCGCTCGATTCCTGCCCTTTGCGGTCTTGCCATAGAGGATCAGCGCGCAGGCCTTTGGCTTTTACAGGCCTCGTGGCTCTCCCCCGATAGGTCAGGGGGCAAGCCAAAGACACGTTAGCGTATCGCCCGGGTTCACCGTCTGGTGCGGATCGATCACGGCAAAGGCATCCGCGCCGACACAAGAAGAAAGCACCGAGGAGTCCTGGTCGGCAAAGGCGCTCGCCTGGATGCCCGCCTCCGTAAAGGCCAGCGTCACACGCATATAGTGCTGGCGCGGCCCGGTGGTAGTGGAAAACGTCGCGGTAGCCTTGAGGCGAGCAAGCGTTTCAAGCGCCGGACAGGCGAGCAGCGCCCCCATCAACGGGCGCAGAAAAAGCCACGCCCCGACAAAGCTTGAAACCGGATTGCCGGGAAGCCCCACAAAGCGCGCCGCACTGCCATCGCCTCGGGGCAGACGCCCCAGCGCCAGGGGTTTGCCCGGGCGAATCGCCAGGCGCCAGAGATCCAGCTGGCCAAGGGTCTGCAGCGCGTGCTTCACGTGATCCTCCTCGCCTACGCTCACCCCGCCGGTGGTGATCACCACATCGGCCAGGGTGGCGGCCCGGGTCAGGCACTCACGCGTCTGCTCGGCGCTGTCGGGCACGCTCTGAAGGTGGACTACCTCGGCCCCGAAGGTTTCCAGCGCATACTTGAGCATCGGTCGGTTGCTGTTGTAAATCTGTCCCGGCTTCAAGGGTGTTCCCGGCTCGATTACCTCGTCACCGGTTGACAGCAGCGCCACGCAAGGCTTGCGCGTCACCTCTACGTGACTGACCCCCTGCCCGGCCAGGTGCCCCAGCGCCGCGGCGTTCAGCCGTGTACCGGCCACGAGCAGCGTTTCGCCCCGAGCAACGTCACGGGCGCGGCGACGCACGTTATTGCCTGGCGATATACCCCCAGGAATCCACGCGCGCGCGCCGTCGCGCTCGACTTCTTCTTGCATCACCACGCAATCGGCGCCCGGCGGGATCTCGCCGCCGGTGAAGATACGAGCACAGCTCCCCGGTTCAAGCGCCTCGGCGGGGCTTCCCGCGGCGATACGCTGGGTCACCGGCAACCACCCACCCGCCTCGGCCGCACGCAGGGCGTAGCCGTCCATGGCGCTGTTATCGAAAGCGGGAACATCAAGCGTGGCCATGACCGGGGCGGCCAGTACCCGGCCGGCGGCCTCGACAAGCGGGATACGTTCGGCGTTAAGCGGGGTAACGTCGGTCAGCAGCGCCGAAAGCGCATGCTCGATGGGGACAAGCTCAGCCATGCTGGCCTCGCCCGGGGATCACCAGGTTGGCGAAGTTGCAGGGCTTGTGGCGGCTGTCGAGCTGCTCGGCCAGAAGTCTGTCCCAGCCGGTACGACACGCCCCGGTGGAGCCCGGCAAGCAGAAGATCACGGTCTTGTTGGCAAGCCCGCCCACACAGCGGCTTTGAATGGTGGAGCTGCCGATCTCGTCACCGCTTAGCTGACGAAAGCGCTCGCCAAAGCCCTGAATCTCCTTGTCGAATAGTACAGACACCGCCTCCGGCGTGGAATCGCGCCCGGTAAAGCCGGTACCACCGGTGGTGATCACCACCTGCACCTCGGGTTCGGCGATCCACTGGGCCACCACGGCGCGAATGCGGTACATGTCGTCTACCACGATACGCTTTTCCACCAGGCGATGGCCGGCGCCTTCAAGACGCTCCACCAGCAGCCCCCCGGAGCGGTCATCCTCCTCGGTACGGGTGTCCGATACGGTCAGCACCGCGATATTTAACGCCTCCATTGTCTCCAACGTACTACTCCTTCAGGCTTTTCTGGGCCTGGCGCGCCTCGAGCGCAGCCAGCTGTTCCGGCGTTGCCTTGCCCTGATGGTGGGCCTTCCACTCGCTGTAGGGCATCTTGTAGACGTACTCCCGGGCAGCGTCCATATCCAGCGCCTCGCCGCGCTCCTCGGCGGCACTCACCAGCCATTTGGAGAGACAGTTGCGGCAAAAGTCCGCCAGGATCATCAAATCGATGTTCTGAACATCCTTGTTGTCGTCCAGATGCGCCAGCAGCCTGCGAAAGGCGGCGGCTTCGAGCTCGGTCTGGGTGGTCTGGTCAAAGTCGTTGAACGCTTGCATGATATCTCCTTGAGTGCGGTGCCTTTGCCAGCATATCAAAAGACGTGCTTTAAAAACGCCACCACTGTTGCGAATATGGTCAGGTCTCGGGCACTAGCGCTTGCCCCGAGTCTACAGGCAAGACCGGCAACGTTATCAACTCTGGCCGCCGCATGATGCGGGGCCTTGACCACGCGCAAGGCAACCCAATGATCGCCCAACACGAACTGACCGGTATCATCCTGGCTGGCGGCGAAGGCCGGCGAATGGGCGGGCGCGATAAAGGCCTCGAGCCTTTTGAAGGCCTGCCGCTGTTCACCCACGCCCTGAAGCGCCTCGAGGGCCACGTGGCCAAGTTGCTCATCAGCGCCAACCGTAACGCGGATGCCTATTCGCTGTTCGGCCACCGCGTGATCCCGGATGTCGAACCCGGCTTTCACGGGCCATTGATGGGTATCTACAGCGGTCTGAAGGCTGCCGGAACACCGTGGCTGATGGTGGTGCCCTGCGATACGCCGCTACTGCCGGACAACCTCGTCGAGCGCATGGTGGCAGCCATCGGTGACCGCCTCATTGCCGTGGCCTTTGACGGCGAGCGCCGCCATCCGACGGTTGCGCTCATGGCGACCTCGCTGGCCGAGGACCTGGGGGCTTTTCTGGCCCGGGGCGAGCGCAAGCTGGGGCACTGGTACGAGCGCCATGACGCCCGAACCGTGGACATGTCGGACGTCAAGGAGGCGTTTATCAACCTCAACAGTGAAGAGGAAAAGCAGCGCCTGGAGCTGGGCCGCGCCGCGATACGCAAGGAGCGACCATGACGCTTTCCTGCTTCGAGCTGGAACATGCCCCGCTGAGCGTCGAGAAGGCGCGCCAGGCGCTGACCGCGCTGATTACATGCAGCGTAGGTGTCGAAGACGTCTCACTGGAAGCCGCCCATGGCCGGCTTCTCGCCGCCCCGGTGACCGCGTCGATCAACGTGCCCCGGCACACCAATGCTGCCCTGGACGGCATTGCACTTGCCTGGTCTGACGCTACCCGAACGCACTGGCCGCTGGCCGGCAGCGCATTTGCCGGCCAGGCTTTTGAAGGCGCGCCGGCGCCGGGCGAATGCGTGCGTATTACCACCGGCGCGCCACTGCCCCCAGGCACCGACACCGTGATTGCCAGCGAGCAGCTGGAAGAACACGGCTCCACGGTGACGATTCAGGCCCCCGAGCGGGTAGAAGCAGGCCAGAACGTGCGCCAGGCCGGGGAGGATATCGCCGTCGGTAGCACGGTGCTTGCCGCGGGCGCCCGACTGGACGCCGCCTCGCTCGGGCTAATCGCCTCGCTCGGCTTTGCCCGGGTGAGCGTGATCAAACGCCCGGTGGTCGCGCTTTTCTCGACCGGCAACGAAGTGACCGCCCCGGGCAAGGCGCTGCCCCACGCCGGCATTTTCGACGCCAACCGTTTCACGCTGATGGGGCTCTTGCATGAGCACGGTGCCACCGCGCTTGATCTGGGCATACTGCCCGATGATGCCGACGTCATCGAAAAGGCGCTTGGCGAGGCCGCCGCCAAGAGCGATCTGGTACTGACCAGTGCCGGGGTTTCCGCCGGACCCATGGATTTCACGCGGGTAGCGCTGGAAAGGCTGGGCCGACTGGTATTCTGGCAGGTAGCACTGCGGCCGGGAAAACCGATGGCGTGCGGCTATCTGGGGGAGAACCAGACGCCCTTTGTCGGCCTGCCCGGCAACCCCGTGGCGGCGATGGTGACCTTTCACCAGTTTGTCGCGCCGCTTCTCAAACGCCTGCAGGGACAGGTGGCGCACCCGCCCAAGCGTTTAAGGGCCGTGCTGGAAACCCCCTTGGAGGGTCGTCTGGCGCGTACCGATCTGATTCGCGGTGTCTACCGCTGCGACGTTCATGGGACACTCCATGTTCGCACAACCGGAGCTCAAGGCTCGGGTATGCTAACCTCCATGGTAACGGCCAACTGCTTGATCGAGCTTGATGCAGATCAGGACGCTGCCGCCCCAGGCGATATAGTCTTGATCCAGCCGCTAAGCGAGGCGCAATCGCCTGCCCTGCTTTAACCGGCAGGTCTGGTTTCATGGACCGGGGCTTGAAGTGCCCAGTCTTCACAGGTTTTATATCCATAGGCTTTATCGAGATGGCAATGACCGAGCAACTGATTGACAGCGTTGGCCGCCGGGTCAACTACGTACGGATCTCAGTCACTGACCGCTGCGACTTTCGCTGTGTCTACTGCATGAGCGAGGAGATGACCTTTCTCCCCCGCGCGCAGGTGCTCACACTGGAAGAGCTCTCCACCGTCGCCCGGGCATTTACCGAGCTTGGCGTTGAAAAGATTCGCCTGACCGGCGGCGAGCCGCTGGTACGTAAAAACATCGAAGAGCTGGTCGACGAGATCGGCGCCCTGCCGGGGCTCGACGACTTCACCATGACCACCAACGGCGCCGGGCTCAGAAAGCACGCCAAGCGACTTTTCGATGGCGGACTCAAACGACTCAACGTAAGCCTCGATTCCCTCGACCCGGAGCGTTTCAAGGCACTGACCCGCACCGGCGATCTGGACAAGGTGATCGATGGCATTCGCGCGGCAAAGGAGGCGGGCTTCGAGCGCATCAAGCTCAACGCGGTCATTCTAAAAGGGCGCAACGACGACGAAGTGCTGGATCTGGTCGACTTCGCCCGCCGCGAGGGCCTCGATATCAGTTTCATCGAGGAAATGCCGCTGGGCGACGTGTCGGATCACTCCCGGGCGGAAACCTTCTATTCAAGCGATGACGTCAAGGCACTGATCGAGGCCCGCTACCCGCTGACCCCGAGCACGGTGACGACGCCCGGCCCTTCCCGCTATTTTAAAATGGCCGACAGTGACAGCCGCGTCGGATTCATCTCGCCGCACAGCCATAATTTCTGCGACAGCTGCAATCGCGTACGGGTAACGGTGGAGGGGCGGCTTCTGCTGTGTCTGGGTAACGAACACTCGGTGGATCTTCGCGCAGTGATGCGCCGCCATCCCGGCGACATGGCCGCGCTCAAGAAGGCGATCATCGACGCGCTGCCGCTCAAGCCCGAGCGCCACCACTTCACCACCGACGGCGACGTGCAGGTGGTGCGGTTCATGAACATGACAGGGGGCTAGGCCTTGGTGGCGACGCTCATTCCCACCCATATAGTGACCGGCTTTCTGGGCAGCGGCAAGACCACGCTTATCCACAGCCTGATCGAGCAAAAGCCTGTGGACGAAACCTGGGCGATTCTGGTCAACGAGTTCGGCCAGATCGCCATCGACCAGGCGATGTTCGAACACCGCGACGATGTCGTGGTGAAGGGCCTGCCCGGCGGCTGCCTCTGCTGCCAGCTTGCGTTCGTACTTCAGGCGGCGCTGGTGAATCTTCTTGCCCGCACCAAGCCCGACCGACTGATTATCGAGCCTTCCGGCCTGGGTCATCCAGCGGGCCTTCTGGATCTTCTCAGAGGCGAGGCCTTCGCCTCGGTCCTTCAGGTACGCGACATCATCGCAACGCTCGACCCGCGCCGGCTGGACGAGGCTCGGGTGCGCGAGCACGATACCTTCAACGACCAGCTGGCCGTGGCGGATGCCGTGGTACTCACCATGGTGGAGCAGGCAAGCCCCGAGCAGCGAGCGCGTGGACATGCATTTATCGACACCCTCTGGCCCGCCCCCAAATGGGTACACAGCGGCGCTGACGGTGCGTTGCCCCTTGCGCGCTTGACCCGAAGCGGCCAGGCGGCGGGCAAGGACATCGCCATGCCCGCCGAGCATCAGGCGCTTGAAGCGCCGCCCTCCCTAGAAGGCGGCTTTTTCGATGTGCTGCCGTCCCCTGGTGCGCCAGCCTGCGAAACTGCCAGCGCCCTGGGCTATTCAAGCACCGGGCTTCGCTGGCATCCAGACGACCGGTTCGACCTCGACCAGTTGGCCATGGCCCTGTCGGCGCTGCCCACAGAGGCCCGTGCCAAGGGGGTATTTCATACCCTGGACGGCTGGAAGCGGCTTGACCGCACCCAGGGCACGCTCAGTGTCGAGGCAAGCGCATGGCGCCAGGACTCTCGGGTGGAGGTGATCGCCCCCGACGAGGAGAGCCAGGCGCTCAGCCGGGCACAGCTGCTCGAGCGCTTACGTCCGATCATCTAGATCGTCGGGTATACGCAGCGCCTGCTCTTCGAGTAGCGCCACCGGCATGGGCCGGCCGAAGAAATACCCCTGATAGGCAAAGCAGCCGTGGTCGAACAGCCAATCGTGCTGCGCCTGGGTTTCCACGCCCTCGGCGATCACGTCCAGGTTGAGGCTCTTGGCAAGGGCGATGGTACTTTCCACGATGGCGGCGTTGGCCGAACTCGTCAGCACCTGCTGCACGAAGGACTGATCCACCTTGAGCTGGTCAAGCGGCAGCTGTGCCAGGTAGGCCAGCGATGAGTAGCCGGTGCCGAAATCATCCAGCGAGAAGCGAACGCCGCTGGCCTTGAGACGCAGCATCGTCTCGCGCACCTCGCTTGGCGCCTCGACGAAGAGCGACTCGGTCACCTCCAGCTTCAACTGCTCAAGAGGCGCCCGGGTCCGCGCAAATACGCTTTCGACCCGATCGATGAAACTCGCCTCGCGAAACTGCAGCGGACTGATATTCACCGAAATGGTCAGCGAGCCAAATACCGGATGCCCCGCCCATGCAAGAAGCTGCCAGCAGGCCTGTTCGAGTATCCACTCACCCACTTCATTGATCAGCCCGGAGCTTTCCAGAAGCGGCATGAACTCTCCCGGCGAGACCACGCCACGCTCGGTGTGCTGCCAGCGTAGAAGCGCTTCCACGCCAGTCAACACCCCTTGGGCATCCACCTGGGGCTGATAGTAAAGTTGCCACTGCTTGAAGATCACCGCCTGGCGAAGGTCGGATTCCAGGCGCACCCGAGCCAGGAGTTCCGCCTGCATGTAAGGGTTGAAAAAGCGTAGCGCCTGGCGCCCGCTGCTCTTGGCCTGGGAAAGCGCCATGTCCGCCTGTTGCAGATAGTCATCCGCGCCTTGCTGGTCACTGGAGATCATCGTGACGCCGGCGCTGACGGTAATCGTCACCAGGCTGTCTTTCAACCGGATCGGCTCGGAAAGCGTGGCCAGCAGCTTGTCGACGATGCCCTCAGCCAGCTGCTTTGTCTGCATCAGGCTGGTGTCCACCCCCTCGACCAGCACGGCGAACTCGTCCCCCCCCAGCCGGGCCAGCGTATCGGTATCGCGCAGTGTCCGCAAAAGCCGCTGGGCCACGCCTTGCAAGAGCTGGTCGCCTGCTTGATACCCCTGGGTATCGTTGATCTCCTTGAAGTTGTCGATATCGAAAAGCATCAGCGCTCCATAGCGCTGATGGCGGTTCAGCTCTTTCAAGGCAGCCTCCATGCGGTCCATGAAAAGACGCCGGTTGGTCAGGCTGGTCAGCGGGTCATAAAACGCCAGTTGATGGATCTCCTGCTCTGCCGCCTTGCGCTCGCTGATATCGCTGATGGTGGCTACGTAATGGCTGAGCTGACCGCTTTCATCGTGAATCGCGCTGATGGTGATCCATTCGGGAAACAGCTCGCCATTCTTGCGCTGGTTCCAGATCTCGCCTTCCCAGTTGCCGGTCTGATCCACGCGTTTCCAGAGCTCGCGGTAAAACGCCGCGCTATGGTGGTTGGAGCTGAACATCCGAGGGGTCTTGCCCACCATTTCAGCATCGCTATAGCCGGTAATCCGCTTGAAGGTATCGTTGGTTTTCAAGATGATACCTTGCTTGTCGGTAATCAGAATGCCCAGATGCGTCTGAAAGGCGGCGGCCGCAATCCGGAGTTCCGCCTGCAGCTTCTTGTCCTCGGTAATATCACGAACCACGCAGAGCACGCCGTTGAACGCTTCGCTGCTGTCGATCAGGGGGCTGACCGTGGAATGAAAGTGGCAGTGGCGACCCTCCAGAAAGAGCGGGTATTCGAAGGTTTCCACTTCGCCCAGCCGCCCCACTCGCTCGAAAATCGCGTCAAAGGAGGTCGTCAACTCCTTGGGAAGGATATTGGAAAAATGTACGCCCAGCGCCTTGTCAGGGTCGATCAACAGCTGGTGATGATGAATGGCGTGGATATAGCGAAAGCGTCCTTGCTCATCGAATACAAAGATCAGATCCTGCAGCGAGTTGACCAGCGCATTGAGCCGCGTCTCACGCTCCTGGGCCTGGGCCCGGGCGGCTTCGCGCTCCTCCACCCGTGTCTGCAAAAGCTGCGAGAGTGTCAGCCGGTTCAAGTAGTGACGAAGCCCCCAGCCGCCGAGCAGTGCCACCAGAAGCCAGATGATGCAAAGCGCCATCGCGCGGTCGTACCAGCCCGTGCGCAGGCTTTCAAGATCGACGCCTACCACCGCGTACACCGGGTAGTCGCCCACCCGCTGCAGTTGAAAAAGACGCTCGCGTTGATCGATGGGCGAGCGCAGGATAAAGGTTCGCCCCGGCTCATCGGAGCCCAGCCACTGCCAGTCAGTGGGCAGGGTCAGTTGCTGTCCTACCGTAACGTCACTGCTGGGATGAGAATAACGAGCGATGAACCGAAGGTCGGCATCGATCAGGGCGATAATCTCTCCTTCCCCCATGCTGAGATTCAAAAGCTCATCGGCAAAGAACTGCGGTCTGATACGGGAAACGACAATACCGGCGAATTCGCCCTGAAGGTCGTTTATCCGCCGGGCATTGTAGAGATAGAACAGGTCGTCTTTGGGGGAGCGCTGCAGCGTAGACACCAGACGTGTCAGACCGCCCCCTCCGAACGCTCTGAAGAAGTCGGTATCGTGGTAAAGCTCCCCCAGATAACGCTCGTCACTGCTCAACACCACCCGCCCCGAAACATCCAGCACGCCCATTTCGTCAATCGACGGCACCTGCTCGGCCAGATTGATCACGGCTTGCTCGAGGGCTAAGCGGTTACGTCCCCCAGGCTCATCGAACAGGGTGACCAGCTCGGCAAGACTGAAAAGTGCCTGCTCGCTTTGACCGAGCACGCCCTGGGACCACTGGGCCACCACGCTTGCCCGGGCCTGCATTCGCGTGGTGGCCGACTTCATCTCCTGGTCATACTGTTCGAACAAGAGCCAGGCGAACAGGCCAGCCATGAAAACAAGCGCGAGGACGTAAAGCACGATGGCCCGCTTTCGCGAATAACGAATGAACACATGATCGACAACAGCTGAAGGGGAGGTATCCGGTAAAACGGACATTACGTGTATGCCTTTTTCAAAAATCCTGCAAACCGCTGCAAAAAGCGGCCAACATCGTGAAGGTATCATCCTCCAGACGCATGGCCTTGCCCGGTAGCGGCGTGGTAGCTTCGATATAAATCGATTTTATTGTAAATGATCTGTTAAAAAAGGTCGTTGTATACAGCAAGAGGTGGCCATGGCATCGCTTGGACAGATGAGCGACTACGAGATTCGCTTGATTCGGGTCTTCAACACGGTAGTCGAATGCCGCGGTTTTACCGCGGCCGAGACTACCCTCGGCATCAGCCGCTCGGCCATCAGTCAGCATATGAGCGACCTGGAAAGACGCGTCGGGTTTTCGCTTTGCCAGCGTGGCCGTGGCGGGTTCAGTCTCACCGAAGAAGGCAAGGAGCTTTATCAGGCGGGCTTCACCCTGCTGAGCGCTCTAGAAACCTTCAGAAGCGATATGAACACCCTCCACCATACGATCAAGGGCGAGTTGAATATCGGGATCACCGATAATCTGGTGACGCTGCCGGCGATGAACGTCACCCAGGCCTTGAGTGAACTTGCCACGCGCCACAGTGAGGTCGACGTCAATATTCATATGGCCCCTTCGGACGCCGTCATTCGCAGCGTCATGGATGGCCACCTGCATGTAGGTGTGGTGCCTGCGGTAAACCTGCCCGCCAGCCTGGAAACCCTCTGGCTCTACGACGAGCCGTCCTACCTTTACTGTGGGGCGGAACATGGGTTTTTCGAGCGCGACGACGAGACACTGGAAAGCGATGAAATCGACAATGCCCCCGCAGTGACGCCGCGCTACCCGTTACCTGTCGATGCCCGCCAGGCCCACTCGGCTCTGACGCCACGCGCCTCGGCCTCTGACCGGGAAGGAACGGCCTTTCTTATTCTGACGGGGCGCTACATCGGTTTCTTACCGGCGCACGTGGCAGCGCAGTGGGTCAACGCCGGGAAGATGCGCGCACTGCACGCCGACCAGCCCAGCTCTCAACATAGCTCTCAACATAGTTCCAGGCATGGTTCCCGCCGTAGCTACCGCATTCCATTTGTACTGATTACCCGCCGGGACAGGCGCCCCAACCGGGTGGTAGATGCATTCTTATCCCTGATTGACACCTCTCACGACAGCGGCTCATCAAGCGGGTCTTCAGCCGCTTCAAAAAAGCACACCTAGCCTAACGTTGAATGTAATTCAGGCACGTCTACTATTGATAAATGATAAGGTAATTTCAAAGAAGACCGCATAATTCAGCACCAAGACCGTATCGATACTGACGAGCATTGAGGCCAGGCGTTTTGGCAGTCAACCTGACCATGAACCAGCGCAATTGGCACCCTGCCTACCCGGTATGACCCCGACGCAGAGGTGAGACCATGACGATTCAAGTGACCCGACGCGGGTTTTTCAAGCTGGGGGCGGCGGGGCTTGCCACCTCCAGCATGGCGATGATGGGGTTCTCCCCGGAAGCCGCCGCCTCCTCCATTCGCCCTTTCAAGCTGACGCACACCAAAGAGACGCGCAACATCTGCACCTACTGCTCGGTAGGCTGCGGGGTGCTGATCTACAGTCGCGGCGACGAGGCGAAAAATGCCCACCAGCAAATCATTCACATCGAAGGCGACCCGGACCACCCGGTGAGCCGCGGGGCGCTGTGTCCCAAGGGCGCGGGCCTGCTCGACTACGTGAAAAGCCCCTCGCGCCTGGAATTCCCGGAAGTTCGCGAGCCCGGCACCCACGAGTGGAAGCGCATTTCCTGGGACGAGGCGATCGAGCGCATCGCTCGTCACGTGAAAGCCGACCGCGACGAAAACTTCGTCGAAACCGATGACGAAGGCCGCACAGTCAACCACTGGACGACCACCGGCTTTCTGGCCGCCTCGGCCTCCTCCAACGAAGCGGGATACATCACCCAGAAGGTGGTGAGAAGCTTCGGCATGCTGGCCTTCGACAACCAGGCGCGCGTTTGACACGGACCAACGGTGGCAGGTCTTGCCCCAACATTTGGTCGTGGTGCGATGACGAACCACTGGGTCGATATTCGCAATGCTGATGTCATTCTGGTCATGGGGGGAAATGCCGCAGAAGCCCACCCGGTAGGCTTTCGCTGGGTAACCGAAGCGAAAGAGCACAATAACGCCCAGCTTCTGGTGGTGGACCCACGCTTTACGCGTACCGCCTCGGTGGCGGATTTCTATGCGCCGATTCGTACCGGTACGGATATCGCCTTTCTGGGCGGGCTCATCCGCTATCTGATCGATACCGACCAGATCCAGCACGAATACGTGCTCAACTATACCGACGCGGCGCTTCTGGTCGATGAAGGCTTCGGCTTCGAGGAGGGCCTGTTTGACAGCTACGACGAACAGACGCGCTCCTACGACAAGGCGAACTGGGTCTATCAGACCGGCGATGACGACTTTGCGTTAAGAGACGACACCCTGACGCACCCGCGCTGCGTGTACCGGCTCTTGCGCGAGCACTTCGACGCCTATACGCCAGAGATGGTCTCCTCCATTTGCGGCACACCCGTGGACAAGATCATGCGTGTGTGGGAAACACTGGCAGGCACCGCCACGCCGGATCGCACCACTACGCTCTTGTATGCGCTTGGCTGGACCCAGCACTCGCTGGGTTCGCAGATCATCCGTACCGCCGGCATGGTGCAGCTCCTGCTGGGCAACATCGGCCTGCGTGGCGGCGGGGTCAATGCCCTGCGGGGTCACTCCAACATTCAAGGACTGACCGACCTTGGCCTGCTGTCCAATCAGTTGACCGGCTATATTGCCGCCCCGACGGATGACGAAGAGGACCTGGACACCTTCTTGACCGCTCGGCGGCGGCTACCGCTTCAACCCGCTCAGGTCTCCTACTGGCAAAACGCCGACGCCTTTTTCATCAGCCTGATGAAGGCGTGGTATGGCGATAACGCCCGTGAAGACAATCAGTGGTGCTTTGATTGGCTGCCCAAGCTCGACAAGCCGCTCTACGATATTCTCGACACCTTCAACCGAATGTCGAAAGGCGAGATCTACGGCTACTTCTGCCAAGGCTTCAACCCACTGGCGGCAATTCCCAACAAGGCGAAGGTGTCGCGCTCGCTCTCGAAGCTCAAGTATCTGGTCTCCATCGACCCGCTCAACACGGAAACCGCCGAGTTCTGGCGCAACGCCGGTGAGTACAACGATGTCGACCCCGCCCAGATCCAGACCGAGGTGTTCCGCCTGCCGGCGCTGTCGTTCGCCGAGGACGCCGGCTCCACGGTCAATAGCGCCCGCTGGCTGCAGTGGCACTTCCCGGCCGCCGACGGCCCCGGCGAGGCCCGCGCGGACACCCATATCATGGGCGCGCTCTTCATGCGCGTGCGCGAGCTGTACGAGCAGGAAGGCGGGGCCTTCCCCGACCCCATTCTCGGGCTGGCCTGGGACTACAAGAAACCCGAAGAGCCCGCGCCGGAAGAGATCGCCCGGGAGTACAACGGACGTGCCTTGAGCGATCTGTACATCAACGGCCGTCTGGTGCGTCGCATGGGAGAGCAGCTCGAAGGCTTTGGTGAACTTCGCGACGACGGCTCGACCGCCTGCGGCTGCTGGATCTTCACCGGTTCCTGGACCGAGTCCGGCAACCAGATGGCCAATCGCGACAACGCCGACCCCTACGGCATCGGTCAGACCCTGGGCTGGGCCTGGTCGTGGCCAGCCAACCGACGGATTCTGTATAACCGCGCCTCGGCCAAGCTGGACGGCACGCCGTGGTCCGATCGCAAGTCGCTCATCTGGTGGGACAACGTCGAACGCCGCTGGACCGGCGCGGACATTCCGGATTTCCCGGTCGACTCGCCCCCTACCCGCGGCCAGATGCCCTTCATCATGAACCCGGAAGGCGTGGGCAAACTGTTCGCAAGCCAGGGCATGGCGGAAGGCCCCTTCCCCACCCATTACGAGCCCCTGGAAAGCCCGGTGCCGGAAGGCAACCTGCTCTTCCCGCGCAACAACCGGGTCAGGTACAACCCGGCGGCGCGAGTCTTTGACGAAGATCTGGCGATGATGGGCACCTGGGAGGACTACCCCTATGCGGCCACCACGTACCGCCTGACCGAGCACTTCCACTACTGGACCAAGCACGTGCATCTGAACGCCATCGTGCAGCCCGAGCAGTTCGTGGAAATCGGCGAGGCGCTGGGCAACGAGCTGGGCATTCAGGCCGGCGACTGGGTGCGGGTCTCCTCCAAGCGCGGCTATATTCGCGCCGTGGCGGTGGTGACCAAGCGCATCAAGGCGATCACGGTAGGGAACCGCATCGTGCACCAGGTCGGCATTCCCATTCACTGGGGATTTCTGGGGCTGGCGAAGAAGGGCTTTCTGGCGAACACGCTCACACCGTTCGTGGGCGATGCCAATACCCAGACCCCGGAGTTCAAATCCTTTCTGGTCAACGTTGAAAAAGACACCACAGGAGGCAGGACATGAGCAATCCGCAAAATATCCTGCGCCGGTCGGCCACGACCACGACGCCCCCTCAGGGGCGTCACGAGGTCGAACCCGTGGCCAAGCTGATCGATGTCAGCCGCTGTATCGGCTGCAAGGCGTGCCAGGTTGCCTGCATGGAGTGGAACGACGTGCGCGACGAGGTCGGCACCACCGCGGGCACCTACGACAACCCCAATGATCTGACCGAAGACTCCTGGACGGTGATGCGTTTCACCGAATTTGAAAACGAACAGGGTGATCTGGAGTGGTTGATTCGCAAGGACGGCTGCATGCACTGCGCCGACCCGGGGTGTCTGACCGCTTGCCCGGCGCCGGGGGCGATCGTTCAATACGCCAACGGCATCGTCGATTTCGATTCGGACAAATGCATCGGCTGCGGCTACTGCGTGACCGGCTGCCCTTTCGACATTCCGCGTATTTCCGAGCGTGACAGCAAGTCCTACAAGTGCACACTCTGCTCCGACCGGGTGTCGGTGGGCCTCGAGCCCGCCTGCGTGAAGACCTGCCCGACCGGCTGTATCGAGTTCGGCTCCAAGGCGGACATGCTGACACGTGCCGCCCAGCGCGTGGACGACCTGAAAGGACGCGGTTTTGCCGAGGCGGGGGTTTACGACCCGGCCGGCGTCGGCGGCACCCACGTGATGTACGTGCTGCACCACGCCGACACGCCGGACATCTACGCAGGCCTGCCGGAAAACCCGAGCATTTCGCCTTTCGTCAGCGCCTGGAAAGGCCCGACCAAGCCGATCATGAGCGCGATCATCGGCATCACCGCCTTTGCCGGCTTCATGCACTACCTCACCAAGGGGCCGAAGGACGAGCCGCTAGATGAAGAGGTATTCGGCCCACAAGGCGAAGAGGGCTACCTTCGCGATCACCATCCCGACACGCCTGATCGGGAGCAAACCGATACACGGCGGGAGGAGTGATCATGCAACACGATCCGATCAAACGTAACAAGCTCGGCCAGCGGATGATGCTGCGTTATCCGCCGTCCACCCGGGTCAACCACTGGACGATGGCGCTGAGCTTCATTTTGCTGGCGCTTTCCGGACTCGCCTTCTTTCACCCGGCGTTTTTCTTTCTCTCCCAAACGCTGGGCGGGCCGGTGTGGGCGCGCATTCTGCACCCGTTCATCGGCGTGGTGTTCTTTTTGCTTTTCGTGCTCATCGCCGTAGGGCACGCTCGCGACAACCTGCCGATCAGAAACGACGTGCGCTGGATGAAGCAGCTCAATGATGTGCTGAGCAACCGCGACGACAAGCTCGTGCCGATCGGTAAATACAACCCCGGCCAGAAGCTGGTGTTCTGGGCGCTGATACTCTGCGTACCGACGCTTCTGATCACCGGTGTGCTGATGTGGCGGCCCTGGTTTGCCGGCAACTTTCCGGTGACCGTGGTGCGCATTGCAAGCCTTCTGCACGCGGTGACGGCCTTTGTGGCCATTGTCACGATCGTGGTGCACATCTACGCGGCGATCTGGATCAAGGGCTCGTTTGGCGCCATGATTCGCGGTTTCGTCACCCACGCCTGGGCCAAGCACCACCACCCGCTCTGGTATGATGCGCACATCAAACGCGAGCGCGAGCGAGATCGCAACGTCCCGGACGAGCCCGCCACCGACGACGCTCGCCGCCTCAACCCCCAGGATTGAACGATCAGGGCACCTTTACCCTGGCGCCTTGTACGTAACAGGAGCAGGCATGAGCGAATGGATATCCAATACGCTGCACGACCCGCAGCCGCCCCGCCACGGCGAGCCGCCTCAGGTGGTACTGCCGGAATCGCGTCTTTTCGCCCTGCGGGCCAGCCGCTTCAGCGAACTTGGAACGCGCTTCAATGAGATGGCCCCCTTTCTCGCCTTCAACGCCCATCTGGCCCGCGCCCAGCACCGCGTATTGAAGGACCGTCAGGCGGACACCTTCGACCCGCAGAGCTGGGACGTGGCGCTGACCCACGAGTTTCCCCCGCTCGCCCCCTCGGCGCTGTTCGGCTCGCTGGATTGGCGGGCGGATTTGAGCGCCCTGCTCGAGGTGCTGGACCAGGCCCTTCAGGGTGAAAACGAAACGTTCGCCGCTCAGTGCGAGCTTCTGACCACGATTGAAGGGCTGGGCGAGCAAGATCTGACCGCGATCGCTCAAGCGATCCTCGAGCAGAAAAGCGTTAAGGCCGACTATCGTGGCGTGGCACCGCTGGTAGGGGCGGCGCTGCAAGTCGCCTGGACACGGTTGGCGCAGTCGCTCGAGACGCTGCCACGCCGGCCCAGGGACGCCGCCCAAGGCCTGTGCCCGTGCTGCGGCACACCGCCGGTGGCCTCCACGGTTCAGCTTGGCCGCTACCGTTCGCGGGTGCGTTACCTGGTATGCGGGCTCTGCGCCACGCAGTGGTACATGGAGCGCGCCCGCTGCAGTCACTGTTTCGAGACGGAAAAGCTCGACTATATCGGCTGCGAAGGACCGGACGGCAAGCGTGCGCTGCCGATTCGCGCAGAAAGTTGCGGTGCCTGTCACGCAAGCGTTAAGTTAATGGACCGCGAGTGGGAAGCCGACACCGACCCGTTCGCCGACGATATCGCAACGCTTGGCCTGGACGTGCTGCTCGAAGAGCAGGGATATGCCCGCGCCGGCTTCAATCCGCTGCTCGCCTTTGGTGGCGAGGACGGCTAAGCCCTGGGGCCAAGCGATAATGACCCCGGCCACTGCCTGAAACGGATTCAAGCCTGACGACATGACTGACACCGCTCCCTCTCAAGGCGCCGTTGACTGGCGCCGAACGCTCCCTTCGGTAGACCGTCTACTCAACCGCCCCCTGCTTCGGGATCTTGTTGCTCAACACGGCTTGCGAACATGTACACGCATGGTTCGAGAAACCCTGGCCGCCTTACGCAAGACGCCCCAGACAGCGCCGCTTGATGACGGCGCTATTGCCGAGCAGGTCCACGCCCGGCTTCTCGCGTTCGTGCACCCCAACACCCGCGCCGTCTTCAATCTGACCGGCACCGTGATTCACACCAACCTGGGGCGGGCGCTGCTCTCCGAGCAGGCCATTGATGCCATGGCCCGGGTGGCCCGTCACCCGGTCGCGCTGGAGTACGACCTGAAAACCGGCAAGCGCGGCGACCGTGATGATCTTATCGAAGCGCTGCTTTGCGAGCTGACCGGCGCCGAGGCCGCCACGGTGGTGAACAACAACGCCGCCGCCGTGGTGCTCACCCTCGGCGCGCTGGGCGCCGGGCGCGAAGCGGTTGTTTCCCGCGGCGAACTGATCGAGATCGGTGGAGCCTTCCGCATGCCGGATATCATGGCCGCCGCCGGCTGCCGGCTGCGTGAGGTCGGCACCACCAACCGTACTCATCCGCGTGATTATCGTGAGGCCATCAATGAAGAGACCGGGCTTCTGGTCAAGGTGCATACCTCCAACTATGCCATCGAAGGCTTCACCCAGGCGGTGGACGAAGCGGGCATGGCCGAAATCGCCCACGAGGCCAACGTACCACTGGTGGTTGATCTGGGCAGCGGCGCGCTCACCGACCTGAGCCAGTACGACCTGCCCTACGAAATCCAGCCCAAGGAGGCGATTGCCGCCGGCGCCGATGTCGTCACCTTCAGCGGTGACAAGCTTTTGGGTGGCCCTCAGGCAGGCATCATCGTGGGCAAGCGCGCTTATATCGAGCGCATCAAACGCCACCCCTTGAAGCGCGCGCTGCGCCTGGACAAGCTGGTGCTGGCCGCACTCGAGGCGACACTGCGGCACTACCGTGACGATGACCACCCCGACCAGACGCTGCCCACCCTGCGCCTCTTGACCCGCGACGCCGACGCCATTCACGCCGCCGGCGAGCACGTGCTGGCTGCACTTGGCACCCTGCCCGCTGGACGCACCGCGTGCCTTGCGCCATGCATGAGCCAGCTCGGCAGTGGCTCGCTGCCGGTGGATCGGCTGCCAAGTACCGCGCTGGTCATCGAATCAAACGCGCCGCGCCGCGAGGCCCGCGAACAGGCGCTGCGCAATCTGGAGCGCGCCTGTCGCGCGCTTTCACGCCCCATCATCGGGCGCATCAAGGAGGGAGCGCTCTGGCTCGACCTGCGCTGTCTGGCGCCGGGCGATGAGCAGATGCTTGCTGAAGCGATTCGCCGCGCCCTGACTGATGCAGCGTCGTTCACATGATTGTGGCGACCGCAGGCCATGTGGATCATGGCAAGACCACCCTGCTTTACAGCCTGACCGGCGTGGACGCCGATACGCTTAAAGAGGAGAAAAGCCGTGGGCTCACCATCGAGCCCGGGTTCATCTATCCGAAGACGGAAGGGAGCGCCGAGCTTGGCTTTATCGACGTACCCGGCCACGAGCGCTTTATTCACAACATGCTGTCCGGGGTGGCCGGTGTCGACGGGGCACTTTTGATCATCGCCTGCGACGACGGCGTGATGCCGCAGACCCACGAGCATCTCGCCATCCTGGCGCTGCTTTCGATTCCCGTCATGGCCATCGTGTTGACCAAGACCGATCTGGTAGGCCCCGAGCAGTTTACCGCGCGAGAGCACGAAGCCCGGGAGCTGGTCAACGATGTGCCGGTGTTTGGCGTCTGCGCGCGCACCGGCGCAGGCCTTGAGCCCCTGTCGAACTGGCTGGATCAGCGCGCCGCCGACTGGCAGGCCCGCCCTGCCCCGGGGCGTTTTCGTCATGCCATTGACCGGGTGTTCAGCAAAAAAGGCGCGGGGCTCGTGGTGACCGGCACGGTAGTGGATGGGCATATCGAACAGGGCCGTCATCTATGGCTTCTGCCCCAGGGCGTTCGTGTCCGCGTTCGCGGCCTTCGCCGGCAAGATCGTGACGCCGAGGCCGCCCACCGCGGCGATCGCTGCGCGCTGAACCTGACGGGCGTGGAACGCGAGACCCTTCGCCGCGGCGATTGGCTGGTCGAGGCTCCGGCGCCTTTGCAAAGCAGCCAGCGTATGGATGTGTCGCTCGACCTGCTGGCCTCGCTCGAGCGCGATGCCCTTCACTGGATGCCGGTTCATGTGCATATGGGGGCCGCCCATCTGACCGGGCGGCTCGGGTTGCTCGAAGCCCCGACCCTTGCCCCGGGCGGCCGCGCCCTTGCCCAGTTGACGCTGGACGCGCCCCAGCACGCCTGCTGCGGTGACCGCTTCGTGATCCGCTCGCAAAGTGCCGATGAAACCCTCGGCGGCGGTCGCGTGCTCGACCCTCACCCCCCCAGGCGGGGCGCGCGCCGTCCGGAGCGGCTCGCCTACCTTCACACGCTGACTCACGCGCTGGAAAACGGCGCTGCCGAGCGCCAGGACGGCTTTGCCGAGACCTTGAAAGCCCTGGCCGACCAGCAGAGCGGCGGCATTTCGCTCACCGAGTTCTCAGGCACGCTGAACCGCACCGTGGAAGCGCTCGAAGAGCAGGCCGCCGCTCAGGGGTTGACGCTCATTCACGCAGGCTCGGCGCACCGGGCATTCGCCCCGGACCACCTTGAAGAGTTGGCAAAGGCGCTTATCCAGGCGCTGGACACCTTCCATGCCGACGCCCCTTCCGAGGTGGGTATGGAGCGTGACCGTCTGCGCCGCTGGGTGGCGCCGAAGTGGAACGTCGACATCTTTCGCCAGTGGCTTGAAAGGCTCATCGAGACCGGTCGCGTCAGTGCCCAGGGGCCATTTATCAAGAGCCCTTCGCATCGGGTGCGGCTGAGCGAAGCCGACCAGGCGCTCTCGCAGGCCATTCTGCCGCTGCTGACGGGGCGCTTCGACCCACCCAGGGTGCGCGACATTGCCCAGGCCCGGCAGCTGGAGGAGTTCCGCGTGCGCGAGGTACTGTACGCCAACGCCCGGCTGGGCCGGCTGTTTCAGGTGCGCAAGGATCATTTCTACCCGTCTGAAACGCTCAAATGTCTGGGGGAGATCATCGAGGCACTGGATCACGAGCAGGGCCGCGTGATCGCTGCCATGTATCGTGACCGTACGGGCCTCGGGCGCAAGCTCGCGATCGCCCAGCTGGAGTTTTTCGACCGTGTCGGCTATACCCGCCGGGTGCGCGACGAACGCCAGCTGCGTCATCCTGGCATGTGGGATTAAAAGCGGTTAGGCTTTCGCCTAGCCGATACGCAGGAGGAGGATCGTTCCCCGGTGGGGCGACCGGACTTCAACTCCGTGTAGGGGCTGCCATGCAGCCCCTGGTGGGTTCGACTCCCACCCTCCTCCGCCACTCAGGCGTTCTCGTCTTTTCTAGGCTCTGCCACCATCACGTAATCCGCGCCGTGGCTGAGCCCGCCCTCTATCTCGATATGCTCGAGCGCGCGGCGCTCCAGGTCGTCCACGTGCTTGAGCATCGCCTGCGCCAGGAACCGGTCGGCGATGGTCTCCATGCGCTGGCGGCACATCTTCATCTGACCGTGAACGAATTTCTTGCCATAGCGAATGGGAAAACGCCTGGTTTCGATGACATCAAACCCCGCCCGATTCAACTGCCGCTCGACCCAGCCGCTCGGATACTCGCGATAAGTGCGCTCGCCAGCCAGCAACAGGCAGGCATCGCGCAGACGGCCTATTTCCACCACCAGCTTGCCCGCGGCGGTCGCGGCATTGAACGGTACATACGGCTCGAGCCCCACCAGATACAGACGCTTTTCGGTGAGGGCGCACAACCGGGGAAACAGCTCGTCCTGCCAGTAAGGCGCAAAGCCGTCGATGGCACCGAGCAGATAATCGGCCAGCACGGTATCGAAGCGCTCGCCGGCCAGAAAACGAGGATCCTGCCAGTTGCCCAGCACCAGACGGTCCTGCGGGCGCTTTTTACCCGCTACCGCGCGCTCAACGCTTTGCGCCATGCCGCCGGCGCCGGTGACCGCCGTCCAGCGTTGAGTCTCCAGGCCGCTGACCCAGCCAATCGAGTTGACCCCCGTACCGGCATCCAGAAAGGTGCCCCAGGGGCGCTCGCCTTGAAGCGCTTCAATGTGCTCGAAAAGTACTGAGGCCAAGTGGGCTCTCCTAAACCGGTTGCTCATGACAGGTAGCGGGTCAGTGCCAGGCCACCCTAAAAAATATAATATAACATATCAATTTAACGTGGATAAGCGTCTCTCGTTTCGCAAGAGAGTGACGCCCTCTAGCTCCTTGACGCGCCATCACTACTAACATTATGAAAAGAGGTGACAAACTTCTCATAAGTTGCCAATATGATAATGAGTCTCATATAAAAGTTTTTCTCAAAAGGAGTCATCATGAAAAAGGCGGTTGTTGCGACATCACTGCTGGTAACGGCCCTGAGCGCCAGTGCTCAGGCAGACGAACGCTTTGCGGTCTTCGACCTGGGAAGCCTGGATACACTGGATGCACTGGGTGCCAGTGACCAGGTGGTGGGGCTTCCCAAGCAGGCACTGCCCGAGTATCTCTCAGGTTACGCTGCAGATGACTACGCGGACCTGGGCGGGCTGCGCAGCCCCGACCTTGAAGCTATCGCACAAAGCGAGCCGACGCTGATCGTCTACACGGGGCGTCAGGGCGAATGGAAAGAAGAACTTGAAGAGATCGCCCCGCTGTTCGAGGCAAGCCTTGCCAATGATGACTACCTGGCCGCCTTGGATGCGAATGTGCGAAGCCTTGCCGAACACGCCGGCGTCGAAGAACAGGCAAAAGCCGCGCTGGAAACGCTTCATAACGAGATCGAAACCCAGCGTGAAGCGCTCAGCGACGCTCCTCGCACGCTGGTCGTGACCCACAATGACGGCAACTTCTCTCTCAACGAGCACCCGGTGGTACACGAGGTTCTGGGCATCGAGAAACAAGAGATGCCCGAGAGCGCCACGACCCGAACCCACGGCGCGCGCACCTTTACCACGCTGACACCGGAGGCGATTGCCGAGATCGCTCCGGAGCGTCTACTGGTCGTGGACCGCAGCGCCGCCATTGGCGAGCAGCCCGCTGACGCCGACGACCTGCGTCAATCGTTAAGCGATGCCGGCGCGGACATCGATGTCATCCTTCTCACGCCGGCGCTCTGGTATCTTTCCGGTGGCGGCCTGCAGAGCCTTTCGATGCAGATCGAGGAAGTGGCCAGCGCGCTTGCCGTACAGCCCTGAAACGCCCCTGGATTGGCTGACTTGAACAAAGCGCGTTACTTTAAAACGACAGCCATTCAAGGAGTCGTTTATGAGTTTACTGACCGCGCGCAGCTTTCTGGCCGAGCACGCCCCGGATCTCGAGATCATCGAACTCGAGCAGAGCACCGCGACCGTCGAGCAGGCCGCTGACGCTCACGGGGTAGAGCCTGGCCAGATTGCCAAGACGCTGGCCTTCAAGGTCGGGGAACAGCCTTTGCTGATCGTGACCAGCGGCAGCGTCCGGATCGATAATGCCAAGATTCGTGACCAGTTCGGCGGCAAGGCCAAGATGCTCGATGAAGATACGGTCATGGAGCTGACCAGCCATCCGGTCGGGGGCGTTTGCCCGTTCGGGCTTGCCACCAGCCTGCCGGTCTATTGCGATGCGTCGCTGCGTGCGTACTCGGAGGTACTGCCGGCGGCAGGCTCACCCAACAGCGCCGTTCGTCTTTGCCCGAACCGGCTGGCGGAGCTGGTGGCAGCCCAGTGGGTGGATGTCTGTTCGCCATCTGATGCTTCTTGACCTGCTGCGCCTCGGCGGTGCCTGGCGAGGCTTGCGCAATCGGCGTACACTGGGCGGGCTTTAACACGCACCAGCACGTTCTCAGGGCGGGGTGAAAGTCCCCACCGGCGGTGATGGCCGATAACACGGCCTAAGCCCGCGAGCGCTTTGAGGGATTCCTTGAAGGTCAGCAGATTCGGTGAGAAACCGAAGCCGACGGTGATAGTCCGGATGAAAGAGAACGGCCGCGTCGTGCGCCCGCTCGCTATATGCGTCGGGCGCGCCGGGCGTTGCCGCATGCCCTGATTCTGGCACCTTTGATCGATGAGAATGACCATGAATCAGACCTTTCCGTTAGACCTCTCCTCTCACACCACCGGCCAGCGTATCGCCTTCATTCAGGGCCACTGGCATCAGGATATCGTCGAAAAGGCACTTGAGGCGTTCATTGAAGAAGTAGAACGCTGCGGGCTAGATGCCGATCAGGTGGAGACCTTTACCGTCTCCGGCGCTTATGAAATCCCCCTGCAGGCCAAGGTACTGGCCGAAAGCGGTCGCTTCGGCGCCATCGTCGGTGCTGGATTCGTGGTGGATGGCGGCATCTACCGTCACGATTTCGTCGCCCACGCGGTCATCGACGCCATGATGCGGGTTCAGCTCGACACCCAGGTGCCGGTGATTTCGGCAGTACTCACCCCGCACCACTTCCATGAGCACGCCACCCACCACGACTTCTACGCCCAGCACTTTGTCACCAAGGGCAAGGAAGCCGCCCAGGCGTGCCTCAACACCATGGAAAACCTGCACCGCGCGCGCAAGCTGCGCGACGCATAAAAGCACCCCAGGCCCGGCAAGCGCCGGGCCTGGCAAGACAATGCCCAGCCACTAGCAACCACAGTCGTCAATCGGCGCGTTCAACAGCGTACCCCGCGCCTCGCCCATCTGCACCGGATGCGCATCCCGGCGCCAGAAGTCCAGCCCACCCAAAAGCTCCTTTACCTTGAAACCTGCGCTGGCAAGCTTCCACGCCCCTTTGGTCGAGCCATTGCAGCCAATACCGTCGCAATAGGTGATATACACCTTGGAGGGATCGAGCGTGGCGAGTCGCTCAGGCGTCATCTCCCGGTGGGGCAGGCTCAGCGCACCGGGGATATGCCCCGCGCAGTAGTGCTCGAAACTGCGGGTGTCGATCACCACGATCTCATCGATGCCAACGGCCAGATCCTGGGCCAGATCCCAGGCATCGGTGTGATAGCAAAGCTTGGCGTGCATCGCTTGCGCCATCTCGGCCGGCGCGGCGGGCAAAAAGGCCAGCACGCTGGATTGTTCGCTCATGCCTATCTCCTCAAACGTTCAGCAAGTAGCTGTAGAACTCATGGTTACGCTGCCACCCCAAGGACTCATAAAGGCCCTGGGCCTGCTCGTTGGTTACCTGGGTCATCAATATCAAGCGGGCCACGCCGTGCTCCCGGGCAAGCTTCTCGGCGGCATCCATCAACGCCCGCCCGGCCCCTTGGTGTCGGGCTCGGGGGGCGACGTAAAGATCGTTCAGTGTCCAGCGGGTATTCAAGCCGACGGTGGAAAGCCCCGGGAAAAGCTGTACGAAGCCGCTCGGTTCGCCCGGCTCGCTTTCGCTGACCAGAATGAACGAGTCTCCCAGCCCGAAGCGTTGTGCCAGGAAGCGTCGAGCCGCCTGCGGGTCACTGGGCTGTTCGTAAAATTGGCGGTACTCGTCCAGCAGTACGGTCAAGGGTTCCAGATCATCCAGTACGGCAGCTCTCACGTTCATCGTTTGCTCCTGTGAACCAGCGGCTTTTGAAGGCCTCAGTCTCGCGCTATAGTGGCTCCCACGTAAGAGCCACTTCTTGAAATAGCGAGAGAACCAGTGAATCAACGCGCCGCGCCGACCGAATGGATCATCGATGCCCTGGCGCTACGCGTGACCCCCCAAGCCACGACACCGCTGACCCAGCAGCTTTATACGACGCTTCGCGGCTGGATTCAGCGCGGCGAGCTGGCTGCCGGCAGCCAGCTGCCCTCGTCAAGGCGCTTGGCGGGTGGCCTTTGTCTGGGCCGCAATACGGTCCTCGCCGCCATGGAGCGGCTGATAGCCGAGGGCCTGGTGGTGGCCAGAAAAGGCGCAGGGCTCTTCGTGGCCGACCTGCCCGCCTTCGCCACTCCCCAAGCGCCCCCGGCGCCGGCGGCGCCTCGCTACTCCGTTCGGGGCCAGGCGCTGCTGGAGCGTTGTGGCACGCTCAGCGAGCGTTACCAGGCCTTCGCGCCCGGCGTGCCGGGGCTTGATCTGTTTCCTCACACCCAGTGGCAACGCCTTTTGCGCCGCCACTACCGCCAGACGGATAGCCAGTGGCTCTCCTATCAGACCCAGGGCGGCCTGCCCGCGCTAAGAGAGGCGCTGTGCGATTACCTGACACTTTCCCGGGCGGTACGCTGTCGACCCGAGCAGATCGTGATCACTCAGGGCGCGCAGCAGGCGTTCGAGCTGGTTACCCAGCTCTTGACCGATCGGGGCGACAGCGTCTGGATGGAAGAGCCCGGCTACGGGGGCGCGCAGACCGCGTTTCTCACCGCCGGGCTTGATGTCGTGCCGGTACCGGTGGATGCCGAAGGCTTGAACCCGGCGCTCGGCCCGGCCGGTTCACCCTCGCCCACGCTTATCTATGTCACCCCCTCGCACCAGTACCCAAGCGGGGTGACCATGCCGATAACGCGCCGTCTGGCGCTTCTGGAGCAGGCCGCCACCCACGGCGCCTGGGTGATCGAAGACGACTACGATAGCGAATTTCGCTACGATATCCCCCCGGCCCCGTCGCTTCAGGGCTTGTCCGAGCAGACCCGGGTGCTCTATATCGGCACCTTCAGCAAGGTGCTCTATCCTGGCCTTCGCCTTGGCTATATCGTGCTGCCGGACGCCATGGCCACCACTTTCCGCCTGGCCCACGCCCGGCTTCACCGGGAGGGCCACTACCCTGTACAGGCCGCTCTTGCCGAATTTATCGCCAAGGGGGACTTCTCTCGGCATATCGCCCGGATGCGTATCTGCTACCGCCAGCGCCAGGCCTGCCTGCGCCGGGCGCTCGAACCGGCGCTCGAGGCAGGTTTGAAGCTCTCTTCCGGCCATGCCGGCATGCATCTGGTCGCCGAGCTTGAAAGCCTGGATGAAGAAGCGATGCTTGTAGATATGGCCTTTGAGGCCCAAGTGACCCTTTCGCCGCTGTCTCGTTATTATCTGGGGCGCCCGCAGCGGGCCGGGCTCGTATTGGGCTATGCCGGCGCCACCGAAGAGGAACTGCTACGCGCGGGCCGCTGGCTTGGCCAGGCGTGGCTCGAGGTTACGGGCAGACGGCGAAAAAGTGCCGGCAGCTGACACGGCAAGTGCATCCAATCCCCGCCTTGCCGGCATTTCAGCTATCTTCATTAAAGCCATCGAGCGCTTTGTCCGGCCGCGCCGCGCCAAGAACACGGCATGGTCACGTATTCTCGACGTAGCGTCTTGTAGTAGGGTAGCGCTTTAAACGCTTATCCATACACCAAACAGTAAGGGAACACGGCGTTCCCCATGAGGTTAATGTGGCCCAACCGCTCTCTTCGCACTCACCCTCGCACGCATCAAGATACAAGGCATGGAGCGTGCATGCGTTAACAGCCAGCGGCGTGCTACTGGGCACCATGGCGCTGCTTGCCTTGATCGATGACAACCCGGTGGCCTGTCTTTTATGGTTGGGCGCGGCCATGCTGGTCGACGGTTTCGACGGCACGTTGGCACGCAAGTATGAAGTCAAGACCATCCTGCCCCATTTCGATGGCTCGACGCTGGACATGGTGATCGATTACCTGACCTGGGCATTCATCCCTGCGCTTTTCATCTACTACTTTATCGAGCTGCCTGCGGGCACGCACCTGCTCGCGATGTTCATCATCCTGCTCTCCTCCATTTTTTGCTTTTGCAACGTGAACATGAAGAGCCAGGACAACTACTTCGTCGGTTTTCCCGCCGCCTGGAACATCGCCGGCGCCACGTTTTATATCCTTGATCTAGCGCCTTTCGTGACGCTCGCGGCGATCATTGGTCTGGCGGCATTGACCGTCACACGCATGAAGTTTCTACACCCCTTTCGGGTACGCAAGTTCATGCCGCTCAACATTGCCGTTACCCTGGTGTGGTGCGCCTGCGCGACGTCGCTGGTGCTCACAAGCCCCCAGCACGCCGATTGGGCGCTCTGGGGATGGGGCGCGGCGTCGGTCTATTTCGCAGGCATGTGTGTCTGGCGCACCGCCCAGGAGTGGCTCGAGTAACCCGAAGCCGTTGGCAAGAGGATCACGGATGTCTTTGACGCAACATCAGCAACAGCGCTTCAAGGCGCTTGCCGCCGAAATCGAAGGAATCGATGTCGACGTCTACGAGCGCTTCGAGCGCGACCCGCTCGAGCCGATCATCGGCCTTGGCAAGTCGAACCTGCGCCTGGGCTTTTTCGGGCGCGACCCGGGGCGCGACGAAGTACGCCATGGCGAGCCCTTTATCGGCGCCGGCGGGCAACTGGTCAGAAAGGCACTTTACGAGCAGCTCTACGGCAAGCCGATGCCGGATTTCGAGGCTTCCCGTGCCGTGGGCGAGCATTTTTTCTGGATCAACACCGTGCCCTACAAGCCCGTAGGCAACAAGGCCTGGTCCATGAAGGTAAAACGCCATTTTCACGGCCTGATGAACGAGGTGCTGGTCTCGCGCTGGCAGGGCCAGCACCTGATCACCCTGGGCCGCGAGGCTTTTCTGTGGTTCGGCATCGGCCGCCCGAAAGAGGAGCGCGACCGGCTGGAAGCATTCTGGAAAAGCGAGGAGCGTTTCGAGCAAAGCATCGAGGTCACCCTCGAAGACGAGCACGGCAAGGCACGCACCTTCACGCTTCACCCGCTGCCCCACCCCTCCCCGCTCAACCAGACCTGGTACGCCCGCTTCCCCGGGCTCTTGAAGCAGCGCCTTGAACAGCTGGATGTGCGTGAAGACAACCTGACACTGTAACTTACGTCTTGGTCACGCTTGAGGCAGGCGGCGCCAGCTCGGTTATCTCGACGATCTCGGTAAGCTTGTGCTCGAGCAGCGTCCGGGTATGCGCCGCGTCATAATGGGCCTCGAGCCCCGCCTTGCCTTCCCAGCACTCCCAGAGCAGGAAATCCCCCGCCCGAGCGCTGTCTTCCAGCACCTGAAACTGATGGCACCCGGGCTCGTGTTGCGTCATCCCCTGCAGGTGCATGAGTCGTTCTCGGGTCTCGTCAAGGCGCCTCGGGTCGGTTGCCCGAATACGCGCGCATAGATAATAAGCGGCCATGTCTTTCTCCTGTTCTGTGGAGAAAGCAGCGTATCAAGATGCTATGCCCGCCAGTAGACCGAACATTTCAAAGCCGTTTTGCAGAAATGGAAAACGATGTTACTCGGCCTCGAAGATGACCGGGAACTCGCTGGCATCGTCATCACACGTCTCTGCGGCGCGATACGTCATCAGCCGGAAGTGGCCGTTTTCCCACTGCCAGGTGCGCATGCCACCACAGCCGCCAGCCCCCCGGTCCTTGTACTGATCGTCAAGCAAACCGGTATCGGGGTCGAACGTGGGATCGAAGAGAAGATCAGTGCCGGTCCAGCTGGCATTTCGCCACTGAGCGAAGAGCAGTTTGCGCGGGGCGGATTCGCTGGCCTGATAGATCGCCTCGAAAGACGTCTGGTAGGCGCCGACGTTACATGGCACCAGCCATAGATCACCGCCCGTTTCATCGTCGATCGCATAGTGCTGCGGGGCAAGCCCGCGCGCTGCTTCGACCGGGGCGCAGGTATCGCTTATCTGTGCCGTCACGTCATCCGGCACCTGGGGTCGAGTGTCCTCCGGCTGGGCACTGGCGATGCCTGCCGAGAGGCTCAACGTCGCCACAGCGAACCATCCGAGTGTGCGTAAGACCATGACCATCTCCCTTGTGTCGTTCGCGGTGCGCTCTGAACGCGCCGCCACTAGAAAATATGCGCTCAAGCGCCCCTACTTCATAAACCGATTTCGAACGGACCGCCATCCTCAACCCGCATCTTGCACCGTCATTGCTCATTTCTGGTGCGTAGGGCATGTGTCGGCAGGACGTTACCCATGCGCATGCTCCCGGGCCTTTGCCACCATCTCGGTGGCCAGCGCCCCCACCGTGCGCACGGCCGCCTCGATTCTGGATGTCAGGGTAAAGGCGTAGTTGAGGCGCAGGCACTGACGAAACTTGCCCGAGGCGGAAAACAGCGACCCCGGGGCGACGTGAACACCGTGCTGGGCCAGACGCTCGTTGAGACGCACGCAATCCACCGCAGCGGGCAGCTCTACCCACAGCAGAAAGCCTCCTTGCGGGTAGCTGATGCCCGTGCCTTTCGGGAAATAGCGCTGCACCCAATCGATCATCACGTCGCGCTGACGCTGATACTGGCGAATGGCAAAGCGCAGATGACGCTCGTAGTGGCCCTTGGCAACGAACGCCGCCACCGCCAGCTGCGCCAAGGTGGCCGAGGCGCCGGTGGAGACGTATTTCATGTGCAGCGCCTGGTCGCGGTAGCGCCCCGGCGCCATCCACCCGACCCGAAGCCCCGGCCCCACGGTTTTGGAAAACCCGCTGCACAGCAGCACCCGGCCATCGTCATCGAAGGATTTCACGGTGGGCGGGCGCGGTTGGGCAAACGAAAGATCGCCGTAGATATCGTCTTCGATGATGGCCACATCAAAGCGCTGGGCGAGTTGAAACAGGGCCCGCTTGCGTGCGGCGGGCATGGTGTAGCCCAGCGGGTTGTTGAAGGTCGGCGTGATCTGAATGGCGCGGATCGGCCACTGCTCCAGCGCAAGCTCGAGCGCTTCCAGGCTGATGCCGGTCTGCGGGTCGGTGGGAATCTCCAGCGCCTTCAAACCGCTGGCTTTGAGAATCTGCATGGTGCCATAGAAGCTTGGCGAGTCCACCGCCACCACATCGCCGGGCTGGGTAAGGGTACGCAGCGCGATGGACAGCGCCTCCTGGCAGCCGGTGGTGATCAGGATGTCATCGGGGTGCAGCAAGCAGCCGGAGGCCACGGCAAGCTTGGCCACCTGCTGGCGAAGCTCGGCGTTGCCGATCAGCTTGTCATAGTTGAAGCCGTTGAGCTCGACGCCATGGTGCAGACTCGACAAGATCCTGGAAAGCGGGCGCAGCGACGCATACTCCAGGTTGGGCACGCCGCGACCCAGCAAGAGCCGGTGGTCGTCACGCTGGGTGGCCACGAGTTCCAGCACCTGTTCCCACTGGGAAACATCCAGCGGACGCTGGGCCGGACGCGACACCGAGGGCAAGACCGAGGGCGCTCGGCTGGGCAAGACGAAATAGCCCGACCTGGGGCGCGATTCGATCAGCGCCGCGTCCATCAATTGGCGATACGCCTCCTGGACGGTGGAGATGCTGACCTCCATCTCCTGACAGACGGCGCGAATGGAGGGCAGGCGATCACCCACGCGATAGATGCCGTGCTCGATACGCTGGCGCAGCAGGCCGGCCACTTCCTCGTAACGGGTCATATCAACCTCTCCAGATCAAAGTTCCAACCATACAGATGGCAAGAAAAGCGGCATACAGCCTCTTGAAACGCCCCTTCTGTATCCTTAAATAACCAGAACCTATATCTGTATCATGAATCGGTCGCTGAGTAACCTAGGGATACCCCTTCAGGAGACTCATCATGCCTCGTTCAAGCCTGACCCGCCTTCGCCTTGTACTGCGCCGCTACAGCGAGCGACGCCGTAGCCGCCGCCAACTCCTGACCCTCGATGACCGACTGCTGCGTGATATTGGCATGAGTCGCGCCCAGGTAACCCGAGAGGCGCGTACACCGTGCTGGAAAGACTCATTTTCCCAAGGAAAACTCTATGAGAAGCGCTGACTTCCACCTGCTCGACGTGTTTACCGAGCAGCCCTTCACCGGTAATCAACTGGCGGTTTTTCTGAATGCCGACGGGCTTGAAACCGCCACCATGCAGGCCATGGCCCGCGAGCTCAACCTGGCGGAAACGGTGTTCCTGGGTGGCGCCAGCTCGGCCAATCACTACCCGATGCGCATCTTCACGCCAACCCAGGAACTCGACTTTGCCGGCCACCCCACGGTGGGCACCGCACAGCTGCTGGCCGAACTTGGCCTGATCGAGCGCCATCAACCGCTGGTGCTCGAGCCGCCGGTGGGCGAGCTGCCCGTGCGCTTTTTTGGCGAAAAAGCCACCTTCACCACCGCCCGGTCGGTTCGTCTTGCCCCGAGTACCCTGAGCCCTTCCAGCGCTGCGGCGCTGCTCGGCCTCGAGAGCCACCAGATCAATGGCTCACCCATCGTCGCTTCCTGCGGGCTCGCGTTCCACCTGATCGAGCTGAGCGACCTGACGGCTTTGCAGAACATACAGATCGCCTCCAGCGAGTGGGCCAAACATGTGGCCCCCAGCGGCGACGAGCAGGTGTATCTGTACGTTGTAAAAGCCTCGGACGGCGAAAAAACGAGCGTGCGCAGCCGAATGTTCTCCAGGGAGCATGGCCTGTGTGAAGACCCGGCGACGGGCAGCGCGGCGGCGGCGCTGAGTGGCTACCTGGCCACCCAGAGCGATACGCGCCGCTGGATGATTCATCAAGGCGCCGAGATGGGCCGGCCCAGCGTGATCGAGACCCGGATGAAGGGTGAGTTGGTAGAAGTTGGCGGCCAAGCGGTGCTGGTGGGGAAAGGACAGCTTTACGTGAGCTAAATCACATCCTCACCTATTGCTGACTATACGTCCATATTAATAAAACGAGCAGGATGAGCGTTTGAGAAAGCCTAATGTTGAACAGGAAATAGATCTGACAATGTCTGTTTAAAATCTTTAGCGTTTCAGCGTTTAAAACGAGCTGGTCCTTTACATTAGCGCCTTTTTGATGTTTTTGTTATTAAAGTCCTGCAAGCAAAAAACCCACCTTACAAAGATGGGTTTCTTTAACTGTAAGCCATTATGCAGCAAATTTTAATATCGTTATTTAAAAACGCCGGAGCTCTTCTGGGGTATAAGGCTCGATGTCCCTCGAGCAATAAACTTGCCGTGGCCTACGCTACCCACCGGACGACCGTTTTCGGCCACGACCTTACCGTTGGAAATCACCGTTACAGGATAGCCGGTCAACTCCATTCCCTCGTAAGGCGTGTAGTCACAGTTATGGTTGAGCATTGACTGCGATAGCGTTACGCGTTTTTGAGGATCCCAAATAGCGATGTCAGCGTCGGAGCCAATGCCGATGGTACCTTTTCGCGGATACATGCCATAAACCTTGGCATGGTTCGTGGCCGATAGCGCAACGAACTGGTTCAGGCTGATACGCCCTTCCGATACGCCTTTGCTGAACAGAATCGGCAGACGCGTCTCGACGCCGGGAATGCCGTTGGGCACATATTTGAAGCTGGTATCGGCGCCCACTTTTTTCTTACCCGTCTCGCTTTCGTAGATAAACGGGCAGTGATCAGATGAAAAGGTCGAGAAAACGTCTCTGGCCAGCGCATCCCAGCAGGCTTTCTGATTGGCTTCGTCGCGCGGCGGCGGACTGCATACATACTTGCTGCCCTCCATATTGACGTTGTCCAGATCGTCTGCGGTCAGTGTTAGATACTGCGGGCACGTTTCTGCATAAATAGGCAGGCCACGCCGCTTGGCCCACTCGATCTGCTCGATGACGTCGCCACCGGAGACGTGTACGACAAATAGCGGTACATCCACCAGTTCCGCGAAACTGATCGCACGGTGAGTCGCTTCGCGCTCGACTACGATCGGGCGCGACTCGGCATGACCACGCGGCCCGGTCTGGCCTGCTTTTTCCAAGCGCTCGGTCATCTGCTGTATCGCGTCAAAATTTTCCGCGTGCACCATGGTCAGGGCATTTTCGCGACGGGTCGCCTCCATCACATTGAAGATTTCGCCGTCGCTCAAAGCCATATCCTGGTAGGTCATAAATATCTTGACCGAAGTGACCCCATCCTGAACCACTTGGGGTAGCTCCTCTTCGAGTGCCTGAGGTGTCGGGTCGGTAATAATGGCGTGCAGGGCGTAGTCGATGTAACACTTGCCTGCTGCCCGCTGATGATGCTCCTCAACCGAGGCGAGAAGCGATTTGCCTCGCTCCTGGAGCGAGAAAGGAATCACAGTCGTATTCCCGCCGCAAGCTGCCGACCGTGTTCCTGACTCGAAGTCATCGGCCATAATACTACCATCGCTTGTCGGCTGTGCCAGATGCACGTGGCTATCGATCCCGCCAGGCATGACCAGCAGACCGGTCGCGTCGATCTCGCGCTCGGTCGCGCCCAATCTGTCGGCCAGTGCCACCACCTTGCCGTTTCGGATACCCACATCGCACTGCATGGTATCGCTTGCGGTAACCACGGTGCCGTTACGAATGATCAGATCGAATCCGGTCATGAAGATGCCTTCGCCTTTATGGTAATTCGTTGAATTTAAGAGACGCAGCAAGCCTGTCTTGAGGGGCTGTCACACGCTTTACGACGACGCATTGCGAGTGGCCAGGTACTTGAGCCAGCCGCCCTGCTCGGTAATATCCACAACGCCGGCGGCGTCGATCTCCTCTGCGCGCATTTTCATGCTCAAGGAACCACTGCCATCTTCAAGTTCGATCACTCCAAGCTCCAGTTCGCAAGGCTCGTTGGGCAACAGCGATTCGCGAAGCTGCGCGTAGCTGACTTCATAAAGTTCGCCGGGAATGGATTGCCCGCCCTGCTCGATAGACCACAAGCCGGGGAACTCATCGCGCACGGAGTAGAAGCGGTACTTGGCGGCGGTATTGACAGCACCCAGGAACTTCGCATCCTGCAGGGCGAAATTGATGCTTCCACCGGACATGGCCTGACCGTTGACAAACATCAGTACCGTTTTCGATTGATCGCTCATGAACCTTCCTCACTAGTGATTGCTTGATGTCGATGTTGACTGTTGGCGTCTACCGTCGGTGACGCTCGCTGATGATCAGATAACCGCCTGCCAGCGCCACCAGGCCCGCGCCCACGAAGGTGGCGCTGGTCGGGACGTCGCCGAAGAACCAGTAGCCGACGAGCGTGGCCCAGATAAGCTGTGAATATAAGAAGGGGGAGACCAGCGACGCCGAAGCCGAGCGCATGGCCTCAATCAGCGCGAAGTGGCTGAGCGCGCCCAGCACCCCGATCAGCACGAACAGGGCAATGTCCTCGCGCTGCACCGGCACCCAGAAAAAGGGAACCGCCAACGTACTCACCACCCCGCCGGCGGCGGCGGTATACAAAAGCGACGTCAGCGAGGAATCCTGAGCGGCAAAGTAGCGCGTCGCCAGTTGATAGAGCGCAAAGCAGATTGCCATGCCCATCGGCAACAGAAGGTGGGCACTCAAGTCTCCCACGTCGGGCTGCACGGCAATCAATACGCCTGAAAACCCACACACGGCGACCAGCAGGCGCTTGGCGCCGACCCTCTCTTTCAACAGGGGCATGGCCAGTAGCGTGACGATCAGCGGCGAGCTGAAGTTGACCACGTAGACCTGTGTAAGCGGCAGGACCCGCACCGACAGGTACGCAAACAGCGTGGCACCCAGCAACAGCAACCCCCGGCCAAACTGCCCCCAGGGGGCGCGGCTTTCGAGCTCGGCCCGCGTGAGCCGCCCCATCAGCGCCAGCAGTCCGACCAACACGATCAAGTGCACGCTGTAGCGAGACCACGCCAGCTGCACCGGCGAGTAGTCATCGCCCAGGTACTTGGCCAGAGAATCCATGCCCACGAAAAGCGCCGCAGCGGCAAGCATGCAGGCAATGCCGCGAAGCGGGCGCTGCGCCGGCATGGTCAACCCGCTCACGTGACCGGCTGCCCTTCAAAGCGGTCAAGCGAAAAAGGCGCCAGGTCCCAGTCGCTCTTGCCGCGGATAATCACGTCCGCGGTGATCCGGCCCACCAACGGCCCCAGCGTGAAACCGTTGGACGTGACGGCGTTGTAAAAGCCCGGACGGTGCGGCGCCTCACCCAGTATGGGTGCGCCATCGATGTTGATGTTGATCGCCGCCCAGGTGCGCAGCACGCGCAGCTGATTCAACGCCGGCAGCACGTGCTGGGCCACCCACAGGTTGCCCTCGATGCTTTCCCGCAGCGGGCGCTGGTAACCAAAGGGAATACTCAACCCCGCCGGCCAGCCACCGCCGATGATCACGTTGCCGTTGGCCGCTTGTTTCAGCGTCAGGTGACGATCGGCGTGGGCAAGCAGTACATCCACGATGGGCTCGGCGGCTTCGGTGACGATCATCTGCAGCGGTGCCGCGTGAACGGGTACGGGCACCCCGGCAAGCCTGCCGATCTCGCCGGCCCAGGCGCCGGCGGCGTTCACCACCTTGTTCGCTCGATAGCGACAGCCGCTTTCGGTGGTGATCATCCACCTGCCGCTGGCGTGTTCCACCTTGTGAACCGCATCACCGGTAAAAAAGCGCGCACCGGCCTGCCTGGCTGCCCGAACCAGAGCGGGAGTGGCAAGCAGCGGGTTGATTTTCCCCTCCTCGCTGCACCACGCCCCGCCGACCACGGCGTCCGAAATCGCGGGCAGCTTACGCTCGATGTCGCCTCGATCGATCATCTGCGTGTCGATTCCCAGCGAACGCTCCAGCGCTGCTTTGCTTTCAAGAAAACGCATCTGCGCATCGCTTTCAGCCACCATGATGCCGCCGTTGCGCTTGAACTCGATATCGCCATCGAGCTCACCGGCCAGCGTCTCCCAGAGCGAGGCGCTGGCTTTCTGAAGCGGCAACGTGCTGGCAGCGGGGCCGCCCCCCCTTTCAGCTTTCGCGCCAAAATCGAACGACAGCAGCTGGACGTGCAAACTGCCCGCATTGGCGCCGGACGCTTGGCCGTTGGGCAGGCCGCGATCGAGTACCGCTACCTCCACGCCTTGCTTTGCCAGTTCCATGGCGGTGGAGCTTCCGGCAACGCCGGCACCGATCACCAGCACGTCGACCTCGATCGGGGCTTGCGAAGCGGCAGGTCGATGGCGAGCCGGCATGGCTGGCGGCGTCACGCGGCGGTGGCCGGCCCACTCGCCCTTTTCGATGGCAAGGCCCTTGATGGCCACCGGTTTGATTGGATTCTGCGGTGCCGGCAGATCAAACTGGCTGCCTGGCGTGTTATCGGTGGCGATCAGCATGCTGACCGTCGAGGCGCAGTAACGCCCCTGGCAGCGCCCCATGCCCGCGCGGGTCTGACGCTTGATCGACGCCACGTCGCTGCACGCATCACGACCGCTCAGAACTTCCCTGGCGGTAATGCCTTCGCAGCGGCAGACGATCGTATCGTCGGTCACCCCCGCCAGCGGCTTGAGCGGTGATGCGAAGGCGCCCCACAGCGCCGCTTGAAACTGCCGATGCTTTCGCTGCCGGGCCTGCCAGGGCGAGGTGAGCACATTCGTGTGATACCCGCAGTGCCGGGCGGCGGCGATGCCCGAAAGCGCCCCCTGGGCCAGGGCCAGCTGGGCACCGCCGAATCCGCCGGCCTCACCGGCAACGAAAACGCCCTCGACGTTGCAGCTGCCGTCCGCCGCGCGCTCGGCCGACAGCATCTTGAGGGCCGACGCCGTGGCAGGCGCATAGTGATGCTCGACGCCCAGCAGACGGCTGATTTCGGCCTGCGGCTGAAAACCATAGCCAAGCCCTACGGCCTTGACGTCAAGCGCTCGCGTCGGCTGCCCCAGTTCGCCTTCGGGGGTCACCGGCGCCAGCACCACGCGCTCGACGGCGCTTTCACCCTCGATCGCCGCAATCGCGTAGCCGTCGAAAATGGGTACGCGGGCACGCTTGAGGGTAACCAGGTAACCAAGCCCGGCGCCGATCAAGGACGGCGCATGGCGGGTCGCCTGCCCGGCCTGTGTCAACGCGCTCAACGTGGCAAGCCTTGCACTTTCAACGACCCCCGCCACCGGAACGCCCGCCGCAACAAGCTCCGCCGCGACCTGCAGGTTGAGCGGCCCGTTGCCCGCCACCAGAATCGGCCCGGGCGGTGCCGTGCGGTAGGAGCGCAGCAGGGTTTGCAGCCCGCCGGTGGTCATCACGCCCGGGAGCGTCCAGCCGGGTATAGGGTAAGGCCGCTCGGTGGCACCGGTGGCAATGACGATAGCCCGGGGCTCGACGAGCAGTGCCCGGCCGTCTTGCTCGACGCCGACCTGTATCTGGTCGGAACGCTCGCGAAACGCCCCCCAGACCAGCGTATTACGCCACTGCTGAACATTCGCCTTTTCGAGCTTCTCGATCAGCGCCCTGCCCACCTGCATCTGTTTATCCGGCGCGTTGCCGTCGCGGGTCGAATACGCCGACGAAAGCTGCTTGAAATACTGGCCGCCAAGGCTTGCACGCTCATCGATCAAGAGCACGTCCGCCCCTGCTTCGCGCGCCGAAAGCGCGGCCTGCAGACCGGCAGGCCCTGCGCCGATGACTAGCACATCGGTCGTCACCACCTCAAGCGACGCAGCCGCCGCGCCCTGACGTTGCGCCTGGATATCGAACGGCGTCT
Organism: Vreelandella xerophytica; assembly: GCF_968048975.1. The sequence goes on along the minus strand of NZ_OZ309106.1, from coordinate 382,480 downwards.
TGTAGGGGTGGCGCTTGACCGCCTGCCCCTGCCGCGCCGGCGTCATGCAGGCGCGCACGCCGGCGTGGCCGTCGACGCTGACCAGGCACTCGAAACACGCCCCCATACCGCAATAATGGCCATGATTTCCGACCAGCCGACCTTCGCGCTGGGACAGATGGCCCGCCCCTACAAGGGCGGCCCCCAAGCTCTGGCCTTCAACAGCGCGGACCTGCTCGCCTTCGAAAGTGAAGGCTATCTCTTCAGCGTTTCTAGAGATCTTGCTTCCCAGCGCGTCCATCAAGGCCTCCTACTTCAGCGAAAGCTTGCCAACGATGTCATCGGCCCACGCCTTGTCTTCAGGGGGCGAGGGAAGACGCGGGGGACGCGGATGCCCGACGCTCTTGCCCATCGATTCAAGCAGTGCCTTGGTGCCGGACACGTAGCGATGGCCGAACACAAAATCGATGACGGGCAGAATGCGGTGATACACCTCCCGGGCGCGATCCAGATCCTTTTCCACCACCGCAGCGGTGTAGAGATCGGCAAACTCTCTGGGCATGACGTTGGAGCCGACCGCCACCCAGCCGATCGCGCCTTCCACGTAGGATTCGAACCCCAGCACCCCGCCAAACACGCCGATCTTGTCACCGCAGAGCCTCAGGATATCGCGCACGCGCGTGATCTCCAGGGTCGACTCCTTGATGTAGGCCACGTGCTCGATCTCGGCAAGCCTTGCCACGGTCTCTGGCATCATGTCCACGTTGGCCGCATTGGGGTTGTTGTAGATCATGATCGGCAGCGAGACGGCGTCGGATACCTGCTTGTAGTGGTGGAACAGCTCGTCTTCAGTAGGGCAACTATAGTAAGGGGGAATGATCATCAAACCGTCCGCACCCAGCTGTTCGGCTTCCTTGCTGTAACGAATAACATCGTTGGTGTTTTCCGCACCGGTACCCACCAGCACGGGCACGCGCCCAGCGGCTTGATCGATTACGGTCTTGGCGACTAAACGACGTTCATCGTCAGTCATTGAAAGGAACTCCCCAGTACTGCCCAGTGGAATCAAACCGTGAATACCCTGTTCGATTTGCCAGTCAACAAACGTGCGCAGTCTCTCTACGTCAACGTTTAGATCTTTATCGAAAGGCGTAATAAGTACACTATAAGTACCAGCAAACTGGGACATTTAACTCTCCGACTCAACGTTAACGGGTTTTAAAATACTCAGGTAAAGCGGTGACGACATAAGGCACGTAAGTAGCCAGCACAAGTACGGCTAGCATGAAACCCAAAGGCAAAATGATTTTGGCTGCCACACGCATAATGGGCCGCTGGGCGATACTACTGGCGACAAACAACGTAATACCGTAGGGCGGTGTGATCATGCCGATGGAAAGATTGATAATAATCACCACACCCAGATGCAATGGGTCGATGCCATAGCTTTGCGCTACAGGCATCAAAACCGGCACTAAAATCAATATGGCCGCAATGCTTTCCATGAACATGCCGACAAAAATCAACCCGACATTAAGTAGCGCCAAAAAAACCCAAGGATTGTCGGACAAGGACTGCAGAAAACCTACCAGCAGTTGAGGCACACCCTCTCTTGCCACCAGCCACGAAAAGATGTTGGCTACAGCAATAATCATCATCACAGAGGCCGAAATGCTCGCCGCTCGCAATATCAAACGTGGTAAATCACGAAGCTTGAGCTCTTTATAGATGAAAAGCCCGACCAGTAGCCCGGTCGCAACAGCTACAGAGGCGGCTTCCGTCGGGGTAAAAACGCCGCCGACAATACCTCCGATAATAATGATAGGCATCAAAAAAGCCGGAATGGCCTTCCAGGCGGTCACGCCCAGTTCTTTTAAAGAGAAAGGCTGTACCTGGCTATAAACACCGCCATAGCGGCGTGCATGGAAATACCCTGCTAGCAGCAGACCCAGCGCCATTAAAAACCCCGGCACGATACCGGCGATGAACATATCGCCTACCGATACGTTACCCACTGAGGCCAGTACGATCATCATGATGGAGGGAGGAATGATGGGCCCCAGCGAGCCCGCCGCGGCCATCAGGCCAGCGGCGAAATCGATATCGTAGCGGCGTCTTCTCATCTCGGGCAGCATCAAGGAGGCGGTGGCCGCCGTGTCGGCCGAACCTGAGCCCGATACGGCGGCAAGACCTGTGCCCGAAACTACCGATACCAACAGTAGAGATCCTCGAATCCAGCCGACCAGCGCAGTTGCAAAATCGATCATGCGTCGCGCAATACCGCCGCGCTCCATCAAAAGCCCCGACAAGACAAAAAATGGAATGGCCATGATGGTAAAACTGTCCAGGCCCGCAAACAGTCTCTGAGAAATAATACTGCTAGGAATACCCTCGCCCATCAGCACAATACTGGCAGAGACACCCATGGTGAATACAATGGGTGCACCGGCAATTAAAAGAAGTACGAACAACACCATGACTATTATCATAATGTGGCTCCCTCTTTATTATTAGTAACTTCTTTAGCAAAAATCTTCTTTAAATAAGCGATACTGAACTCGAGAAAGAAATACCCCAACCCGACCGGCAAGGAAAGATAAGGTATCCACATGGGAATACCCAATGCTGACGATGTCTGCATCTGACCAATTTGAAGCAGCCGCTGACTTCCAAGAATGGCCAACCATAAAAACCAGCTACCCAACAGTAGAATAAACAGAGCGGTAATTCGTTTTAGAATATCGGGCAACACTTCATAAAGAATATCGACACCGATATGAAGTTTTTCGCGCATGGCAATACCGGCGGCTAGAAAGATAACCCATATTTGAGAAAAAGTAGCCGTCTCTGCCGCACCTGCCACGGAAAATCCAAACACATAGCGACCTGCCACAAGCGTCAGTATTGCGACCACCATATAGCTAAACAAAATAACAACACATACGGCAATCAAGAATCTGATGCATTGCAGCACTCGCTCGGCTATTTGCATTATAGATGCCATAACTCCCCCTAGAGAAGCAGGGCTATTGATACAAATAGCCCTGACTATCTAACGTGCTAGCGTAGTTGTTCGATAGCGTCCAAAAGCTCTTGTTTCTGATCCGTATCGACGAATTCGCTATAAACCACTTGGGCTCTTTCACGAAAGGGTTCAAGATCGGGCTGGGTAAACTCGACACCGGCACTTAGAAGCTCTTCGCGAATACGTGCATCCATCTCGGCATAAACCTGGCGCTCGTACTCAGCGGACTCTTTACCGGCTACTATCAATGCCTGCTGTACATTATCGGGCAGGCTTAAGAATCGTTCCTCGGACATGATTAGATCCGCGACCAGCGTGGTCCAGCTTACTTCGGCAAGATACGGCGCCACTTCATAAAACCGCTGTGCCTGGTAGTTGGTAAAAGCGGCTTCGGCCCCATCCACTACGCCAGACTCAAGCGCTGCATAAAGCTCGCTATAGGCAAGTGGCGCCGCGTTAGCGCCAAACTCGTTGAAGGCAGCGACGTGTGCCGGAATCTGCATGGTTCTAATGCTTTGACGTTCCAGGTCTTCGATACTATTGACTGGCTCTTTGGTCACGATATGGCGAATACCCGCCTCATAAAAACCCAGAAGCTGGAAGCCATTTTCTTGCATGGAGTCGGCCAGGCGCTCACCCACTTCGCCTTCCAGGACGCGATACATGTGCTGACGATCCTCGAACAAAAAAGGTAGATCGAAAAGCGATAGCTCAGGTACGAAGTTAGTCAAGACGCCGTTCGTGGGAACGGTAATATCAAGAGTGCCTAATAGCACACCTTCGATCATTTCTCGTTCGTTACCCAACTGATTATTAGGAAATATCTGGATGGTAACTTCCCCGTTTGTCTCACGCTCGACAACTTCGGCAAACTTTTCGAGCCCTTTTTGATAGGGCTCGCTCAAATTAGCGGAATGACCTGCTCGCAATACTAGATTGTCGGCCCAGGAAAATGTGGAGCAGACCGCAGAAAAAATAGTGATCCCAACAGCTATAGACTTTTTCATAGTTATTTCTCTTAGACGTTGTTTATCTATTTGTAGACCAGTGGTATACCAGCTGTCAACGTATAAAATGCAAGATACTTTATCTGCAGCATGCTTCAAAAAGGTGAGGACTCAAATGGTCTGCACAAACATTGTGCATTCTTACAAATACTTTATTTATTTACTGCTGTGATTCTTCAATGTGAGTAGATAGGTATAAAAGAAACGTCGAAACCGATACTTTCGAGCACCAAAACAGTGCCTTATGTGCTAATTATAACTAGATAGCTTCGAAAATATTTCTTTTTGTTTCACGCAAATGATCAAGCATGGCCCTACGTGCCTTTTCGACATCTCCTTCTACGATGGCATCGATAATCGCAAGGTGGGCATCGTAACCAGGAAACGATTTCGCGGGTAGCGTCTGATTTTCGAAAATTTGCGTTGTTTTTCTGAGTTCGGAAATAATCTTGAGCAGTACTTCATTTCCTGTCGCCTGGGCGATACCCATGTGAAGCGTTTGATCAAACTCCCACTGCTGCTGGAGGCCGGTCTGCTTCGATTGCCTTATGGCAGTTAGCTTTGCAGCCCACTCCTCAATCATTTTCGTTTGCGATTTAGTTGCCGCTAAAGCCGCCGCTTCGGGTTCAAGCAGCTCCCTCACCTGTAGCGCCGCCACGTATTCATTGATGGCAATCTTCTTGACCCCAATAGTGCGCGCATTCAATCGTACCAACCAACCTTCCGCCTCAAGACGTCGCAAGGCTTCACGCACGGGCGTACGCGACATGTCCAGCTCATCGGCTAGACGTCTTTCCTGAACGATATCGCCACCGGAAAGCTCGCGAGCGAGAATCATACGCATAATGGATTCATAGGCAACGCTGGATAGCCCACCCTGCTCGCTTCGCTCGCTCACTTCATTATCTTTCAATGCTAGAAACACACGCCACCCTCATTGTTTAAAAAATCCTGGTCCAGGTTCGTCGGCCATTCTAGCGAGCCTACCCAAATGATCACTAGGGCTATTTTGTTTTATCAACCACTATTGTTCATAGCAGAGATCAAAACTGATCACCTTTAAAATAAAACACTTAGGCTATAAAAATCTCGATACTGGCCATTTCTAGCTCAATCACAGGCCCCATAGGTTCAATGAAAAAGATAACCGGCTATTGGCATATTCACCTATGACGCTAATCCTGGTATCACAAAAGGCCCAATGCTGTTGCCTTACAGTACTTTTCTTTGTGCATTAAAAACACCGCCTTATAGGCGGTGCAAAAATCATTTCGATAAAAAATTGAGATCAGTTCTGATTGGCAGGAAACGAGAACTCGGCGCGGGTGGCCTCGGACACCGACGGCCAGCGCTGAGACACCGCCTTGCGCCGGGTGTAAAAGCGCACCGCATCCGGCCCGTAGGCGTGCAGGTCGCCGAACAGCGAGCGCTTCCAGCCGCCGAAGCTGTGGTAGGCCACCGGCACGGGCAGCGGTACGTTAACGCCCACCATGCCGACCTCGATACCGTCGGTGAAGCGGCGCGCCGCTTCGCCGTCGCGGGTGAACAGGCACGTGCCGTTGCCGTACTCGTGATCGTTGATCAGCGCCATGGCGTCATCCAGGCTACCCACGCGCACTACGCAGAGCACCGGGCCGAAGATCTCTTCCTGGTAGATGCGCATATCCGCGGTGACGTTATCGAACAGGCAGCCGCCGACGAAGTAGCCGTTCTCATGGCCCTTCACGGTCAGCTTGCGACCGTCGGCGACCAGCTTCGCCCCGGCGCTCACGCCCTCTTCGATGAAGCTCAGCACCTTGTCGCGATGCTCGGCGGTGACCAGCGGGCCCATATCCAGGCCTTTATCGGTACCGGGGCCGACCTTGAGATCGGCAATCTTGGGCAGCATGGCGTCCACTAGCCGGTCGGCGGTTTCATCGCCCACGCACACAGCGACCGAAATCGCCATGCAGCGCTCGCCGCAGCTGCCGAACGCCGCGCCCATCAGCGTATTGGCGGCGTTTTCGAGATCCGCATCCGGCAGGACCACGGCGTGGTTCTTGGCCCCGCCCAGGGCCTGAACGCGCTTGCCGTTGGCCGTACCGCGGCTGTAGATCGCCTCGGCCACCGGGGTGGAACCCACGAACGACACCGCCTTCACCGCCTTGGCATCCAGCAGCGTTTCCACCGCCTCGCGGCTGCCGTGGACCACGTTCATCACGCCGTCCGGCAAACCCGCCTCTTTCAAGAGCTCGGCCACGGCCATGGTGGAGGACGGATCCTTCTCCGAGGGCTTCAAAATGAAGCAGTTACCGCAGGCGATCGCCATGGGATACATCCAGAGCGGCACCATGGCGGGGAAGTTGAACGGCGTGATGCCGGCCACTACGCCCAGCGGCTGAAAGTTCGACCAGGCATCGATCCCTGGCCCCACGTTGTGGGAGTACTCGCCTTTCAAAAGCTCCGGCACGCCGCAGGCGTACTCGACGTTCTCGATGCCGCGCTTGAGCTCGCCCAGGGCGTCTTCCGGCGTCTTGCCGTGCTCTTCGCTAACGAGCTGCACCAGGCGCTCCTGGTTGTCTTCCAGCAGCTGTTTGAAGCGGTACATCACCTGGGCGCGCTTGGCCGGGGGCGTGTCGCGCCAGGCCGGGAACGCGGTCTGGGCGGCCTGGATTGCGCGCTCGACGTCCTCGGCGCTTGCATCACATACCTGGCGAATCACTTCGCCGGTCGAGGGGTTGGTAACGTCCAGCGTGCGCGGGCTTTCGACGCGCTCGCCGTTGATGAAATGAGAAACAACGCTCATCGCTTTACTCCAATCGGTTATGCCAACGAATCCAGGGTACTTGCTAACGCATCGAACAGCCGCTCGAGCTCGGCCTCGGTCGTGCCGAACGGAGGGCCGAACTGCAGCGTATCGCCGCCGTAGCGCACGTAAAAGCCGGCTTCCCAGAGTGCCATATGGGCATCGCGCGGGCGAATGGTCGGATCATTACCGCGCGGGGATAGCTGAATGGCCCCGGCCAGCCCGTAGTTGCGGATATCCACCACGTTAGCGCGGCCTTTGAGCGCATGAAGCTTTTCTTCGAACGCCGGGGCAATGCCGCGCACCTGGGCAGGGAAATCTTCACGCTCGAGCATCTCGAGCGAGGCCAGCCCCGCCGCGCAGGCCACCGGGTGGGCGCTGTAGGTGTAGCCGTGAGCGAACTCGATGGCGTGCTCCGGGCCGCCTGCGTGCATGAAGGTATCGAAGATCTCACTATTGGCGATCACCGCGCCCATCGGCACCGCGCCGTTGGTGACCTGCTTGGCGACGTTCATGATGTCCGGCGTCACGCCAAACGCCTCGGCGCCGGTACGCGCACCGCTGCGCCCGAAGGCGGTGATCACTTCATCGAAAATCAGCAGAATATCGTGCTCGGTACAGATCTGGCGCAGCCGCTCGAGATACCCTTTCGGCGGCACGATGACGCCGGCGGAGCCGGACATCGGCTCGACGATCACCGCCGCGATGTTCGAGGCATCATTTAGCGCGATCTGATCGAGCAGCGCATCGGCCAGCTCCGCGCCGGTCTCGGCCTGGCCTTTGGTGAAGGCGTGGCCGGCCTGAAGGGTGTGCGGCAGGTGCGTGACGTCCATCAATTGGCCGTAGTGCTTACGGTTGCCGCCAATGCCGCCCATGCTGGTGCCGCCCACGTTCACACCGTGATACCCCTTGGCGCGACCCACCAGGCGCGTTTTCTCCGGCTTGCCCTTCAAGCGCCAGTAGGCCCTGGCCATCTTGAGCGAGGTATCCGCCGCATCCGATCCGGAGTTGGTGAAAAAGACGTGGTCGAGCCCCTCGGGCGTGAGACTGGCGATCTTCTCCGCCAACTGGAACGCCAACGGGTGGCCAAGCTGAAAGCCCGGCGCGAAATCCAGCGAACCCAGCTGCTTCGAGACGGCTTTTTGAATCTCTTCGCGGTTATGTCCCGCGCCACACGTCCAAAGCCCGGAGAGCGAGTCGAACAGCTTACGCCCCTGGTCGTCGATGTAATAGCGTCCCTCGGCGCCGGTAATCACGCGCGGGTGGGCGCGAAAATCGCGGTTGGCGCTGAACGGCATCCAATAGTGCTGGTTCAGCGTTTCTTTGACGCCCTGCTGGGCGGGGGCATGCGAGGTCGTGGAGAGATCCGTCATGGTGGCAAACTCCATAGCGATGGGGATATGAAGCCAGCATGCGTTACGGCTCACGTTTATCAAATATGACTTTTCTTTAGTTCACGTTAGGAAATTTATACGTGAATCCACGTTTTGAACAATGATCATGACCGCTATAAACGTCGGGCAGACAATGTGCGAAGCCCTGTTGGCAACGCTGTACCTGCGACCTCCATCTTAATTAATGAAGGTTAGTCGCAAGTTTCTCCCGTCACCTATCGATAGCCCATTCAAAGTAGCCACTGAGCCAACAGGTTCAAGAATTGAAACGTTATTTAAACCACACTTTTCCACCGATAAATTTATACGCTGGCGTGCCGCGCACCAAGGTCTCGCGTGCGAACGCTTTTTCGCATTGAGGGCATATACAAGCCAAGGCGGTGAAGTCTTCCACAATGCGTTCTTTGAAACATTTCACCAGCGCCCCCTTGCCCCCTTTGCGATATTTGAACAGCTGGGCACCGCAGTTCTTACAAAAGATATCGATCGTTTTTGTCGGGCCCTTTTTATTGGGTTTCGCCATTTTCTGCCACTCGTAACTTCATGTGAGACTTCAAGCGTGCATCGTGATGAGCCTGATAATGCATGTCAATTCCGTAGATAGCGCGAGACGCCTTCTAAAATGGGCGTGGCATCTTTCTCTTCTCAGTGTGATGCCAGAAAAAGCTGATAGGTAAATGAGATGTCGCGTCGCCTGACCAGACTGCGCTAGCAAACAAAGCGTCAGCTATTACAGCAGTACTTTCTGGGAGCATGGATGAAATCTCGATTTGGCTTAACGCCAGCGTACAACGGCGCCCTTGTAATGAAGGCGCAGCCGCAATGAAAAAGGCTTCCGGCGGCCATCGGCCGCATATTGATGCGTCTTGTTAAGAATTTGATGCCCTGGCCGAGCGGACTTTATTGTAAGGAGTCTTTCTCTCCCGCAATAGGAAGGCTTCTAATCCGTAAGCTAAATATGCATAGTCTTGGTGAAGGCCCAAGGTAACCACCTGAGACACTCCGCGGTCAGACCATTTTTTCTTGGGGACGTACTTTCTGTCCTTTACTGGAACCCCCCGTTGACCTTCTGCCATTCGAAAATATTGATTCGTCCTTGAACCAAGGCCGTAGCCAGTATATTTCCCACCGCCCAAGGATGCGCCAACCCCAATGTAAAGGACTTCGTTATGCTCTCCCAGCAACAGGTATACGCCTTGCTGGTTGTGTCCTGGCAATGTTCCAACCAAATTCCATGTGCTATTCCACCTTGGCACTTCCGCTTCGGAGGACGGCCAATGGCGACGGAAAAATTCGGCAGAGTCAGCTTTGATGTCGTCGAGTGTAATTGTTAGCACGGTTCTCCCTATTCTTAACGCCTAAATAACGGGCTAAAAATTGTTGGCTAAAGTGTTGAGGGGCGAAACACAGCCAACATTTTATGTCCCTATTGATTTTCTTGTTATACATAAACTTACTCAGGAGGTATAGTTACTACTTTATGATTTCCTAAGCTACAACACTTAACTTCACCAGACGGATCTGTTAGTTTCAAACTAGAAGCTTTAAGAAAAAGTTTATTTGCCCCTTGCACCTGAATTTTCTTATCATGCTTTTCACCCTTAGAACATTCACTGAGCAAAAAACGGAACTCTTTTTGGTAGCTAAATTTGGAATCTTTAACTACGAGAGATCTTTCTAACGGATTATTAGAATAACCAACTAACCCCATATTTACTTTGCAACCACTTGCTTTAGCAAGAAGATGTCTATATGCATTGACTTTAGAAGCAGGTAAAACTATAAAATAAGGTCCAAATTCTTTAAGCATTTGTTCCAATGAATTTTCAAAATCATTATTTTGACCTATTGCAGCCCAAGATTGCAACCATGCGTCTTTTTGTTCCGCCGCAGGATAGACTAAAATACTTTGAGCATTATCAAAATTAATTTTTTCACCATTATGAATGATGCTTGGTAATTCATCGCCTAATCTTTTGTCCCAATAACCAAGACATGACTCACTTCGATCGCCTCTCCCAACACTCCCATCCATCCTGTAATAATGAGGTGTTCTGAAAAGATTTGTTCCTTTTTTAAAAGAAAAATAATGTTCTTCTTTACTGAAAAACTTAATTAAAGCTACTGCCTGAACTTGAGTATTAAGGTGATCACTCATTATTTTATCTTTTTCAAATGATGGAACGGCGATAGAGATTAATATTTATGCATAACGCTTGCCTTTGCGGCGTGCCGGAGCGCAGCGTAGGCACGTCCGACAACAGCCATTTGTTAAAATCTCAATCTTCGTCAGGGTCAAAGGTATGCTCCGGGTAGTAGCGCAGAACCTTATACATTTTTGGGGTTCCCCTCACAGTCTCAACCTCTACATCAACCACATAAGCGAGTTCATGCCAAGGCCTCCCAAATTTTGGTTCCGCATGCAGCATTTCATCCTTTACCTCATTATTCTCGAAAATTACCTTTAATGCAGATTTTGAGAGGTCATCGATGATTGCTCGATTACCTGTGTCTGAATTCGGATCAAACTTTGTCTGGTACCAATACATCACCTTTCGGGTATGTATGTTCCCTTCAGGGGTATCCATGTCGGATATCAGGTTTCCGATCCGGTTCTGCATGGCATTTGCTTCGGTAGAATTGATTATAAATTGCTGAATTACCTTGCCATTGTCGGAAACATTTATGTTCATTTGAGAGCCATTATCCTTCGCCACAGGCTCAACAAATTTGTTCCACTCTTGAAGATCCTGCTTTGTTAGCTCTTTGGGAGGTTTCTCTGCTCTACCCAATAGCCAGCCACAAATCCCCTCCGCGACTTTGGACCACTGAGCCAACGAACCACCCTCCCACAGCAGAGGTACTATTGGTGCAGCATGGGAAATTAACTCGACAATGATTGATCCGCTACGAACCTCTTTAATCAGCAATTCGGAGCCTATATCCGTTTCCCGATTGGTCTCAGACTCGACAAACTTTTGAAACTGATGGTTGAAAGCCAGCAAAGAGAGAGATAAATCTTCCAGGTCGACAGGATTTTTGTTATTGATTTTTATCTCAAGCCTTTTGCTGAGATCAATCTCCATTATATTGTTCATATACCTTCCTGAACTTTAATCGTCATAGCCACTCAGTGATGCCAAAAACTTGATCATTTCCTTCAAAATGAACCCCAAATCAGCACTGATATCGATCCTTAATATTTTGGTGATAATAGCGTCCGACAGAGCTAGAACTTATAAAATCATGGAATACTGATTCTGGAACGCCACAGAACGTGTAGATCGGATGGCTATCTTCGAAATCGACAAACATTCTTAAACTGGCAGCATCATATCCGATTTTTCTTATGGCTTTTGAACTTACAGAAACCCACTCAGTCATGATGCTCTCCCCGAGATTTTAACAGCGATTATATACCCAGCTGCATAACCTCAATAAACGCGCCAGCGCATTTATTGAGGTTATGCAGCCCACGCAAAAACCATAACGTATTGATTCACATACCGCTGCCCTATTGCCAGGCTACCTATCCACTGTTCGCGTGCCTGTTCGTTTTGCCCGGTTCAATCATACCCTATCCACAAACTTACCTTAGGTCACGCGTAAATTCGATGACAGCCGTCAGCCATAGGTCGTAGACCTACGCTCGCCGACTTTTAAGGCAGACCCCACACAACACTGCCGCTCGTAAGCGGCAGCATCGAATGCGTAATTGAGGCTCAAGGCTCAAAGCACCACTTCATACCCTTCAAACTTCGGCGGGCCAAGGTAGATGCCTTCCGGCGACTTGGCATTGGCGTGGGCCTTGCGAAATGCCTCGGATTGCGTCCAGGCGCGAAAGGCGTCCTCGGATTCCCACACGCTGTGCGAGATAAACACGGTGTGGTCGTCCTGCTTATCGCCCTGGAGCATCTTGAACTCCTTGAAGCCGGGCACTTCATTCAAGTGCGAGTCGCGGTTGCGCCACACGTCCAGAAAATCCTCTTCCCGGCCCGGGGCAATACGAAAACGGTTCATGGCGATATACATGGGCTTACTCCTTGGAAAATGGTGATGTGACGTCACTCGATGGTAACGTCACGGTTCAGGCGCGGATAGCCTTGGGAGACAGTATGGCAAAGACCGGCATCCAGGTGGTTTGGTTCAAGCGCGATCTGCGTATTCACGATCACGCCCCGCTCAGCCTTGCCTGCGTGGCGGGCCCGGTGCTGCCCGTGTTTGCCATTGAACCCGGCCAATGGCAGGCGCCGGACAGCGCCCTGCGCCACTGGCAGTTCGCCGCAGAGTCGCTGGTGGATCTATCAAACGCGTTGGACGCGCACGGCCTGCCGCTGTGTCTCTGGCAGGGTGAAATTATCGCGCTGCTGAATGCCTTGAAGGCGCGTTATGGCACCCTCACGCTCCACTCCCACGAAGAGACCGGCAACGCCTGGAGCTACCAGCGCGACCGCGAGGTAAAAGCGTGGTGCAAGGCGCACGGCACCGAATGGCTGGAAGCGCGTCAGGTGGGTGTGGTGCGCGGGCTTAAAAGCCGCGCTGACCAAACCGCCTGGGAGGCGCAGTGGGAAGCGCTGATGCAGGCGCCGCCCTTCAAGGCCCCGCAAAATGCCCGCCCCGCCCCGGGCTGGGAGGCGTTTCATCATCTTTCGGTCGATGCGCTGGCGGGTCTTTCGCTTGGCAGGGATAAAACGCCCTGCCCCGGCCGCCAAACCGGGGGCCGCAGCGCCGGGCGGGCGCTCTGGTACAGTTTCATCACCCGGCGCGGCGAGCGCTACCGCGGCTCGATCTCCAAGCCGTTACTGGCTTGGGAGTTCGGCTCGCGGCTTTCGCCGCACCTGGCCTGGGGCACGCTTTCCATGCGCGAGGTCGTGCAGTCGCTTCGCCACCAGCGCGAAAAGCACGCGGAAGAGACTCGCTGGGCGCATTCGCTGCGGGCGCTCGCCTCGCGGCTTCACTGGCACTGCCACTTTATTCAGAAGCTGGAAAGCGCGCCGAGTATCGAAGACCAAACCCTGCACCCGGCGCTCAAGGGGCTTCGCGAGCGCGACCCGGACCATCCGCGCCTGCTCGCCTGGAAGCGCGGCCAAACCGGCGTGCCGCTGGTGGATGCCTGCATGCGCTGCTTGCTTGATACCGGCTGGATCAACTTTCGCATGCGCGCCATGCTGATCTCGTTCGCCACCTTCGGGCTGGGGCTTCACTGGCTGGAGCCGGGGCGCCACCTGGCCAGGCTGTTCACCGACTTCGAGCCCGGCATCCACTACCCGCAGATCCAGATGCAGTCCGGCGCAACCGGCTTCAATGCTCTGCGTATCTACAACCCCCTCAAGCAGGCCGAAGATAACGACCCCGACGGCGAGTTCGTCGCCCGCTGGGTGCCGGAGCTCACCGTATTGCCCGTCGAGTGGCGCGCCAAGCCCTGGGCGCTGCCCCAAAGCCTTCGCGAGCGTTACGGGTTTATCCCCGGCGAGCACTACCCGCTGCCCCATGATTTCGAAACCGAGGCCCGCCACTGGAAAACGCTGATTTATGAGACGAGCCACACCCCGGAGGCCAAGGCCATTAGCCAGGAATTGATGGCGCGCTTGGCCAGCCAGCGCCGCCCCAGCGCCCGGCGTAAAACGACAAAACCCGCCCACCGTCAGCAGCTTTCGCTGTTTGACGGCGGCGGGTCGGGTTCTGAAAGTGGCTAGCTCGCGGCTAACCAAAGCGCCAGCGTACGCTTTCTAGAAGTGGTAGTTGATGAACGCGCCGGTGCGCCACTGCACGTCGTTGCCTACATCGTCGACGATCGGGCTGTCGCTGGCGTCGCCGGTGAGCTTCGAAACGCCCAGCAGGCCAGTGACCGACCACTGCTCCGTCAGGTAGTAACTCAGCGATGCATTGGCACCTAGCGTGAAGGCACCGTCGTCGGATTCAAAAGCCGCGATGCCGGAGCGCGCGCTATCGGCGGGCGAGACACTAAACAGGGCGTCGGTCCATTTGTCGCTGGTATAGGCCAGTTCCGGGCCGAAGGTCATCACGGTGCGTTCACTCAAGCGCGTGACATGCTGGGCCCTGAAGGCAAGGCGGTAGCCGTCGATATCGCCGGTAAAGGGCGTTTCCGCCGACCCGGTGTAGCGCCAGCCAGCACCGCGGTAGCTAACGCGCAGCCCCGCCGTTGCGCCACCGTCGACCTCTTCGAAATGCCTCAGGTCGCCGGTATCGTCACGGCCGAAGGTGTAGCCGATAAAAGGCGCCACCTTCAAGTTACCCTGATTGATGACGTTCCAGCCGATCCCGTCTCGAATGCTCAAGAACAGCGTGTCGTCGTAGGTCGCTTCCACCACCGGGAAGGGGTTCCACTCGTAGTCGTCACTGCCCAGGTAGTCCGGGGTGTAGATCGCACCGGCGCCCAGCGTGCCCTCCCACTGCGCCGATGCCGATGAGCAAAGTGCCCAGCTTCCAATGGCCAGCACAAGCGTTAGCGGGCGGAGATAGTCGTTTGAATGCATCATGTCCTGGATCCTGAGCGGCTCGAAGTCAGCATGCACTCTATGTCCAAATCAATGATCGGGCAAATCGTTTAACTACCAAATGGTCGTTAAGGTATAGTAGCCTTTTTTACGACTCACGACGCTTAGCCCCATGACGCACCGCGCTAAACCGCCCCCGGCTCCTCAACGCAAGCGCACGCGTCTGCCGCCCGAGGTTCGCCGCCAATACATTCTGGATGCCGCGCTCGACGCGTTCAGCACGGTGGGATTCGAAGGGGCCACCGTCGAGCGCATTGCGCAAAAGGCAGGTATCACCAAAGCGGGGCTCTACGCGCACTTCGAAGGCAAAGAAGCACTTTTGGAGGCGCTGCTCGATACGATCATGCTGCCCATCGAAGACGACCCGTGGTCGCTAGGCAGCGCCGCCACGCTTGAAGCCGCCGTCGATAGCTTTATGGACATGCTCTACGGCGATGGCAAATCGACGCGCCGACTCTCCATCATGCGGCTGTTGATCGTCGAGAGCGCACGCAAGCCGGATCGCATCCAGCAGTGGTATCACCATACCTATCGACCCTACATCCAAAAGCGCCAACGGGTGCTGGAAACCTATCTACGCCAGTACGCGCCCCATACCTCGCTGACCTCCGAACAAATCGCCCTGGCGTTTTCACCGGCGGTGCTTGCCATGTTTTGGCAAATGATCATCGGTGGCGAAAGCGCTGCCAGCGAAATTGCCGCGATCAAGCAAAGCCACCGCGACGTCATGCTACGCCTACTTTCACCGGACTGAAGATATGCCGATACCCATCACTGGTTTTAGTCGACTCGTTTATCTGTGTGGGCTGGGAATGTTGCTCACCGCCTGTGCGGCCACGCCTTCCCCGAATTCCCCGCCGCCGCCGGTCGAGCTCCCCGGCGCGTTTCTGGCAGCGACCGGTCAACAGGTCTTTGTCGCGGACACCTGGTGGCAGGATTTTCAGGACGAAGAACTCAACGCCTTCGTGCGCAACGCGCTGGACGATAACCCGGGGCTTGCCCAGGCCATTGCGCAGGCGCGTATCGCCGAGGCGCAGTCGCGTACTGATCGGGCGGATCTGTTTCCCCAGCTCAGCGCGGGGCTGGATAGCGCCCGACAGCGCCGTCCGGGCGGCCAAGGCGAGAACATCACCAATACGCACAACGCCTCGCTGGATATCAGTTGGGAAGTCGATTTGTGGGGGCGCTTGTCGTCCATCGCGGCGGCGGGGCAGGCGGATTTTCTCGCCGCCAGCGAGCAGCTTCGGGGCATGCATCAGTCGCTGGCCGCCGAGGTCGTGTCGCTCTATCTGGATATCGTCCAGGCCCGGGCGCAGGTGGCGCTTTCCGAAGATACCGTCGAGGCGCTCGAGGAGTTCGCCCGCCAGGTCGAGAACCGCGCCAATGCCGGGGTGGTCTCGCCCACGGACGTGACCCTGGCGTACGCCAACCTGAGCTCCGCCAGGGCGGGGCTTCAGCAGCGCCGCGAAAACCTGGCCCGGGCGACGCGCCAGCTGGAAACGTCGATGGGGGATTACCCAGCGGGGCAACTGGTCACTAAAAGCGAGCTTCCCGCCGTACCGCCGTTCCCCTCCGCCGGCGTGCCCGCCGAGCTGCTGGCGCGCCGCCCCGACGTGCGCCAGGCCGAGTGGGCGCTGCAGGCGGCGGACTATCGGCTCACCGCGGCAGAGCGCTCCTTTTTGCCCGCCCTTTCCCTGACCGGTAGCGCGGGCTCCACGGGCAGCGAGCTGGCGGATCTTTTCAGCAGCGGCTCTTTCATCTGGACGATTGCCGGCAACATCGTGCAGCCGGTCTTTCAGGGCGGACGCCTGCGGGCCCAAGCGGATGTGGCTGAAGGCCAGCGTGACGAGGCGTTCTACGGCTACGTCGAGGTGGCGCTCACCGCGCTTTCCGAAGTCGAGACGGCGCTGGCGGTGGACGACCTGTTGGCCCGACGCGTCGAGGAGAGCGAGGAGGCGGCAGATTACGCCGACGAGGCGGTGCGCGTCTCGTTCAACCGCTACATCCAGGGTATCGAGCCCTTCTTGAACGTGCTGGAGAGTTATCAGAGTGCATTGGATAGCCGCAGCGCGTATATCACCGCTCAGTATGACCGGCTGGCCAATCGCATCGACCTCCACCTCGCCCTGGGCGGGGGCTTTGACGCCGTCTCGACGTTCGACCCGTCTCTTACAGGAACTTCTGCGTTATGAACATGAAAACCATCGTCGGTGGTCTGGCCCTTTTACTCCTGTTGAGCGCCTGTGGCCGTGATGAGGAAGAGGCTTCAGCGCAAGGCGAAAACGCACAGACTCAGCAGGCGCCGGCGGTCAGCGTTCGCGTGGTGCCGGCCGAGGTCATGCCCCTGCAGGGGTGGACGTATAGCCAGGGCACTGCGCGCTCCCGGCACCGGGAGTATCTGAACTTCACCGAACAGGGCAAGGTGACCTTCGTGGATCAGGACCTGCGCGAGGGCATGCCGGTGTCCGAAGGTCAGCTGATTGCCCACCAGGACCCCCAGCGGCTGGAGGCGGACCTGGCCTCCGCGCGGGCGTCCCTCGAGGAAGCGGAGGCGAGCCTTTCGCTTGCGCGCGTCACCCAGGACCGCTACCAGACACTGGTCAACCAGCGCTCCGCCTCCGCCCAGGAGCTGGACGAGGCACGGGTCGAGGTCCAGCAAGCGCTGGCCACCCGCGACAGCGCCCGCGCGGAGATCGCCCAGGCCGAGATCATGCTCGAGGAGTCACGGCTGGTGTCGCCCATCGACGGCGTGCTGGCGCGCCTGAACATCGAACAGGGCCGCTACTTCATGCCCGGCACGGTGGACACCTCCACCGAGCAGGGCGCGCTTCAAACGGTGCCGGCGCTGGTGATCGACCCCTCGAGCTTCGAAGTACGGGTGGACCTGCCGTCATACAACTTCAACCGCGTCGAGGTGGGCGCGCGCGCCATCATCGGCGGGCGGCTGCCGCAAAACGCGGATAACCTCGACCCCGAAACGCTGGACGGTCAGGAGCTCGGTGAAATCCACGCGATCAGCCCCTCCATCGACCCGCAGTCGCGCACCTTCGGCGTTACCCTTCACACGACCGAGGACGACCCGCGCCTGCAGGATGGCGCCTTCGTCGCCGTCTGGATGGCTGAGCCTGAAATGACCGATGCGCTGAGCGTGCCGTTCAGCGCCCTGCGTTTCTTGAACAATCAGGCGTTCGTGTTCGTGTTCGATGAACAAAGCGGCCGGGTGGAAGAGCGCAGCGTCCAGCTCGGCCAGCAGGCCGGCGAGCGCCGCGAAGTGCTGGAAGGGCTCTCCCCCGGTGAACAGGTGGTCACCGAAGGGCGCACCCGGCTAAACGACGGCGACCGCGTCACGCTCATCGGGGGTCAGCCATGAGCTCGGATGCCGTAGAGCAAACCCCGCCGCCGCGCCGCGAAACCGAGGAGGTGCGCAGCGCCCACCGGCTGATGCGTTTTTTCTTTCTCAAACCGATCTTCGCCGTTCTGCTCACCCTCACCATGCTGCTGGGCGGGCTGTTCGCCTACTCGGCACTGGTCAAGGAGGCGCTGCCCGCCCTCGATATCCCCCAAGCGAGCATTACCACGGTGTGGTCCGGGGCGGACCCGCGCTCGGTGGAAGAGCAGATCACCGACCTGATCGAGGATGAAATCACCACGCTCAGCGGCGTGAACAAGGTCAACAGCGCCTCCTTCGATTCGCTGTCGGTCATCTCCGTCGAGTTCGATGCCTCGACCGACACCACCGACGCCATGACCCGGCTGCGCGCCGCCGTGGCGGATGCGGAGCCGGGTTTTCCCTCGGAAGTCGAGAGCCCCAACATCAGCCAGAGCTCGGTGGACGACCGGCCGATTCTGACCCTGGCGCTGCACGGAAGCGCCGACTCCGCCATGCTCAACCAGACGGCCCGGCAGATGCGCGATGCGTTGGAGCGAGTGCAGGGCATCAACGAGGTCAACATCGGCGGCGAGCGCGAGGATATCGTCCAGATCCTCATCGACCCGGAGCGGCTTCTCGCGCTGGGGCTTTCGCCCACCGCCATCCGCGACGCCGTGCAGCAGGCCAATATCGAGCAGCCGTTTGGCGAAGTGCGTAGCCAGAACATGGGCGCGGTGGTGCGTCTGGAAGGCCGCTTTTCCGATATCGACGACCTGCGCGCGCTGCCCATCTCCCGCCTGGAGAACAACCAAAGCTCGCGGGCGCTGACCCTGGGCGAGGTCGCCACGGTCAAGCGAATGCAGGAAACCGAGCAGTCGCGGGCGTTTTTCAGCGAGCTTGGCCGCGACTTCGAGTCGTCGCTGGAGATGTCGATCACCAAGACGCCGGGCGCCGATACCGTGCAGGTGGTGGAGCGCATTCGCGCCACGCTCGCCGATTTGGAAGCGGCCAGCACCTGGCCCTCCCAGGTGAGCTATTCGGTGCTTCAGGACGACGCCGTACAGATCTGGGACTCGTTGACGGAAGTCTTCGTCAGCGCCCTGCAGACCATGCTGGTGGTGTTCGCCATCCTGTTCATCACTATTTCCTGGCGCGAGGCGATCGTGTCGGGCCTGGCCGTGCCCGTCACCTTTGCCGGCGTACTGCTGGTCATCTGGGCGTTTGGCTACTCGCTCAACGAGCTGGTGATCATTGGCATGGTGATTGCGCTGGTGATGATCATCGATGTCTTCATCATTTTGATGGAGGGGCTGCACGACGAGATCTACCGCAATGGCTGTACCTTCGGCCAGGCGGTACTGATCACCGTCAAACGCTACGCGGTCCCCATCTTCGCAGCCCAGGTCACCACGCTTCTGGCCATGGCGCCCTTGATGTCGATTGGCGGCACCATGGGCGCTTTTGTGCGCATTCTGCCGGCTACGATCATCATCTGTCTTGTGCTCTCTTTCGTGGTCGCGATGCTTTGCGCGGTGCCGCTCTCGCGGGCGCTTTTGGGCAAGCAGCGCCGCGCCGAAGACAACGAGAAACCGGGCTTGGCGGACCGGGTGACCCAGCGCGCCGTCGACGGCGTGGAGCGTTTCAACGGCCGCTATATCGTGGCCAGCCGTGGCCGCGCCTGGCTCTGGGTACTGGGCGCCGTCGCGCTGTTCCTGGTTTCGCTGATGGCGTTCAGCCAGGCGCGGCTCGAGCTCTTCCCGCCGGCGGACGGCGAGCGCCTCGGCATCAACATCGAGCTTCCGCCCACCGCGCCGCTGGAGACCTCCCAGGTGGTGGCCGACCAGGTCGGCGAGATCCTGCGCGACAAGCCCTACTTTGCGAGCATCAGCAAGCTGGTGGGGCTCAAGAGCCCGTTCGCCGGCACCGGATCGCTGCAGCCCAGCGACGCCGAGAACTTCATCGGCTTTTCGGCGATGTTCAAAGCGCGTGATGCGCGGGACGCGGACTCCTACGTGTTGGCGGAAGCGCTGCGCGAAGAGCTTTCCACGTTCTTGAGCGACCACGTCGCCGGAGCCGAGCTCCTTGTGGTGCCGGAAAGCAGCGGGCCGTCGCCGGGGGACCCCATCGAGATTCAGCTGCTGGGCGGCAACATGGATACCCTGAAGGAACTGTCGCTTCAGGTGCAGGACGTGCTCGCCTCGACCCCGAACGTGGTGGACGTGCGCGACAACCTGGGCGCGCCGCAACCTCAACTGGCGCTGCGCCCCAACCGCGACGCCTTGAGCTTCTTCGGTATCTCCTACGACGAGCTCGCCTCCCAGATCCGCATCGCCTACAGCTCGGATATCATCGGCACCTTCGCCAGCAACGGCGCGACCGACGATCTCGACATTCGCCTCGGCATGGAATGGCCAAGCCAACCCGGCGAGGCCGGCGGGCCGAGCAATGTCGAGGAGTTCTCGCGGGTGCGCGCCTACCTTCCGGACGGCGGCTCCATCGCCATGTTCCAGCTTCTCGATCCCGTTCAGTCGGAAGGTGCGATTGCCATTTCCCACGTCGGTGGTGAACGCGCGTTGACGGTGCTTGCCAAGAACCAGGGCCGCACCGTGACCGAGATCATGAACGAGATTTCGCCCCGCCTTAATGAGCTGCAGCGCGACTGGCCCGCAGGCTATCGCATCGCGGTGGGCGGCGAGTCCGCCGAGACGGCGGATACGCTGGGCTCGGTGGGAATCGCCATGCTGGTGGCCATCGTGCTGGTGGTCGGCGTGCTGGTCATCGTGTTCAGCAGTTTCCGCCAGGCGCTGATCATCTTCGCCACCATGCCGCTGGCGATCATCGGCACCGCACTGGGCTTCTGGGCATTCGGGATCGCGTTTTCGTTTTTCGCCATGATCGGGCTGGTATCGCTGATCGGCATCGCGATCAACAACGGCATCATCATGGTCGATACCATGAACGGCTTCCTCAAGGAGGGCATGAGCGTGGCCGAAGCGGCCTCCGCCGGCGCGGCGCGAAGGCTGCGCCCGCTTTTGACCACCGCCGTGACCACCATCGTCGGGCTAGTGCCGCTGGCCGTGAGCAGTGAAAGCTACCGGCCGCTGACGCTGGTGATCATCTTCGGGCTGATCTCGGCCACGCTGCTGGCGCTATTCGTCGTACCCGCGCTCTACTACCTGCTCACCCCGGCGAATGCCAACGAGCCCGAGGTGCTGGACTGAGCCACTGGCTGTTTAACTGACCAACGGGCGTCCACGGGCGCTCGTCGCTGCCAAGCAAAAGCGCAAGGCCCAGGCGTCTTTTATCGATCGAACGGGGAGAGCGGATAAAAAAGGTAGTCGTGCCCGGCCGTGACATCGGTGTCCGGCTCGACCATCAGGTAGCCATCGGCCTGGCTTGCAGCGCTGAGCATGTGCGAGCCCTGCCCGCCCGCCAGGCGGGCCACCGGTGTGTCGTCATGCCAGGTCAGCGTCACCCGTAAAAGCTCGCAGCGGCCCCTGGGCCCGCGTTGGTGGAAGCCGGCTTTTACCCGGTAGCGCTGAAGTGGCGCCGCGCACCGGCCTTGGCGCGCGTGAATGAAGGCCAGCGCCAACCAGTGCCAACCCACCAGCGAGGCGACCGGGTTACCCGGCAGCGCGATCAGCGGCGTGGCCTCGTCGCCGCTTCCAAGCGTGGCGAAAGCGAAGGGCTTACCGGGCTTGACGGCAACGCCGTGGAAGTCGATGCGCCCCAGTCGCTCGATCACCGAGCGTACGTGATCCTCTTCCCCCACCGAGGCGCCGCCGCTACAAAGCACTACATCCGCCGACGTTGTGGCCGTTTGCAAGGCGCGATATAGCGCCTCGGGCTCATCGGCGACGATTCCTAAATCGATCACCTCGCACTGCGCTTTTACCAGCAGCGCGCTGAGCATGGCGCGGTTGCTGTCGAAGACCTGCCCCGGCGCGCGCGCCGCCCAGGGTTCGATCAGCTCGTCGCCGGTAGAAAGCAGCGCAACGGTCAGGCGACGATACACGCTGACCGTGTTAACGCCGTGGCTTGCCAGCAGGGCGATGGCCGGCGCGTCCAGCGTATCGCCCGCCTCGAGCAGCGTGGCGCCGCTGCGCGTTTCTTCCCCTTGCCGGCGAATGTTGGCGCCCAGCGTCGGTTTCTCATCCAGATGAAGGCAGCCCCGTTCATCCAGCCTGGTACGCTCCTGGGCCACGACGGTATCGGCGCCCAGCGGCACCGGCGCCCCGGTAAAGATGCGCGCGCAGCCGCCTTCTTGCAGGTGCAGGACACCCGCGCCGGCCGGCACGCGTAGCAGCACGGGCAGCCCTTCGCCGGTGGCGGCGTAGTCCGCCAGGCGCAGGGCAAAGCCGTCCATGGCGCTGTTGTCCACCCCAGGTAGATCCACCGGCGCGGTGACGGCCTGGGCCAGCACGCGGCCCAAGGCTTGGGCAAGCGCCACACGCTCGGTGGCGTTAATCGGCGTCGCGGCGTCGATCAGCCGCTGCCGGGCCTCGAAAAGCGGCACGAGGGGGCGGTGTTCGAGCTCGCCACAGGGGCAGCTCATAGGCCCTCCGGGTCGTTCGAGGCCACCGCGTGCCGACGGCTGCCGCAAAGCGGCGCGGTAGGAAAGATCATGGTGGCGAAATTGCACGGCCGGGTGCGCGCATCGAGCTGCAGCGCGATGATCCTGTCCCAGGCCAGCGCACAGGCTTTGGGGGAGCCTGGCATGGTGAACAGCAGCGTCTGGTTGGCAAGCCCCGCCACGGCGCGGGACTGGATCGTGGCCGTGCCGATGGTCTGCAGCGAATAGTGACGAAAGAGCTCGCCGTAGCCTTCGATGGCCTTGTCGAACAGCGGCGTCAGCGCCTCGGGCGTGGTGTCCCGCGCGGTGAAGCCGGTGCCGCCGTTGACCAACACGACGTGCACATCGGGCTTGGCGATCCAGGCCGAGACCGCGGCGCGAATCTGGTAGATATCGTCCACCAGGATACGCCGCTCCACCAGTACGTGACCCTGCTCGGTCAGGCGCTGGGCGAGCAGATCACCGCTGCCGTCCCGGTCCGGTCCGCGGGTATCGGACACGGTCAGAACCACGCAGTTGAGCGGAATGAACCGGGCATCGAACGGGGTGTGCGACATGAATGTCTCCTGCTTACTGCATCAGGGAGCCGCCGGCGTCGTCGTCCAGCACAAAACCTTCGACGCCGAACTCGCTTTCCAGGGCCAACAGATAGTGACGAAGCGCCCGCCGCGAGGTCTGCTCGCGCAGGTGGTGGCGGACTCTATCGGCCACGTGTTCGAACACGGATTCGCGCCCTTCTACCCGCTCGTCGATGCTGACCACGTGCCAACCGTAACGCGAGGCGAGCGGGCGTGAGTGAAGCCCTACGGGTAGATGCTGCAGCGCCCGGTCGAGCTCCGCCACGGTCTGGCCGGGCACCAGCCAGCCCAGGTCGCCACCGCTCTCCCTGGAGGGGCAGGCGGAGTAACGCGCGGCGAATTCGTCGAAGCGCTCGGGCATCGTCTCGAGTGTCTCGATCAGCGATTCGCCTTGCCGGTATGCCTCGTCACGCCCGGCAGCGTCGTCCGGTGCCGCAGCCAATAACACATGGCGAACGTGTATCTGCGCGGGTTCGTTGAAGCGCTGCTGGTGCATCTCGAAAAAGCGCCGAGTGTCCTCTTCAGAGGGCTCCGGTACCTGTAGCTCCTGCTCTAAAAGGGCCGTGATCGCCGATTCCTGCTCGGGGCTGGATCGCTCGTCGCTCGTTGATAAAAGCCCCAGCTCGCAGGCGCGTTGGCGTAAAAGCTCCTGGATCACCAGCGCCCGCGCCGCCTGGCCTTGCGCCTCTTCAGCGGTGGCCGCCGGGTGGTGCTGCATTTCCCGGGCGATGGTCTCCTCGTCGATCACGGCCTCACCTACGCGAATCAAAGGGGCCGCAGTACTGCCGGGGAGCTGCTCTATATCGATTTTGTTCATATCGGTCGCTTGCCTATTCGTTGCCTGCATCTCAATCACCGTTGTCTCGATGGCTCACTCAAAGGGTTAACCGCGGCGGCGAACCAGCTGATAACGCCGGGTAACGTAGCCAAAGGGGGCGCTCCAGACGTGCACCAGGCGAGTGAAGGGGAATAGCAAAATGATGGTCAGCCCCAGGAAGATGTGCATCCGGTAGATCCAGGGCACTTCCTGGATGTAATCCGCGGCGCCGCCGCCAAAGAACACGATGGCCTGGGCCCAGCTGGAGAGCGTGAGCATCATTTCGCCATCCATATGGCCCAGTGAGAAAAAGATCGTGACCATCCCCAGGCCCGCCTGCACGACCAGAATCGCCAGCACCAGGGTATCCATCAGGCTGGAGGATTGGCGTACGCGCAGATTGAACAGGCGGCGATACAGCAGTATGCCCCCGCCGACGAGGCACATCGCCCCGGCAATACCGCCCACTACGATGGCGAGCAGCTGCTTGTTATGGGCGGCGATGAAGGGCTCATAAATCCAGTGCGGGGTGAGCATGCCGAACAAATGGCCAAAGAAGATGACGATGATCCCAATGTGGAACAGATTACTCCCCAAGCGCATGGTGCCGGGAGAGAGCATCTGGCTGGAACCGGTTTTCCAGGTGTACTGGCCATGGTCGAAGCGAACCAGACTGCCGATCAGAAACACCGTGCCGGCCAGATACGGGTAGTAGCCGTAGATCAAGTGGGTGAAGTAGTGCTCAAGGGCATCAAACATGATCTTTCTCCTGTTAACGGCCCGCGGACGGGGAAGACGAGCCGGCATTGCCGGGCATGATCCGCACCGGCTGCGGCTGTACCGTATGCTTGCGCTCGGCCAGGCGGCGCCCTTCGGCGGATTGCAGGGCGCAGTCTTCGTCGGATTTGGCAGAGAAGCGAACGGCCTCCTCCTCCCACACCGCATCCAGCGCCTCGGGGGTATGGTCCGGCGCCTCCTTTTGCACCTGAGGGCGGTGGGCGGCGACGTCCTCCTGCGCCCCGATCAGCGCCAGAAGCGTCAGCGGTACCAGGGCGTGATCGGCCTCGCGCTCTTCGAGCCGCGCGGTCAGAAGCGCCAGAATATGGCGGATCTCGCCCAGCCAACGGCCGATATCCGCCGGGCTGCAAAACGACAGATACTCCAGAAAGACCGGCAGGTGGTCCGGAAGCTCCCGGGCGTCAAGCTCGAAGCCAGCAGCGCGATACTCGTCCAGCAGGTCCACCATGGCCTGACCGCGATCCCGGGACTCGCCGTGCACGTGCTCGAAGAGCAAAAGCGAGGTGGCGCGCCCTTTATCGAACAAGGCGACATACTCCGCCTGCAGTTCGAGCAGATCGTACGCCTGTAGGCGCTGACACCACCCCGCCAAGGACGCCTTCATGGCGTCGTCCAGGCGCGGCTCGGCCTCGATGATCTCGACCATTTCGCCACAGGCTTGCTGGAGCGCCGCACTGGGGTAGTCCAGCAAGCGGGCCAATACCCGCAGCGTGCGCATGCCGCTCTGTGTCGCTTCTACCGCCTCGATGTCGGGCGCTTGTGGGGCTACATTAGTCATGACGCACCTCCTCGGATTGCGGCTCGAAAACACCGACCGGCTCGACCAGCACACTGGTCTGCTTGCGGCCGTTGAACAGGTTAGGCTGGCTCTCGCCGTGGCAGCCATCGCCGAAGGTAAAGCCGCAGCCGCCCCGTTCGGGGAAGGCATCGGTGGCCATTTCCCGGTGGCTGGTGGGAATCACGAAACGGTCTTCGTAGTTGGCGATGGCCAGGTAGCGATACATCTCTTCCACCTGAACGCGGGTCAGCCCCACCGCCTCGAGCACGGCGTCGTTTTCCTCGCCTTCCACGTGCTTGCCGCGCATGTAAACGCGCATCGCCATCAGGCGCTTGAGCGCCAGCACCACCGGGGCCTCTTCGCCCGCGGTCAGCATGTTGGCGAGATACTGCACGGGAATACGCAGCGACTCGATTTTGGGCAGGATGCCGTCGAACTCGATATGGCCGGCCTCGGCAGCGGACTGAATCGGTGAAAGCGGCGGCACGTACCAAACCATGGGCAGCGTGCGGTACTCCGGGTGCAGCGGCAGCGCCAGACCCCAGTCGATGGCCATCTTGTAGACCGGCGACGCCTGGGCTGCCTTGATGACGTTATCTTCCACGCCGTCGCGCTTGGCCTGGGCGATCACTTCCGGGTCGTGAGGGTCGAGAAATATCTCGCGCTGGCGGTGATAAAGATCGCGCTCGTCGGCGGAGGCGGCGACCTCCTCGATCCGGTCGGCGTCGTAAAGCAGCACGCCCAGATAGCGGATACGGCCCACGCAGGTTTCGGAGCAGATCGTCGGCTGGCCGGACTCGATGCGCGGGTAGCAGAAGATGCACTTCTCGGACTTGCCGCTTTTCCAGTTGTAGTAGATCTTCTTGTACGGGCAGCCGGAAATACACATCCGCCAGCCGCGGCACTTGTCCTGGTCGATCAGCACGATGCCGTCCTCTTCGCGCTTGTAGATCGCACCACTGGGGCAAGAGGCCACGCAGGTGGGGTTCAGGCAGTGCTCGCAAAGGCGCGGCAGGTACATCATGAAGGTGTTTTCGAACTGCCCGTAGATATCCGCCTGCACGTTATCGAAGTTGGCGTCCTTACGCCGCTTGGCAAACTCGGTGCCCAGGATCTCTTCCCAGTTGGGGCCCCACTCGATTTTCTTCATGCGCTTGCCGGAAATCAGCGAGCGCGGGCGCGCGACCGGCTGGTGCTTGCCGATCTTGGCGGTATGCAGGTGCTGATAGTCGAAGGTGAACGGCTCGTAGTAGTCGTCGATGGCGGGCAGGTCCGGGTTGGCGAAGATGTTCGCCAGCACCCGCCACTTGCCGCCGATACGCGGCTCGATCTTGCCATTCGCACGGCGCAGCCAGCCGCCCTTCCATTTGTTCTGGTTCTCCCACTCCTTGGGATAACCGATGCCGGGCTTGGTCTCGACGTTGTTGAACCAGGCATACTCCATGCCTTCACGGCTGGTCCAGACGTTTTTGCAGGTCACCGAGCAGGTGTGGCAGCCGATGCACTTGTCGAGGTTCAAGACCATACCGACCTGGGAGCGAATCTTCATTTCACGGCCTCCTGGGAACTGTTGTTTTGCGTATCACTGTTGTGCGCATCGCTTTTGTGAGCTTCTTTGCTCTGACTACCAGGCTCCTGGACGCTGTCATTGCCTTCCCCATCCAGCCAGTCGACGTGGTGCATCTTGCGCACCAGCACGAACTCGTCGCGGTTGGAGCCGACCGTGCCGTAGTAGTTGAAACTGTACGAGAGCTGCGCGTAGCCACCGATCATGTGGGTCGGTTTGGGGCAGACGCGGGTCACCGAGTTATGGATACCGCCGCGGGTACCGGAGACTTCGGAGCCGGGCACGTTCACCTGGCGCTCCTGGGCGTGATACATCATCACCGTGCCCTCCTTGACCCGCTGGCTCACCACGGCGCGGGCCGCGATGGAGCCGTTGGCGTTGTACACTTCGAGCCAGTCGTTATCCTCGATCCCGATATCCGCCGCGTCGCTCTCGCAGAGCCACACCACGGGCCCGCCGCGGTTGAGAGTCAGCATCAACAGGTTGTCGGAGTAGGTGGAGTGGATGCCCCACTTCTGGTGCGGCGTGATGAAGTTGAACGCCTTACTCTTGAAGCCGTTGTCCGCCGGCAGAATGAAGCCCTTGGCCGCCTTGGTATCGATGGGCGGACGGTAGACCAAAAGGCTCTCGCCGAAGGCGCGCATCCAGGCGTGATCCTGATAGAACTGCTGACGGCCGCTAACGGTGCGCCAGGGAATCAGCTCGTGGACGTTGGTATAGCCCGCGTTGTAGGAGACGTGCTCGTCCTCCAGGCCCGACCAGGTGGGGCTCGAGATGATCTTGCGCGGCTGAGCGACGATATCGCGAAAGCGAATCTTCTCTTCATGCTTGGAGGTGGCCAAATGGGTATGGTCACGCCCGGTGATTTTGGAGAGCGCCTGCCAGGCCTTCACGGACACTTCACCATTGGTTTCCGGCGCCAGGGTCAGGATCATTTCAGCGGCGTCGATGGCGGTGTCGATACGCGGACGCCCGGCGTGAGGGCCTTCGGTTTTACGGTGGTTGAGCTTGCCCAAAAGCTCGACCTCGGCTTCGGTCTTCCAGGCAATGCCCTTGCCGCCGTTGCCGATGCTTTCCAAAAGCGGCCCGACGGAGGTGAAGCGCTCATAGGTTTCCGGGTAGTTGCGTTTCACCTCGATGAGTGACGGCATGGTCTTGCCGGGAATCGCCTCGCACTCGCCTTTTTTCCAGTCGAGCACGTCGGGCTGGGCGAGCTCGCCGGGGGAGTCGTGCTGCATGGGCAGCGTGACCAGATCGGTCTCCTCACCCAAGTGACCTTCGCAGACCCTGGAAAATACCTTGGCGATACCCTTGTAGATCTCCCAGTCGCTGCGCGACTCCCAGGCGGGGTCTGTCGCCGCGGTCAGCGGGTGGATGAAGGGGTGCATGTCCGAGGTATTGAGGTCGTCCTTCTCGTACCAGGTCGCCGTTGGCAGCACGATATCCGAATAAAGACAGGTGGTGGACATGCGGAAATCGAGGGTGACCAGCAGGTCCAGCTTGCCTTCCGGGGCGTCGTCACGCCAAACCACCTCTTCGGGTTTCTGGCCGCCGAAATCCCCCAGGTCCTTGCCCTGAATGCCGTGGCGCGTGCCCAGCAGGTACTTGAGCATGTACTCGTGGCCCTTGCCGGAGCTACCCAGCAGGTTGGAGCGCCAGATGAACATGTTGCGCGGGAAGTTCTCCGGGGCGTCCGGGTCTTCTGCGGCGAAGCGCAGCTTGCCGCTTTTGAGCTGGTCGACGGCGAAGTCGGCGGTGGACATGCCGGCGGCCTCGGCCTGGGCTTTCAGGCGCAGTGGGTTGGAACCCAGTTGCGGCGCCGAGGGGAGCCAGCCCATACGCTCCGAGCGTACGTTGAAGTCGATCAGGCTGCCCGGATACTCCTCGGCGTTGGCCAGCGGCGAGAGAATCTCCTTGATCTCCAGCTTCTCGTAGCGCCACTGGGAGGAGTGGTTGTAGAAAAACGAGGTGGAGTTCATGTGCCGCGGCGGGCGCTGCCAGTCCAGGCCGAAGGCAAGCGGCGTCCAGCCGGTCTGTGGGCGTAGCTTTTCCTGGCCCACGTAGTGCGCCCAGCCACCGCCGCTTTGGCCGATACAGCCGCACATGATCAGCATGTTGATCAGGCCGCGGTAGTTCATGTCCATGTGGTACCAGTGGTTCATACCGGCCCCCACGATGATCATGCTCCGCCCCTGGGTCTTGTGGGCGTTGTCGGCAAACTCCCGAGCGATACGGGTACACTGCGAAGCCGACACGCCGGTGATCTTCTCTTGCCAGGCCGGGGTGTACGGACGGATCTGCGCGTAATCGGTGGCGCCGTCGTCTTCGCCGCCATCGGCGGCCAGGCCGCGGTCAATACCGTAGTTGGCGCACATGAGATCGAACACCGTGACCGCCAGCATCTCGCTGCCGTCGGCGCGCTTCAAGCGTTTGGCGGGTAGATGGTGGAACAGCAGATCGTCCGCAGCGCCGGCGCCCTCGCCTTTCACGTGGGTAAAGTGCTCGTGCTCGATACCGCCGAAGTAGGGGAAAGCCACCCGCGCCACGCTGTCGTGATGACTCACCAGGCTCAGCAGAGGCTTGATCTCGACGCCTTCGGCGTCCAGCGGCTCGAGGTTCCACTTGCCGACGTTGTCGCCGGCTTCACCCCAGCGAAAACCGATGGAGCCGCGGGGCACCACGAGCTGGTCGCGGGTCTCGTCCCAGGCCACGGTTTTCCACTCGGGGTTGTTCTCCTGACCCAGTGCGGCGTCGAAATCGCTGGCGCGCAGCTGGCGACCCGGCGCGAAACTGCCGTCGGCGCGGGGCTCCAGCTCGACCAGAAATGGCATGTCGGTATAGCGGCGCACGTAGTCGGTGAAGTAGGCGCTGGGGTTCTCGAGGTGGAACTCTTTCAAGATGACGTGGCCCATGGCCATCGCCAGTGCGGCGTCGGTGCCCTGCTTGGCCGAGAGCCACTCATCGGTGAGCTTGGAGACTTCCGCGTAGTCCGGGGTGATCGAGACGGTCTTGGTGCCCTTGTAGCGCACCTCGGTGAAAAAGTGCGCGTCCGGCGTGCGGGTCTGCGGCACGTTGGAGCCCCAGGCGATGATGTAGCTCGAGTTGTACCAGTCGGCGGACTCGGGCACGTCGGTCTGCTCGCCCCAGGTCATGGGGGAGGCCGGCGGTAGGTCGCAGTACCAGTCGTAGAAACTCATGCACACGCCGCCGATCAGCGACAGATAGCGGCTGCCCGCGGCGTAGCTCACCATCGACATGGCGGGGATCGGCGAGAAGCCGATGATGCGGTCGGGCCCGAAGGTTTTCGCGGTATAGACGTTGGAGGCCGCGACGATCTCGTTCATCTCCTCCCACTCGCCGCGCACGAAGCCGCCCATGCCGCGGGCGCTTTTGTACTGCTTCGTTTTCGTCGGGTCTTCGACGATCGAGGCCCAGGCGTCCACCGGGTCGGCGTGTTGGCTGCGTGCCTCGCGCCAAAGCGCCAGCAGCGGTTTGCGCACCAACGGGTACTTCAGCCGGTTGGCGCTGTATAGATACCAGGAGTAGCTGGCGCCGCGGGGGCAGCCACGCGGCTCGTGGTTGGGCAGGTCCGGGCGGGTACGCGGGTAGTCGGTCTGCTGGGCCTCCCAGGTCACCAGGCCGTTCTTGACGTAGATTTTCCAGCTGCACGAACCGGTACAGTTGACGCCGTGGGTGCTGCGCACCACCTTGTCATGCTGCCACCGGGAACGGTAGCTGTCTTCCCACTGGCGGGATTCGCTGCGTAGTTCGCCATGCCCGTTGGCATAGGCGTCGCGGTCTTTGCGAAAGAAATTCAGCCGATCTATGAAGTGACTCATGGTCGCTCTCCAGGCTATTTGAAAATGGGCGCTGCCCGCCAGGCGGGCTCCATGGCAACAAGTCTGAGCGATTGAAAAGCGAATTACTGCGTGGTTACCTCCATATACCGCCCGTCTACCTCCAAGGTGATAGAGCGCGTGTCAGCCGGGATTAGCCGCGCGGCCCCCAATCTTCTTATAATGGTCTGGATCCAACGGCGAACGGCCCAATCAGGAGCAACGCACCTTCCATGCAACTTACCCAATTCACCGACTACTCCATTCGCGTGTTGATTTATCTCGCCGTGAAAGGGGAAGAGCGCGCAACGATCAGTGAGATTGCCGAGACCTTCGAGATCTCGCGCAACCACCTGATGAAGGTCGTTCAGGAGTTGAGCCAGAAAAACTACGTGACGGCGACCCGGGGTAAACACGGCGGGTTATGGCTGGCGCGCGACCCGAAAACGATCAAAATGGGCGAGCTGGTGCGCGAAATGGAGCACGATATGGGCCTGGTCGAGTGCTTTCAGCGAGGCAACACCTGCGTCATTACCCCCTCCTGTCAGCTCAAGTCCGTTTTGGGCGAGGCGCTGGCCGCCTTTTTCGCCGTGCTCGACCGCTACACGCTTTCGGACGTACTCGACAACCGCTACCCGGAGCTTGCCGGGCTGATGCGCATTCCCGCCGTCAACGCCTGAGACTGAACGACATAACCTTGACTGAGATCAATTTGCCTCGCCCTTTTCAGATTGTGTTTTCAAAACGCGCTTTATAAGATGCATATGAAATACATCTTATAAGGAAAAACGCCATGCTCAGCCACGAACAAGAAGCCCTGATCAGCGCCACCGCGCCCGTCGTTGCCGAACATCTCAACACCATCGCCCAGCAGTTCTATCAGCTGATGTTCAAGCGCTACCCCGAGGTCAAGACCTTCTTCAACCAGGTACACCAGGAAAACGGCAGCCAGCCGCGGGCGCTGGCCGCCTCGGTACTGGCCTACGTTCAGCTACGTAGCAACCCCGCCAAGGCGAGGGCGGCGCTGGACATCGTGGTCAGCAAGCACGTCTCGTTGGGTATCTTGCCCGAGCACTATCCGATCGTGGGCGAATGCTTGATGGAGACCATCGGTGAGGTGCTGGGCGACGCCGTGACCCCCGAGATCGCCGACGCCTGGACCGCGCTCTATAACGAGCTGGCCGCGCTTTTGATCGACCTCGAGGATCAGCGCTATCGCGAGTTCGAAAGCCGCCCCGGCGGCTGGCGGGGTACGCGTCGCTTCAAGCTCGCGCGCACCCAGCAGGAAAGCTCGGTCATCCGTTCGTTCGTGTTCGAACCCGAGGATGGCGGCCCGGTGGCGGCCCACGTGCCCGGCCAGTACATCGGCGTGCGCGTGATGATCGATGGTGAGCCGGTGTATCGCCACTACAGCCTTTCCGATTCGCCCAATGGCGAGAACTACCGCATCTCCATCAAGCGCGAAGAACACGGCCGCGTCAGCCGCCATTTCCACGACGTGCTGAAACCCGGCGATACGCTGGAGCTTCTTCCCCCCGCCGGCGATCTCACCCTGGCCGAGGGCAACGAGCCGGTACTATTGGCAAGCGGCGGCGTGGGCCAAACGCCGATGCTACCCATCGCGCGCCACGCGCTCTCCCAGGGGCGCCAGGTGGTATACATGCACGCGGCCATCGACGGCGAGCATCAGGCCTTTCGCGACGACATCCAGGCGTTGGCCCAGGACTACCCCGATCAGCTCAAAGTGGTCAACGTCCACGAGCGGGGCGACCAGGCGGATCACCTGGGCCGCATCAACCGTGATCTGTTGGCGCGCTACTTGCCCAACCTGGACACGCGCTGCTACTTCGTGGGCCCGCAAGGCTTCATGGCGGCAATGAACGCCACCCTGGCGGAGCTGGGTATCGAGGAGAGCCGCCGTCACTTCGAACACTTCGGCCCGGCGCGCCCGCTCGAAGCCGCCTGACGAAAAACGGCCCCCGGGTGTGCAATACACCCGGGGGCCGAATTCTTTCTCAAGACCCTGGCTTGAAAAATCCTGGCTTGAAGGTCTTGTCTTTAAGGCCTTTTGGCAGACGTTTAGCGCCCGTCGGTGCCTTCATCCAGCTGGGCGACGATGGGGTGGCTGATACAGCGATCCACCAGATCCGTCGAGGCGCCGATACGATCAGCGACTTCCTTTCTCGACATGCCCTGATCGATGAAGGGTTTTATCGACATACCCAAGTCCGCCACCGGGTTGTTGGTGTGCTCATGCCCACCCGGATTGGCATCCGGCCCGGTGTCCGTGGCGGCCTCGGCATCCTGGACCATGGTGGGTGTGACGTCTTCGAGATTTTTAACGACCGGCATGACAGCTCCCTGTCTTTTAAAATGTACCTTACAAGGTAGAAGAGGGACGCAAAGCCTTCAACTACCTGTTTTGGCGAGGCGTAGGGGGCTTCTTTACACGAGGGAGAGAACATGACAATCGAGTTGAAGCGCGCTTTTGACACGCCCGACAAAGCGGACGGCTACCGCGTGCTGGTAGACGGCATGTGGCCTCGCGGGGTTTCAAAGCAAGAGGCCAACATCGACGAGTGGCCCAAGGAGATCGCCCCGAGTAGCGCGCTGCGCAAGGCGTTTCACGACGGCTCCCTCGGGTGGGGCGATTTTCGCAAGCGCTACATGAAGGAGTTGACCGGCCATCGCGAGCGCCTGCGCGAGCTTGCCAGGCGCGCCCAAAAGGAGAAAGTCACCCTGGTGTTCGCCTCGAAGGAGGAGCGCTACAACAACGCCGCCGTGGTGCGCCAGTACCTCAACATGCTGACGTAAAAAGGCCGGCGCTTTTGCGCCGGGCACTGGCCCAGGCCGCCATTACGCAAGCCAGGAAAGCGGGCTGTGCCGGATGGCGGCGCCGACCATGTAGGCGAACACCGCCACCGCCAGCAGCGCGGCCACGCCACGCCGGCGTGGCGTGGCGCCCCGCTTGATCGCCAGGGTGCCAACGCCGATGTAAACCAAAAGCGCCAGTAACTTGGCAGCCAGCCACGGCTGCTGCCAGGGCCAGAACCGCAGCGTCACCATGAGCGTGACCCCCAGGCCCAGCAGCGCCGTATCGATGAGGTGCGGCAGGATTTTCACCCAGCGCGCCTGCAGGCGCGGGCTTTCGCGTACCGACCACCAGGCGCGCACCAAAAAAAGACCGATACTCAGCGCCGCCGCGCCCATGTGAAGGTGCTTGATCAAAAAGTAGTGCTCTATCACGCAAGGCTCTCCTTTCGCCTACCCCTCACCGTCGCTCAGCGAGCACTGTGCCACCTGCGGCGCCTCGACGAACAGCCACAGCAGCAGCATGATCATCCCCAAAGGCACCAACAGGCTCAACGGAGCCGCTCGCCAGCCATAAGCCTGCACCACCAGCGGCACCAGGCGCAGCGAAAATCCCACGCCCGCCAGGGTGGCCACGCAAAGGGTTGCGGCCAGGCATGGCCAGCAGCCGGGCAGCCACCGCCGGGCATGGGCGGCACCGATGGCGATGATGCCACCCCCGAGCCCAAACCCGACACCCAGCAGCCCGAACTGCCAGGGCTTATGGGCAACGCCAAAGAGCAGCAGCGCCAGAGCCAGCCCCGCCAACAGCCCAAGCATCAAGTAGCAGGTGCTATAACGCCGCGCCCAGTATCCGCAAGGCAGAGCCAACAGCAGGCCACTCGCCAGGGGCAGCAATACATAGGCCGGGCGGGCGGCGAGCATGGCGTAAAGCGTCCAGCCCGCCACCGCCACCGCGCTGGCCAGCGGCACCAACAGCATCGCGACCAGCCTTTGGTAGTCATTGACAGGGAGTGGCGGCGGCCTGGTTTCCGCGCCATGGGGCACACTAGTGGGCATCGTGAGGTTTCCGTTAGGCTAGGAAGGCGCCAGAAGACATGCCAGAATTGTCGGCACTCGTCTTATCCAGGTCAAAAATCATTGTGAGTAGCCCGTCTACTCCCAAAGGGATAGTACCTCACATGGCGACCGCGATAACGCCCCACTCCTCTTTCCGTCCAAGGCGGCTGGAACCGTTATGAAACTGCTCCAACGCTCGCTGGTGGCCCGCATCATGGCCTCCCTGATCGCGATCAGCGCCATGGCGTTCATCAGCATCACGCTGACCATGACCATGTCGAACAGCACCCGCGGCGACGCCTCGGCGATCAACGTGGCCGGGTCACTGCGCATGAACGCCTTCCGGATTCTGAGCTCGCTTCAGTCCTTGCAGTACGCCCCGGATGAGTCCATTGGCGAGCCGCTAGGCACGATCGTAGCGCGCTTCGACCAGCGGCTGTTTGGCGATACCCTGCAGCAAAGCGTGCCCGAGGAGGCCCACCATGAGCGGCGCCAGCAGCTCACCCATATTCAAACCTACTGGCAGGAGACCGTGCAGCCTGCTCTGGCACGAGCGAGCGCCGGTGGCAACATCGACCTCGACACCTTCGAGACCATGGTGGCCACGCTGGTCGGCGATATCGAGATACTCGTCGAGCAGTTGGAGCATAGTACCGAAGCCAAGGTAAGGCTATTGGGCATCATGCAGGTGCTCTTTTTGCTACTCATTAGCCTGGTCGTCGCCATTGCCCTTTTCGATGTGCGCCACAATCTGGTCGCCCCGTTGCACCAGCTCATGACGCTTACCCGGGAAGTGGCGAAGCGCAACTTCAACCAGCGCTCCAAGCTTACGGGCAGTGACGAGTTGGCGCGGCTGGGGCGAACGTTCAACACCATGGCCGCTGAGCTTGCAACGAGCTACGCCGCTCTCGAAGAGAGCGTCTCGCGCAAGGAGCAGGCGCTGGAGCGCAGCAATCAGGCCATGCGGGTAATGCACGATGCCAGCCGCACGCTGTTCGGCGGCGGCAACGATCTTTGCGCCAGCGCCGCCCCCATGCTGCGCGAGCTGGAAAGCCTTCTGAATATCGGCCCCATCCGCCTGTCGCTCAACGACCCCTTCGATCAACGCATCATGCCGGTGCTGGAGACCCACTCGGTGAAACGCCCCGAGTACTGCCGCGACATGGCCTGCGATGCGTGCCTGATCGACCCGCTGCCCACGCCAGGTGAGCGCCTCAAGTGCCTGACGCTCTCCATTCGCGCCGGCGATACGCTACTGGGTAACCTGGAGGTGTGGTATCCCGAAGGCGAGCTCAACGATAACACCCGCCGGCTTCTGAACATTCTGGCCGACCAGCTCGCCACTGCCATCTATCTGCAGCGGCGTATCGACGAACAGCAGCAGGTCACGCTGATCAACGAGCGCACGATCATCGCCCGCGAGCTGCACGACTCCCTGGCGCAGTCGCTCTCTTATCTTAAGATGCAGGTGACCCGGCTCGAGCGCATGCAGCAAAAAGAGGCCTCCCGCGAGGCCCAGGCGACCGTGATCGACGAGCTGCGTAGCGGCCTGAACAGCGCCTACCGCCAGCTTCGCGAGCTTTTGACCACTTTCCGACTCAAGCTGGAAGGCCCGGGGCTTCAGTTCGCGCTGCGCCAAACCACGGACGAGTTCACCCAGCGCCTGGGGTTTGCGGTCGCACTCGACTACGACGTACCGCCCTACCTGCTCAACCCCAATGAAGAGATCCACGTTCTGCAGATCATCCGCGAGGCGCTGGCCAACGCGCACAAGCACGCCCAGCCCACCTGGGTCGGCATCACCGTGCGCTTTAGAGATGCCCGCTTGCAGGTCCGCGTGGAAGATGACGGCATCGGCCTTCAAAGCGACGTCTCGCCACCGATGCATTACGGCCTGGTCATCATTCGCGACCGGGCCAACACCCTGAACGGCGAGCTCTCCATTCGCAATCGCCCCGGGGGCGGGGCCTGCGTGGAGGTCATCTTCACCCCCTTGACCGCTCGCTTGACTCAACAGCCGCCGACAGCGGCCACCGACGATGCTCACTCAGGCACACGGAATCTTTAATGTCTCAGACTAGCCACGATACCCCTGCCACACTTTTGATCATCGACGACCACCCGCTCTTGCGCCGCGGCGTGGCGCAGCTTCTCGAACTCGAAGACGACCTGGAACTGGTTGGCGATACCGGCAGCCCCGAAGAAGGCATTCGGATGACGCTCTCGCTCGAGCCCGACCTGGTCCTGCTCGATTTGAACATGCCCGATATCGACGGCCTGGAGGCCCTTCGCCGCCTGCGGGAGAACGACTTTAGCGGCCGCATCGTCATGTTCACCGTTTCCGATCACGAGGAGGACGTGGTAGCGGCACTGCGCGCCGGCGCCGACGGCTACCTGCTCAAGGATATGGAGCCCGAGGACATGGTGCGCCAGCTGCGCCAGGCAGCGCTCGGGCGCATGGTGATCAGCGAAAGTCTTACCGCGCTTCTGGCCGAGGCGCTGCGCAACCAGCGTGCAACGCCCACCGCGCCGGACATTCGCAGCCTCACTCAGCGCGAGCGCGAGATCTTACGCCAGCTCGCCGGCGGCCTTTCCAACAAGCTGATCGCACGCAAGCTGGATATCACCGAAGGCACGGTGAAGGTGCACGTCAAACACCTGCTCAAGAAACTCAACCTGCGCTCCCGGGTGGAGGCGGCCGTTTGGGCGGTGCAGGCGGGCATCAACGACTAGCGAATCAATGTAGATACCTCCAAATAGCGCGCCGGTGCCTTCGCTTCTCGGCGCGCTTACCCCTTCGTTTTTTTCTTCAATGAAATCAGTCTTTTGGCTCTTCCAGGCACCTACCTATAAAGAGGTAGGCTGTTGATTTTGCTGACATTCAGGGCCATTCCCAGCCTCCCCTCGCGCGCGTATCTTTCCCTTATCGGTGAGCCGCTATTGGTTCGACGCCAGGTAATGGTTTACGCAAAGGGGAACCATCATGACCAAGAGAAATGCCGACATCGTCACTTGGGATGTCGAAGACGAGCGCTTCTGGGAGCAGCAGGGTAAACACGTTGCCAACCGCAACCTTTGGATCTCCATTCCAAGCCTGCTGGTCGGGTTTGCGGTGTGGATGATGTGGGGCATGATCACCACCCAAATGCAGAACCTGGGCTTTGCGTTTTCCGTCGACCAGCTCTTTACGCTTACGGCACTGGCGGGGCTTTCCGGGGCGACGCTGCGCATTCCCGCCTCGTTCATGATTCGCATTGCCGGCGGGCGCAACACCATCTTTTTGACCACGGCGCTTTTGGCCATTCCCGCCGCCGGTACCGGCCTTGCGCTGATGAACCCGGATACGCCGTTCTGGATCTTCCAGGCGCTGGCGCTGCTTTCCGGCATCGGCGGCGGTAACTTCGCCTGCTCGATGAGCAACATCTCGACCTTCTACCCCAGCAAGCAGCAGGGTTACGCATTGGGCATGAACGCGGGGCTGGGTAACTTCGGCGTCACCACCATGCAGATTCTGATTCCGCTGGTGATGACCGTCGGGCTCTTCGGGGCGCTGGCCGGCGGCCCCATGGCACTGGAAAGCGCCAGCGGCACCTTGATCGGGCGTATCGAGGCCGGCACCGACACCTGGATTCAAAACGCCGGTTTCGTTTGGCTGGTGTTGCTGGTGCCGCTCGCCTTTTTAGGCTGGTTCGGCATGAACAATATACGCACGATCACCCCCAACCCGGGCGCGCCCCTCACCGCCTTTGGCAAGATTCTCGGACTTTACGGTGTGGGCCTTCTGACCTCGATCCTCGGCATGCTGGCGCTCGCCTGGCTCAACATGTGGGTGGCCCTGCCGCTCACCATCGTGTTGACCCTGGTCCTGCTGCGCCTGATACCCGGCAACATCAAGCCCAATATCCAGAAGCAGTTCGCGATCTTTTCCAATCAGCACACCTGGGCGATGACGATTCTCTACATCCTCACCTTCGGCTCCTTCATCGGCTTTTCGGCAGCGCTGCCGCTGTCGATCAACGTGATCTTCGGCAACATGATGGAGAGCGCCGCCGACGGGAGCCTGGTGCGCGTGGTCAACCCTAACGCCCCGAGCGCCCTCACCTGGGCCTGGATAGGGCCGTTCGTCGGCGCACTCATTCGCCCGGTCGGCGGCTGGATCTCCGACAAGGTGGGCGGCGCTATCGTCACCCAGATCATCTCCGCGGTCATGGTGGTGGCCTCCATTGCCACCGGCTATGTGATGATGCTGGCCTACAACGCCACCGACCCCAATGCGTTCTTCTGGCTCTTCCTTTTGCTTTTCATCGTGATGTTCGCCGCCAGCGGTATCGGCAACGGCTCCACCTTTCGCAGTATCGGGGTGATCTTCGATGCGCAGCAGAAAGGCCCGGTACTCGGCTGGACCTCGGCCATCGCCGCCTACGGCGCCTTCATCGCCCCCAGCATCATCGGCGCGCAGATCCAGGCGGGCACCCCGGAGCTTGCCATGTACGGC
The DNA here is from genome assembly GCF_968048975.1 of Vreelandella xerophytica. Next base: position 343,090 of record NZ_OZ309106.1, on the reverse strand, counting down.
TTTGCCGTCTTCTACGCCGTTTGTCTGGGCATCAACTGGTGGTTCTACCTGCGTCAGGGCGCCAGCATCCGTAACCCTTAACCCCGGAGCCCGGCTCCGGGGCTTTTCCCTACCCCCCAGCGGGAGGACTCATGAAAATAATGCTCGCTTACGACGGTTCGCGAAACGCCAAGCTGGCGCTCGCTCAGGTGGTGAACATGTTTCGCTGCAACCAGCCCTTGATCACCCTGGTGGGGGTGGCCGAAAACCCGCTCGATGCCACCGACCATAACGAAACCCTGTTTCAGCAAGCCCACGCGCAATTAAAGCAGCACCTGGAAGAAGGCGTGGCGTTCGCCACCGGCGAAGGGTTTCAGGCCGAGCAGCTAATGGCCGAAGGCGATGCGCGCAAGATGCTGCTCGCCGCCACCCGCAAGCTCGCGCCGGACCTTTTGGTCATCGCGCGCCACAGCCATCAGCCCGACGGCGGCATCATCGCCAAGTCGTTGACCTACTTCGTCGACGAACTCGACTACATGACCTTTGGCAGCGTCAGCTCGTTTTTGGCGCGCCGCGCCGAGTGTCCGTTGTTGATTCTGCCCAGTCCCTGACGGGCTCTCCTCTTCACCTGGCCAGCCCATACGCTAGCCAGCCCATGAGCCGCGGCGATCCCGCGCGTCGAATACAGGACGAAATGGCCATGAAAGTATCTGCCGTTTTCAAATTCAAAAGCCCCGAGATCCGGGCGCTACACCTCACCTGGATCGCGTTTTTCATTACCTTTTATGTCTGGTTCAACATGGCGCCGCTGGCCTCGAGCATGCTCAAGAGCGTCGATTGGCTGACCCAGGATGATCTCAAACTGTTTGCGATCTGTAACGTCGCGCTCACCATCCCGGCGCGCATCATCGTCGGCATGATGCTCGACCGTTTCGGCCCCCGGCGCGTTTTTTCCGTGTTGATGGTCAGCATGTCGGTACCGGCACTGGCTTTCGCCTTCGGCAATAGCATGACGCAATTGCTGGTCGCCCGGCTGGTGTTAAGTTCGATTGGCGCGAGCTTCGTGGTGGGTATTCACATGACCGCGCTGTGGTTCAAGCCGAAGGATATCGGCTTTGCCGAAGGGTTCTACGCTGGCTGGGGCAATTTTGGATCCGCGGTGGCGGCCATGTCGCTACCGACGATCGCGCTTACGATGTATGGCGGCCCGGACGGCTGGCGCTGGGCGATCGCCCAAAGCGCCATCGTGATGGCGGCCTATGGCGTCTACTACTGGTTCGCCATCACCGACGGCCCGGATGCCGCCGCCCACCGTAAACCGCGCAAAACCGCCGCCATGGAGGTCAGCTCCTGGGCGGACATGATCAAACTCATCGTCTGGACCATTCCGCTGGTCGGTGTGTTGGCCGTGCTCGTGTGGCGTATCCAGGACATGGGCTATCTGCCCATGAGCGGCGCGGTGGCGGCGTACCTGGTGATCGTCGCGATCATCATTTATCAGATCGTGCAGATTTTGCGGGTCAATCTACCCATTTTGCGCAAAGGCGTGCCCGAGGACGACAAGTACCCCTTCAATAGCGTGGCCGCGCTCAACACCACCTATTTTGCCAACTTCGGCGCGGAGCTTGCCGTGGTCTCGATGCTGCCGCTCTTTTTCGAGCAAACCTGGGGGCTCAATGCGGCCACGGCCGGGTTGATCGCCGCCTCGTTCGCCTTCGTCAACCTGGTGGCCCGACCCATGGGCGGTATGGTGTCGGACCGAATGGGTAACCGCCGCTTCGTCATGCTCTGCTACATGTTCGGGATTAGCGTCGGGTTTGCGCTGATGGCGCTGCTCAATGCCAGTTGGCCACTGATCCTCGCGATCCTGGTGACCATCGCGACGTCGATTTTCGTGCAGGGGGCGGAGGGCGCCACTTTTGGCATCATCCCCTCGATCAAGCGGCGTATCACCGGGCAGATCTCCGGCATGGCCGGCGCCTATGGCAACGTGGGGGCGGTGGTGTACCTGACGATCTATACCTTCGTGACGCCCACGCAATTTTTCCTGATCATCGCGGCGGGTGCCTTCATCAGCTGGCTGGTGTGTCTGGTCTGGCTCAAGGAACCCGAGGGCGCGTTCGCCACCGAGTACTATGTGTCCTCGGTCGACCAGGCACTCGAGGAGCAGGGCCGCACGGCCACTTGATGCTTTACTGACCATGCACCCCACGTTTCGGCCGAGCCTTGCGCTCGGCCGAAACGTTCGTGCTACTCGTCGTCGGTGATATCGGTAATCCAGGTGAGCGCGGCCACGGCGGCGGGAAAGCCGATGGTCGGCACCGCCAGCATGGCGGCCTGCTTGAGCTCTTCAGCGCTTAGCCCCTCTTCGAGCCCACGGCGCACGTGGGAGTGCACCGCGCCTTCGGAGCGGTTGCCAATGGCAAGCGCGAGTTTGACCAAACGCAGTTCGCGGCCCTCCAGCGGCCCGGACTGCGAACACGCCTTGCCGAGTGCCGCGTAGGCGTCCCATACCTCGGGGTAGGCGCTTGCGACATCGCCCGCGCCGGAGGGTAGAGAATCATTGGTCATGGTGCACTGCCTTTGCCGATGTATGTGCCCTCATTATAGGAGCCCACCCCGCCGCCGCCAGCCAACTTCAGGCTGCTTGACTACCTGCGGCTGCTCAGGCGAATGACCTTGCCCATGGTCAGCCCCTGCACGACGATCGAGAAGACCACCACGCAGTAGGTCAGTGTCAGCACCAGATTTCTGAGCTCGCCTTCGGGCAGCGACAGCGCCATGGCCACGGAGATGCCGCCACGCAGTCCGCCCCAGGTGAGAATCCGGATCGCGCCTGGGGATTGGCTGGTCACTCGGCTGAGCGGGCCCATGATGAGGGATACGCAAAACCCGCGCGCCGCCAGCACGATGGGAATGGCAAGCGCCCCCGCCACCAGCCAGGCGCGTTCGATGGGCAGGATAAGAAGCTCCAGGCCGATCAAGAAGAAGAGCACCACGTTGAGAATCTCGTCGATCAGCTCCCAGAAGGTATCCACGTTTTCACGGGTTTTCTCCGACATGGCAAACAGACGCCCGTGATTGCCCACAAAAAGCCCCGCGATGACCACGGCGATGGGCGCGGACAGGTGCAGACTATCCGCCAGGGCGTAAAGCCCCATGGCCAGCGCCAGAGTCAGCAGCACCTCGACCTGATAGTTATCCACACGCTTGAGCATCTGGTAGCTCACGTACCCCATGATCGAGGCCAGCAGCAATGCCCCGCCCACCTCCTTGAGCAACAGCATGCCGATTGCCGCCGCATCAATGGGAGATGACATGTGTGAGCCCTGCGCCGCCGCATCCAGCCCGGAAAGTTGCAGCAGTACCAGAAATACCACCACACCCAGGCCGTCGTTGAACAGTGACTCCCCGGATATCTGGCTCTCGAGCTGCTGGGGGGCGCCGACGGAGGTCATGATGGAGACCACCGCGATAGGATCGGTCGGGGAGATCAAGGCGCCGAACAGCAGCGCATGCAAGAAAGGAATGCCGAGCCCCATCCAGTCAAGCAACAGCCAGGTCAACGTGCCCACGATGAAGGTGGACATCAAGGTGCCCACCACGGCAAGCAGCGCAATGGGCAGCCACTCACGGCTCAGGTTATCGAACTTGACGTGGATGGCGGCGGCAAACAGCAGAAAGGCCAGCATCCCGTGCAGTACCACCTGATCGAAGTCGATACGCGCCACCAGGGCCGTTGCCTCATCACGCAGCCCTTCATTGTAAGGACTGATCAGAATCAGCACGAGAGAGGCAACCAGCGCCACCAGCATGACGCCGATGGTGGTGGGCAGCTTGATATAGCGGTAGTTGAAGTAACTCGAGACGGCGGCAAGCGTGATCAGTATGCTCACCAGAGGAAAGACGCTCATCGACGCTCCTGATTGAAACCATAAGAATAGAAAAGTAGCGCGGCAATGATGCCGTTCACGCCGTTTTTATACCCGACGGGCCCGCCATATTTCAGGTGAATTACTGTAGCCCTAAAAAGCAAAACCCGCCCCTGCCGTAAGGCAGAGGCGGGCTATAGAGGCTTGGCGCCGCTATCAGCCAAGCGCTTCCAGAGACTGCTCGATGATCCCCAGGCCATCTTCCAGCACCTCAGAAGAGACGGTCAAGGGCACCAGAATACGGATCGCGTTGCCGTAGAAGCCGCAGGAGAGCAGGATCAAGCCCTTCTCGCGGGCCTTGGCGCAGAGTTTGCCGGTCATGGCAGCGTCGGGCTTGCCGTTTTCATCCAGAAGCTCGAAGGCGGCCATGGCACCCAGCTGGCGGCCGTGGGCCACCGGGGCGAAGCGCTCTTCCCACGCCTTGAAGCGCTCGGCCAATAACTTGCCCATTTCTGTGCTGCGCTCGAGGATGTTCTCTTCCTCGATGGTGTCGATCACCGCCAGCGCCGCCGCGCAGGCCAGCGGGTTGCCGCTGTAGGTGCCGCCCAGCGAGTTGGGCCCTGACGCATCCATCACCGAGGCCGTGCCCACGACAGCGGAAAGCGGCATACCGTTGGCCAGGCTCTTGGCGGTGGTGAGCAGGTCTGCCTCGACGCCGCTATGTTCGAGTGCGAACAGCTTGCCGGTACGCGCAAAGCCGGACTGCACTTCATCGGCAATCAACAGGATGCCGTGCTCGTCGCACAGCGCACGAAGCGCTTGCAGGTACTCGGGGGATGCGATGTAGAAGCCGCCCTCGCCCTGAACCGGCTCGATGACGATGGCCGCCGTGCGGTGTGGGGCGATATCGGTCTTGAACAGGGTGCGAATGGCATCCAGGGATGCCTCTTCGCTGATGCCGTGCAGCGGGTTCGGGAACGGTGCGCGGAACACATCACCCGGCATCGGGCCGAAATCGTTCTTGTAGGGCAGCACCTTGCCGGTCATGGCGAGTGTCATCATGGTGCGCCCGTGAAAGGCGCCATCGAAGGTAATGATGCCGCTGCGACCGGTGGCGGCGCGGGCGATCTTCACGGCGTTTTCCAGCGCTTCGGCACCGGTGTTGACCAGCATCGCCTTGCGCTCGGGGCCGCGTACCGGGGTCAGCTCGCAGAGCTTCTGGCACAGCTGTACATAAGGCGCGTAGGAGATGACCGCGGCACTGGTGTGCATGACCTTCTTGAGCTGCGCTTCAACGGCGGCAACGATCTTCGGATGGCGGTGGCCCAGGTTCAACACGCCAATGCCGCCAGCGAAGTCGATCCAGCGCTTGCCGTCGGCATCCCAGATTTCCGCGTTTTCCGCATGCTCGGCAAACTGGGTGGTGGGCGTGGCGGCGCCGTTGGCGACAAAGCGGTTCTTGAGTTCGTTCAGTTCGTGATTGGTCATCATCAGTATCCTAAAGCCCGCCAACGCAGACGTATTTCAGTTCGGTAAATTCATCCAGGCCGTGGTGGGAGCCTTCGCGGCCAAGGCCGGACTCCTTCACGCCGCCAAAGGGGGCAAGCTCGGTCGAGATCAGGCCTTCATTGACACCCACCATGCCGTACTCGAGCGCTTCCATGGTGCGCCAGATGCGCCGGTAGTCGGTGGCGTAGAAGTAGGCGGCAAGTCCGAACGGCGTATCGTTGGCCATGGCAATGGCCTCTTCATCGCGGGTGAAACGGAACACCGGCGCGACAGGGCCAAAGGTTTCTTCATCGGCCACGGCCATGGCGGTCGTCACGTCCGCCAGCACCGTGGGCGTGAAGAAGCGCTCGCCGGCGTCATGGGGCTTTCCGCCGCACAGCACCCGCGCGCCCTTGCCCTGGGCGTCATCCACATGGCGCTGCACCTTGTCCACCGCCGCCTGGTTGATCAGCGGGCCGATGGTATTGCCTTCCGTCAGGCCATCACCCACCTTCAAGGCACTCACACGCTGGGTGAGTTTCTCGACGAAGGTATCGTAAATGCCGTCCTGAACCAGAAAGCGGTTGGTGCACACGCAGGTCTGGCCGGCGTTGCGGAATTTGGAGGCGATGGCGCCGTCAACGGCGTCGTCCACGTCGGCGTCGTCGAACACGATGAACGGCGCGTTGCCGCCCAGCTCCATGGCGGTCTTCTTCACCGTGCTGGCGCACTGGGCGAGCAGGCGCTTGCCTACCGGCGTGGAGCCGGTGAACGACACCTTGCGCACGCGAGAATCCGTGGTCAGCACTTCGCCGACTTCTGCCGGCTTGCTTGCGGTGACGACGTTGATGGTGCCCGCGGGCAGGCCCGCTTCTAGGCCCAGATACGCCGCCGCGAGTGCGGTGAGCGGGGTCGCCTCGGCGGGCTTGATCACCACGGTGCAGCCGGCGGCGAGTGCCGGAGCGCATTTACGGGTAATCATCGCCAGCGGGAAGTTCCAGGGCGTAATGGCGGCGACCACGCCGACCGGCTCGCGCAGTACCATCAATCGCTTGTCGGCGCCGTGGCTGGGTAGCGTTTCGCCGGCCATGCGCTTGGCTTCTTCAGCAAAGAACTCGATGAACGAGGCACCGTACCCCACTTCGCCCTTGGCCTCCGCCAACGGCTTGCCCTGCTCCAGGGTCATCAGGCGGGCAAGATCATCGGCGTGCTCGTTGATCAACTCGAACCAGCGGCGCAGAATCTTCGCGCGCTCCTTCACCGGCGTGGCCCGCCAGGCCGTGCCGGACTCATGAGCGGCGGCCACGGCGTCCCGGGTGTCGTCGGCGCCAAGCTCCGCGACGCGGGCGATGGTTTCGCCGGTGGCGGGGTTGTCCACGGCAAAGGTCTCGCGGCCCTTGCGCCATTCGCCGCCGATGAGGGCCGGTACGTTATCGCTTAACCACTGTTCGATAAAACTCATGAGATTCTCCTGTTTAACCACTTGGCCCGCACGCTAACAGCAATTTCCCTGTACGCGAATGCACCACTTTTTCGTTCAACCAGACCACTTTTCTGCTTTACTAGGTAAATCAAACCATAAAGAAGATCGAGAGGCGGGTATGGATCAACAACAGGCGTTGCAGCAGCTTCTCGACCGCTATACGCAGCAGCCTGAACGTTTGAGCAAGCAGGTGCGGGTGGAGCAGGCTCTGCGCCAGGCGGTCGCTGAAATATGGCCCAATCAGACGCGCCTGCCGGCACATCGTCAGTTGACGAAGACCCTGGGCGTGGCCCGACATACGCTATCCCGGGCAGTAGCGACGCTGGTGAAAGAAGGCGTTCTGATGACGTCCCACGGTAGTGGGACATGGAGCTTTAAAGCGCGAAATCTACCTGCCGACACCTCACCTCCTGCCAGCCTTTCCAGGCGCGCCAATCAAATCCTGAAATCCCCCGGGTCGAGCAAGATTCAAAGCGGGGCCTTCATGCCGGGCATTCCCGATATCGCGCAGTTTCCCATGCGCCGGTGGCGCCAGCTTTACACCAGCGTGACGGTGGCGCAGAACGCGCTGCTGCTTTCCTACTCCACCGGGGGGTACGGGCCGCTCAAACGCGCGATACGTGATTTTCTGGCACGCTGGCGCAGTATCGACTGCGATGTGGATCAGATCATCATTACCGACGGCACCCATAACGGCATCGAGCTTTGCGCCATGGCGCTGACCGACGTCAATGACACGGTGGCGATGGAGTCGCCCTGCTACTGGGGCGCGCGTAATATCTTCACCGCCGCGGGGCTCAACCTTCAGATGCTGCCCTGGTATCCAGAGCATGGCCATGCGCTTGAGCACGCCCGCGGCCCGGTGGCCCTTGCCTACCTGACCGGCTCGCACCACTACCCGCTGAGCGTGCCTACCCGCGCAGCGGACAAGGCCCGCCTTTGCAAGGCGCTCACACCCGCCTACGTGCTGGAGGATGATTACGAGTTCACCCGGGATGCTTCTTCCGAGCTTCTGTTCGACCCCACCTCCTCCCGGCATTTGCTGGTAGGCTCGTTTTCGAAGATGATGTTTCCCGGGCTGCGCCTGGGGTACCTGGTGGTTCCCCGTCATCTGACGGAGTCGATGAACCGCCTGCGCAGCGAGCTTTTTCGTGAAGGCCGCATGCTCGATCAGGCCGTACTCGCCCAGTTCATGTTCGATGGTGGCCTGGACAGCTGGTGCCGGCGCATTCAACGCGACTATCTGGGCCGTCAGCAGGTACTTCACGACCAGCTCAGTCAACTGCCTGGCGTGGCGCGCATCTCGCCGCCAAGCAGCACCATCAGTCTGTGTATCGAGTTCGAGCCCGGCGTGGACGATGTGGCACTCGCTCGGGCGCTTTTAAAAGAACACCTGGTGGTGCGCCCGTTAAGCCCGGTGTGCGCAGACGGCGATGACCGTTCGGGCCTGGTCATGGGGGTGGGAATGCTCTCCGGCGATACCTTGGCCCGGGAAGCGCAGCGCCTTCGCCACTGCCTGGCCGCACTGCTTCGCGCGCCTGCCGCCTATAAAACGCATTAAGTCACGGCTCTAGAAAGGGAATACTCATGTATCAACGCGGTAGTTCGACGCGCAGTACCCGTTTGTACGCGCACCCTCTGTGGATGGCACTCATTCTGTTTCTGTTGACCGGGTGCGCCACCTTTGCGCCCAATCCGCCGCAGAACCAGAGCAACGTCTGCGAGATCTTTCGTGAACAGCCCAGCTGGTACGACTATGCCCGGGATTCGGAAAACCAGTGGGGCACACCCATCGCCACCCAGATGTCATTCATCCAGCAGGAGTCCTCGTTTCGAAGCCACGTAAGGCCAGATCGCAAGTACTACCTGGGCTTCATTCCTGGCCCCCGGCCCTCTTCGGCCAAGGGCTACGCCCAGGCCCAGGACCCGGTGTGGGGCGAGTACCGCGACCAGGCCGGCAGCCTGTTCGCCCGACGTACCCACATGAAGCACGCCACGGACTTCATCGGCTGGTACAACGCCCGTACCCGCGCGCAGACCGGCGTCTCGCTCAACAACCCCGAGCACCTTTATTACGCCTACCACGAAGGCGCCGGCGGCTATCAGCGTGGCACCTACCGCGCAAAGCCCCATGTACTGCGCGCCGGGCGCCAGGTGGCAGAGCGCTCCAGCCGTTACCGTGCCCAGCTCAACGCCTGCGAAGCGGAATTTCAGTGCCGCAAGTTCTATCAGGTCTGGCCGTTTTGTAGCTAAGGAATCCGTATGCCCTTGATCGTTGGCCTCGCCTTTGTCGGCGTGGTCTTTTTGACCTCCCTGCTGTCGGGTATTTTTGGCATGGCCGGCGGTCTGGTGCTTTTGTGGTTTCTGCTGCTGGTGTTTCCCGCCGGCTCCGCCATGGCGGTTCACGGGGTCATTCAGCTCACCGCCAACGCCTCAAGAGCCTGGCTTTCGCGGCGCTTCATCAATTGGCGGGTGGTCGCCCTGATGAGTGTCGGCGTGGCCAGTGCGGCGGGACTGCTGCTGGTATTCAACTACAGCCCCGACGCCGCGACGGTCTCGCTTTTGATCGGCCTGATGCCGGTGCTGGTCTGGATGCCCAGGCGCTGGTTCGCGCTCAACGCCAACCGCACGAGCCACGCCCTGGCATGCGGCTTCGCCTCGGGGGGCTTGACCATCGCCGCCGGGGTATCGGGGCCCTTGATCGATATCTTCTTCGTGCGCTCGAACATGGACCGCCGACAGGTGGTGGCCACCAAGGCGATGATTCAGGTGGTGGCGCACAGCATCAAGATACTCTTCTACTTCGGCGCAGCGCTGGCGCTGAGTGCGGGTGAATGGGGGATCGTGCTGATGGCGGCACCCTTCGCTCTGCTCGGTACCCGGGCAGGCACCTTCATTCTGCATCGTCTGACCGACGCCAACTTTCGCACCTGGACGCGCTGGATCGTGACCGGCATCGGCGCGTTTTATCTGATCCAGGGGATTTACCTGGTGATGGGCTAGCGTCAAGCCACCCACTCGCCTGCATCCGCCACTCCCTGCGCCCCAGGCGCTTTGCCAGATTGACACTGTGGCAAGCTCACGCTATCGTCTTTAATTGATGCAAATGAGAAACATTTTATTTTAACAAACCAGGTGATGGAGAACCGGCATGCGCGCAAGGCGTGTATCTCAGGAACAGCGTCAGCTTCGTCAGACCGTGATCTTTCTGCGTACCTCGTTCGAGGCCATGCAGCACTCCATCGCGGGGCGCCTTGAAGACCCGCTGCCCTGCTGGCTGGATACCGGCACGCTCTCGATGCTGGCCGGCGAGCTTGGCCGCGCAGGTCAGGAGGCCAGATCAGTGCTTCCTCCCGAGGCCTTTGCCAAGCTCTGCCTGGCCTCGCACCAGTGTGAGTTGTTGCTCAGACAGTGCCCGGGCGTGCTGAGCAGCGCAATGTGCTACCGCCAGCTGAGCACCATCGTCTTTACTCTCGAGGCCGCCCTGCAGCAGATGGCCGCCCCCGCGCCCCGGCAGCGCTGGTTTTCATCCCTACAAAAGTGAGCCCTGGTGACGTCAGGCGGTATTTCGCCTCACGTTACCCCGAACTAGTAGCTCACTAAATGAACGCGCCTCCATGTAAAAGAGGTTCCAAACCGCCTTCCCCTGCCTTGAAACCGAGAGCTTGCTTGACCCGCCTATTTATCATGATAAATTCATTAATAAGGTGCCTTTGAGCGCCTAAGCTGAGACACAAAAATTGCAAGGGTATCCTCATGGCCGAACAAAACTCCGCACCAGCCTCAAACCCGCGTAAAAAGTGGTATCAAGCGGTTCCCGATCCCATGGTGCTCATCTTTATTATTTTGGTCGCTACGTATTTACTGACCTTCATCATTCCCGCCGGTGAATTTGAACGTGTCACTCAGGATGGCCGCACAGTGGTTGTGCCAGGGTCCTTTGCTTATCTGGAAGACGTTGCCAACATTCCGCTATTCAATATTTTTGTAGCGATTCCCGAAGGGCTCATCGCCGCCTCTCAGTATCTGTTTATCGTCTTTATCGCTGGGGGGCTGTTTCATATCTTGCAAAAAACCGGTGCGCTGGAGAATGCGATCGGCGTGGCGGTCAATCGCGTGGGGGTAGAGCGGCGCAACGTGATTATCGTCATCGGTACCTTTATCTATGGCTTTTTCGGTGTCGCCGTAGGGTTTGAAAACAACATTGCGTTAGTCCCTATTGCCGTCCTCATCGCTAGCGCCATTGGCTGTTCCAGCCTGGTGGGCACTACTATGGCTGTCGGTGGTATCGGGATCGGTTTTGCGCTCTCACCGATCAACCCTTATACCGTAGGGGTCGCCCAAGGGATCGCAGAGCTGCCGACGTTTTCAGGTGCCTGGCTTCGCACACTGATGGTGCTTTCATCACTTGCCCTACTCTCTCTTTATATCTGCAAGCGCGTCGTCAAGATGGCGTTTGAAGAGCCGAGTAACGCGGAATCACTGAGTAAACCGCTCAGTGAATACCGTCTTACCAAACGTAATATCCTCACCATGGTCGTGTTCGTGGGTGGGTTGATCGCCATGCTGATCGGAGTGTTTACCCGCGGCTGGTACATCAATGAGATTGCAGGCATATTTTTGCTGTTGGCGATCATGATTGGTGCATTGAATGGCCTGTCGGCGAACGGCATCGTTAAACAGATGATGGAAGGTGCTGCCAGTGTCACCGCTGGCGCGCTCGTCATTGGGGTGGCCGCTTCCATTCAAGTCATTCTCGAGCAAGCCGTGATTATCGACACAATCGTGAATTCGCTGAGCACCATGATCGACGGCATCCCTTCGGTCTTCTCCGCGATCATGGCAAGCGTCGTGCAAGGCATCATCAATCTCTTTGTTCCCTCCGGCTCGGGCCAGGCGCTGGTAACCATGCCAATTTTGATTCCCGTCGCGGATCTTGTCGGAATGAGCCGTCAACTGATGATCACCGCGTTCCAGGTAGGCGACGGTTTAACCAATCTGATCGTTCCCACTTCGGGCGGTACACTGGCCATGCTGGCCCTCGGTCGTGTCTCTTACGCCCAGTGGCTGAAAGCGATCATGCCTTTCATGGCGCTGGTTTACGTATTGGCTTGGGCAGGGCTGGTCATTGGCCACCTGGTGGGTTACTGAGCAAGGGAGCCACGATGACGCTTTCACTGGTTCACTGCCATCCTGCCACCGGTACCGTCGCCACGATAACCGCTACCGGCGGGATGGCAGTCGGTGGCTATGTTCACCACTGCTGGCGGGGTGTCGGGGCATGTGTTACCCAGGGGCGCTTTACCAACCCTTGGTATCCGGCTCGGGTGTACAAGGCCCTTGCCGCGGGAACCAGTGCCCAACATGCGCTGGACACCGCCATTAGCGAGGACAGCGATTCAGCGCTGCGCCAGTGTCTGGTCATGGATATGCACGGCTACTCATCGACGCATTCGGGTACACAAAACGTACCCGAAGTGGCCCAAATCCGCTTCCCCGGCGTCGCCGCCGCCGGCAACATGCTTCAACGTGTCGAAGTAGTGCAGGTGCTGGCGGAGCAGTTCTTGAAACTTGGTACCGAGAATAGCAAGGCGGTTATTCAAGGTAGCGAAGCGCCTCGTTACTACACCCATCACGACCAGCATCTGCTTATGTATCTTCTCGGCGCTCTGGACGCCGCTTTATCAGCAGGCGGGGATAAACGCGGTACGCGCTCGGCTGCGCTACGCATTGAGTCATTTCACCAAGCGCCTATCGATTTGCGTGTCGACTTCTCCGAAGACGTCGTAGGTGCTTTGCAGGCATTGGCCGACCAGTTCATGGCTAAAGACTTCCAAGACTTTTGGCGTCGGCTGCCACTGCGTTAAAACAATATCAAACCTTTCGCTGGCGTCTTTACCAGCTCCTTTCGGAGGATTTATGACCAATACGGCTGCTCTTGCTACCCTCGATCAGGGCGAATTGGGCTTAGTCTTGATCGACCGTCTCAACGAGGCGGCTCTGTGCTCTGAACCAGGTCCCGGCGTTACGCGATTGTTCTGCTCCCGGGCACACCGTGAAGTACTGACAGTAATAAGCCGCTGGATGGAACAAGCCGGGCTTACTCCCCAACTGGACGCCGCTGGCAACCTTGTTGGGCGCTGCCCAAAGGCCCAAGCTGGCGAAAAGACATTCATAATGGGCTCCCATCAGGACTCAGTGATAGAAGGCGGCAAGTACGACGGCATGCTGGGCGTGGCTCTGCCACTATTAGCGTTGGAAGCTCTTAATCGTGAAAACGTTACCCTGCCCTATGGCATCGAAGTCGTCGCGTTTGGCGATGAAGAGGGAGTTCGCTTTCCCACCACGCTGGTGGGCAGCAAGGCGCTGGCAGGAAGCATAACGCCCGAGCAACTGGAGGTTCGGGATGTCGAGGGTGTCTCGCTAAAAGAAGCGTTAACAGCTTTTGGCTGCTCTCCTGCGGATATCGCCTCTGTCGCTCGTGACCCGGCCAACACGCTGGGATTTCTAGAAGTACACATTGAACAAGGTCCGATTCTTGAGCAGCGTGACCATGCCGTTGGGATCGTTACAGCTTTAACAGGTATCGAACGTCATCAAGTGACGCTCAGCGGCAAGGCTGGTCACGCGGGCACCACACCCATGAGCCTGCGCAGCGATGCACTCGTCGGCGCGGCGGAAATGGTAGTGGCTATCGATCGAGTACTGCAGGAGACCGAAGAGTTGGTCGGCGTAGTGGGAAAACTCGATGTTCATCCCAACGCTGTCAACGTGATTCCCGGCCGGGTCACCTTTACGGTAGAATTACGCTCCCCGGAGCCGACCAAGCGTCAGTACGGCAGGAAAGCCATCACCGACGTCATGAAGGCGGTAGCAAAGCGTCGTGGGCTGACGCTCGACATGGACAACACCTACAGTGCCGAGGCGGTATCCTGTGCTGACTGGATAATGGAATCCATGGAAGAAGCTTGCCTCGGAGCTGGCCAACCGGCAGAGCGGCTTTTCAGCGGCGCAGGGCACGATGGTCTAGCCATGCAGGCGTTAACCGATATCGGCATGCTGTTTGTACGCTGTAAAGACGGGCTTAGCCACCACCCTGATGAAGCGATCACCGCAGCAGATGGTGAAGTAGCGACCCGAGTGGTCATGGCATTCCTACGACGGCTAACAAAGTCCTAATACTTGCTTTGCGCTTATCACTTCCACCGCTCGGACAGAAACCCTCGCCTTACGCGGGCCTCCTGCTGGTTCATCACTCGCTGTGCATCCTGCATATGCTCACGCATGATGTTATAAGCGCTTTCAGCATCACCTAACTCGATGGCATCCAGAATTTCGCCGTGATAACGACAGCCAGTCTGGCCCAAATCATGGGTAACGGGCTCGTAAAGACGATGATAAATCGTAAGATCCGAAAGCACTTGAATGGTGAACCGAATCATAAAAGTCAGCAGTTGATTGCCGCCAGCCAGCTCGGCAAGCATCAAATGAAAGTGCAAGGAATCGAGATGCTGCTGGCGTTCGGTCTCACTATCGTCTGCGGGATTTGCATAGCTATAGAGACTTTCACGTAAACGCGCCATGTCAGCGCCAGCCACATTGCCTGCCAATGAGGCAGCAAGCTCAGGTTCCAATGCCAAGCGTATCTGGTAAATGTCCCTGATCGATATTTCTTTAAAAAAAAGATAATTGCTCAATAAGGATATAGCTTTTTCATCGCTCATTTCGCGTACGAAAGCACCACCGCCAGGCCCCGTGCGGGTTTCGACCAGCCCTTGTGCTTCCAGCACTCGCGTACTTTCTCGCACCGTGCCTTTGGACACCTGTAGCGTATTCATCAATTCTGCTTCACTAGGTAATCGATCACCAGGCTTTAATTGCCTCTCCACTATCCAGCATTTGATGGTTTCCGCCACCTGATAAGGGCGACGCTGAGGAGCATTCTTTGACATGCTATTGAAGACTTCCTGACTGATAAGATTCAAGGGTACCAGAGAGACGGCTCATCGCAGCGCTGAGAGTGATCCATACTATTCAAATGAGTTTAACAAAACTGAATTGGCGCCTAGTAGTAAACTGGTCTATTCTTACCCATATCATTTCATAACGCGCAAGAAGGAGTTTGCCCATGGCATTCGATACATTATTGGCCTCTACCCAGCTTGGCGGTCTGTCGCTTCCCAACCGAGTCATCATGGCGCCGCTGACCCGGGCGCGTACCCCGGATAGCGTGCCGGGTAAAATGCAGCAGGCCTACTACGGCCAGCGCGCCGGCGCCGGCTTGATCATCAGCGAAGCCACCAACATCTCCCCCACAGCGCGGGGTTACGTTTATACCCCTGGCATCTGGACCGACGAGCAGGAATCGGGCTGGAAAGCCGTGGTGCAGGCGGTACATGCCAAGGGCGGGCGGATCGCCATGCAGCTCTGGCACGTTGGGCGCGTTTCTCACGAAATGGTTCAGCCCGAAGGTCAAGCACCGGTCGCTCCCAGCGCTTTGAAAGGCGAAGGCGCCCAGTGCTTTGTGGAGTTCGAAGACGGCAGCGCCGGCCAGCACCCCACCAGCACGCCCCGAGCGCTGGAAACCGACGAGATTCCCGGCATCGTCGACGACTACCGCAAGGCCGCCGTTCGCGCCAAGCGCGCAGGCTTTGACATGATCGAAGTCCACGCGGCGAACGCCTACCTGCTCAACCAGTTTCTGGCCACCGGCACCAACAAGCGTGACGACCAGTACGGCGGCTCGGTCGAAAACCGTGCGCGCTTCCCGCTGGAAGTCGTCGATGCCGTCATCGAGGTGTATGGCGCCGACCGCGTGGGTATCCGCCTGACGCCATTCATCGAGATTTTCGGCCTGACCGACGACGAGCCCGAGGCAATGTCGTTCTATCTCGCCGACGAGCTCGCCAAGCGCGGCCTTGCGTATATCCACTTGAACGAGCCCAACTGGGCCGGCGGTGACAATGAGTTCCCGGACGGTTTCCGCGAGCAGATGCGTAAGCGCTTCAACGGCAGCATTATCTACTGCGGTCACTACGACGCTGAAAAGGGTGAAGCACTGCTGAAAAGCGGTAACGGCGATCTCGTCGCCTACGGTCGCCCGTACATTGCCAACCCGGACCTGGTCGAGCGTTTTCGTGTCGATGCCGCGCTGAACGAGCCGAACCATGACACCTTCTACGGTGGCGACGAAAAAGGCTACACCGACTACCCGTTCATGAATAACGGCCATGACCGCATTGGATAAGCCATTTCTTGCGCTAGGTTATTGACGCCAGAAATATTACCTTGCCCATTAAAAGCACCACATTCGTGGTGCTTTTTTTATCCCGCTCACCTGATAATGCTGCTATTTTTACCTACCTTATCAATACGATGCTTATGGCGACTGGCGTTGCTGTTTAAGCAAAACCGTTCCTAACGTCCGGATCAGGCTCAGGGTGATAAAATGGACAGTATTCCCCTTCCAGTGTGGCTTGCGTTCATGTCGCTGATTTTCGGCGTAGTAGCCACGATTATCTTTATCTACGTGGTACTGCCCAGAAGGCGACAGGCCAGGGCGCGCCAGGACACCTCGCCACTCCAGCAGACGCCTGCCAAGGCACCGGCGCCGGCCTCGCCCCCCAAACCTGCGGCGGCGCCGGCATCGGCCAAGGTCAGACAGCACTCGCTGTTCGTCATATTTTCGCACCCGGATGCCACGACCGACGAACGCTTGACGGAGTGGCTACGCGGCAAGAATGCCCGTTTTGATGCGCTCAAGAAGGTTTTCCTGATCGACGGCCAGCAGCGCTCCAACCCGATTACCCTGGCCAACGCCTTCCCGCCCGGGGAAATGCCGGATTTACTGAGTGGGGAGAAACACGCGCCTATTCGCGGAATCAGCCTGCTGGTAAAGCCGCCCATCCACAAGCGGCGCAATCAGCAGATGCACGTGTACGTGGCGCTGGCCAAGGAGATGAACGATGCCTTCAGAGGCGAGGTGCTCGATAGCGAGCGAACCCCCGCCACCGACGTCACCTACCAGCAGATCATTGGTTGACGCCCTACACCACGCCCTGGCTTCGCAGGTAGTCATCGTAGCTGCCGCTGAAATCGACGATACCCTCAGGCTGCATGTCGATGATGCGGGTGGCCAACGATGAGACGAACTCCCGGTCGTGGCTGACGAACAATAGCGTGCCGGGGTAGTTCTCCAGCGCCAGGTTGAGCGCCTCGATGGATTCCATGTCCAGGTGGTTGGTGGGCTCGTCCATCAGCAGCACGTTAGGGTTGGTCAGCGTCAGCTTGCCAAACAGCATTCGCCCCTGTTCGCCGCCGGAAATCACCTTCACCGACTTGGTGATATCATCGCTTGAAAAGAGCATGCGCCCAAGCGCGCCGCGCACCACCTGCTCGCCGCCTTGCGTCCACTGCCCCATCCACTCGAACAGCGTGGCATCCTCGGCGAAATCCGCGGCGTGATCCTGGGCGAACACGCCGATTTCGGCGGCATCGGTCCACTTCACGTGGCCGCTGTCAGGGGCGAAATCGCCGGCCAGGGTCTTCAAGAGCGTGGTCTTGCCGATACCGTTGGGGCCGATGATCGCGATACGCTCGCCGGCCTCGACCCCCATGGAGAAGCGCTCGAACAGCGGCGTGTTGCCTTCATACCCCTTGGTGATGGCCTCGACGTTCAAGGCGTTGCGGTGAATCTTCTTGTTCTGGTCGAAGCGAATGAACGGGCTCACCCGGCTGGAGGGCTTGATGTCCTCGAGCTTGATCTTGTCGATCTGACGCGCACGGGAAGTGGCCTGCTTGGCCTTGGAGGCGTTGGCCGAGAAGCGGCTGACGAACTGCTGAAGCTCGGCGATCTGCGCCTTCTTCTTGGCGTTATCCGAGTGCTGGCGTTCGCGCGCGGCGGTCGCGGCGGTCATGTAATCGTCATAGTTGCCCGGGAACAGGGTGATTTCACCGTAATCCAGATCCGCCATGTGGGTGCAGACGCTGTTCAGGAAGTGGCGGTCGTGGGAGATGATCACCATGGTGCTGCTGCGCGCCTTGAGAATATCCTCGAGCCAGCGGATGGTATTGATGTCCAGGTGGTTGGTGGGCTCGTCGAGAAGCAAAACGTCCGGATCAGAAAACAGCGCCTGGGCGAGCAGTACCCGCAGCTTCCAGCCCGGGGCCACCTCGCTCATGGGACCAAAGTGCTGCTCGATGGGAATACCCAGCCCCAGGAGGAGCTCGCCGGCGCGCGCCTCGGCGGTGTAGCCGTCGAGCTCGGCAAAGCGCACTTCCAGATCCGCCACGGCCATGCCGTCGGCTTCGCTCATCTCGGGCTTTGAGTAGATACGTTCGCGCTCTGCCGCCACTTTCCAGAGCTCAAAGTTACCCATGATGACCGTGTCGATCACGCGCTCGTTCTCGAAGGCGAACTGATCCTGGCGCAGTTTGCCAAGGCGCGTGCTGCTGTCCAGCATCACCTGGCCGCCGGAGGGTTCGAGTTCGCCGCCCAGGATCTTCATGAAGGTCGACTTGCCGCAACCGTTGGCGCCGATCAACCCGTAACGGTTGCCGTTGTTGAACTTGACCGAGACGTTCTCGAACAGGGGCTTGGCCCCGAACTGCATGGTGATGTTGGCGGTAGCGATCAAAAGGGGGCCCCTGATTGGCGATAAGTGCCACGTGTAAAGACGTACGTGAAAAGATGCACGTGTCGAGATATACGTGTAGAAAGGCCCGCGATTCTACGCGCTCTCACGCCGTCTGGCACCTCTCGCCTCGGGTCAATCGCTTCCAGGCGCCGGAAGCTCAAGAAGAACCCTCGCATTATCAACCGCTTGATGAAACCGTGAGCATAAAATGGCGGCGATACCTTCGTGCTCGCCGACCAGGCGGGTCATTATCACGTTTAACTGGGGGTGCTGCGCCTGAGCGGCGCGACAGATCGCGTCGATATCGCCCCCTTCGCCCGCGTGACGCCCGGGGGATAGAAAAAGCAGCGCCACCACCACAGTGGACGAGGAAAACGCGTCGCTTTCCAGAAGCCGCGCCAGCAGCGGTTCGTTGAAGCGGTACTCGTCGCCGTCGCGGCGCTCCATCGAGGCCGGGGCCACGCAGGCGGCGCGCTCACCCAGCAGTACGCTCAACTGGCCCGCCAGACGGTTGCGCACCGCGGTCACCTCGAAGATGGGGCTGCCGTGATCCACCAGCGCTACCCGGGGCGGGGCACCGTCGGGCATCGCTTCAGTCACGTTGTCGGCCAGCAACCGGGCCAGGCGCAGATCGTTGTCGCCGTGCTCGTCCACCAGCGGCATGGCCACGCGCACCCGCACCTCTGGAAAGCGCGCCTGAAGTTCGCCCATGCGGGTGGGCAGGTAGTCGGTCAAGGCGCGGCTTGCCCCGAAGAAAAATGGCAGCACGATGATCTCGCGCGCCCCGGCCTCGGCGCTCGACTCGGCGGCAGGCCCCAGCGTCTGCGCCGCGATACCGCCGAGCTGATCCGCGGGAATCTTGTTGGAGTGCAAGAGCGAGGCGGGCTGCACCGGTTCATTCAACTGCTCGCTCAGCGCCGCCGCTACCCGGCGCAGGTTGAAGGTGGCCGCCGGTTTGAGCGAGCCGTTATCGACCAGAAAGATCGCGCGCATGAAAGCCTCCCAAAGAGCGTTTGTGGTCATGTTACCATGGCCTTTTAACGACTTTTTGACGATCCCATGCTGATAGACACCACCGCCATCAATCAAGGCCGTCGCCCTTTCAATGACAACGACGAACTCTGGATTTTCGGCTACGGCTCGCTGATCTGGAAAGCGGACTTCCCCTACCTGGAGCGGCGAAGCGCCTGTATTACCGGCTGGGAACGGCGCTTCTGGCAGGGTTCCCACGACCACCGTGGCACGCCAAGCGCGCCGGGGCGGGTCGTCACGCTGATTCCCGTGCAGGGCGCTGTCTGTCACGGCATGGCGTATCGCATCTCTGAACAGACCCTGGCGCCGCTGGATCACCGTGAGAAAAACGGCTACTTGCGAGAGATTGCCGCGCTTCGTTTCCCAGACGGCAGCGAAGTGCAGGGGCTGGTCTACATGGCGACCGAGGATAACCCGGCATTTCTGGGCCCCGCCCCCCTGGAGACCATGGCCCGGCAAATCGCCGGCGCCGAAGGCCCCAGCGGCCCCAATCGCGATTACCTGGTCAACCTGGCTCAGGCGCTTCGCGAGCTAAACGTGAACGATACGCACGTCTTCGCGCTCGAGGAACAGCTCCAGTACGTGTGAGCGCGCGCTTTTGAAAGCCCATCTGAAGGAGCTCATCCGGAAGAGCACCTCCAAGCTGAGGTGTCTGTCACCAGTAGCGCGGGTAACGACGGTGGCGGGCCAGATTGTTGATCAGTATGGCGACCACCAGCATGACGACACAGCCCATGCCAATGGGCAGAAGTGGGTACCACCAGCCCAGGCCGTGCACGCCAGCCCCGCCCCCTACCGCAATCAAGGCCGCCGCCGCCCCGGGCGGATGTACCGTATGAGTCAACTGCATCACCAGAATGGACAGGGATACCGCCAGCGCCATGGAGACGGGGGTGGCGCCCAGTAATTGATAGCAGCCCACGCCGATGGCGGCGGACAAGATGCTGCCGAACAGTACATGACTTGGCTGGGCGAAAGGACTTTCCGGGGCGGCATAGATCAGCACCGACGTAGCGCCGAAGGAGCCCACGATCAGAAGCTGCTGGCTGAGCCACTCCGCACTGAGCCAGCAGATGAGGGCCATTCCGCTGAACGCGCCCACCCAGGACCAGAGCGCGTCCTTCCAGCCGACCCGGGCGCGCTTGACGGGTTCGCCGCGCATTTTACCCAAATAGGTTTTCATTTCACTCACGCAAGCACTAAAGAAGTGCAAATGATCGCAAAATGCACCAGATAAGCAAATGTTAATCGATCAACTGCTAATGAATTCAATTCAAGTACGCGGGCGGCCCTGCTCGATGGTTACATCATCAGCCAGGAAAGAATAAACAGGGCAAGGATCGTTTTCACGATACCCCCGACGATCGAACCGCGCAGAAACGACTTTATTCCTCCCCACAGAATCAGCAGCCCGACCACCAGTACCGCTATGCTGAAAAAGGACGCATTGATTCCCAACGACCGCGTCAAGCCATCGATGAAATCGCCAAACGCCCCAAAGAAGTTGGTGAATATTCCCAGCAGGAACTCCACCACCACGCGAATCGCCTCGCCGATGGCCTCGCCCACTTCACCGAAAAATCCGTTTGCCTGCATGCGTCCTGTCCTACATCAATGAGTACGGCATTGTCGGTTAAAACGCCCAGGAGGGCAAAGCAAAGCACCGGGTACGGTGTACCGGTTCCTCATGAAGCGATAACGATGTCGCCCTTGAAGGTCTGCTAGACTACGCCACGCTTGTCCTCTCATGACGATCTAGTGATTTTTGGATGCTCAATCAGCGCGCACTTGTCTATCTCAACGAAGTTATTCGCCGAGGCTCCTTGCGTCGGGCGGCGGCGCATCTGGATGTCGATCCCTCCGCGCTCAGCCGCCAGATCAAGGCGCTGGAGGAAACCCTGGGCAGCACGCTTTGCGAGCGCATTGGCAGCGGCATGCGCGCGACCCAGGCCGGGCTGATGCTTGCCAAGCACTTCAATACCCAGCGCGCTCAGGAAGAGGCGGTACTCTCCAGACTCTCCGCCCTGCAGGGACTGGCCCAGGGCAACGTGCGCATTGCGGTCGGCGAGGGGTTCATCGCGGATCTCATTGCCAAGCCTCTGGGCGAATTCATGACCGCCTTCGAGGGGGTCAATGTCGATATTCGCATGGCGGGCGTCAACGAGGCAGTGTCGCTCTTGAAGGATTACGAAGTGGATCTGGCGCTTTTATATGCCCCGCCGGTGGACCCCGCCCTTCACTGCCATGTGGAAACACGTCAGCCGCTGGATTTGATCGTCTCCCCGAATCATCCGCTCTGCGCACTCAAGCGTCCGGTAACGCTCGTTGACCTGCGACCCTGGCCGCTGGGGCTGATGGACAACCCCTTCGGCATGCGCCAGATGGTCAAGATGGTCGAGCAGCTCGAACGCGTCCATCTCGAGGCGCGCCTTTACACCAATTCGGTGGCCGTGCTCAAGAACTTCGTGCGCTCCAACATTGGCGTCACCTTCATGCCCGAACTGACCGTGATCGATGAAATCAATCGCGGCGAGATTGTCACGTTGCCCATGCAGTACCCGCTGATGAACGACGCCCGGGCGCAGATCGTGAGTCTTGAAGGGCATGAACTGACCGTGGCAGCCGCTACCTATCTCAAGCATCTGCACCGGGGAATGCGCTTTTTTTCGGGTGATGCGCCCCGGCTGTTGTCTTAAAAACAACGCTTTGGGTATTGCATAGTCAACGCCTCAATGCCTAGTCTCCTCATACTAATTAATGAATAATAATAAATAGGTAGCTAATTACCTGATCACTACAAATTAAAGCAAGGAGATCCATCATGTTGCGTTTCACCCCAGCGCGTCTTGTGAGCGCCTGTCTATTAGGTTCATTGGCGATGGCCGGCAACGCGTTTGCCACGACCATCAACCTGAGCTACAACGGCGCCCCGGACCCTGAAAAAAATGCGGTACATGTATTCGCTACCAACCTGAAGGAACTGGTGGAAGAGCGTACCGACCAGGAAATCGAGCTGCGCCTTTTTGCCAACAGCATGCTGGGCAATGAAGAGGAGCGCATGGAGCAGACGATGAATACGCCCATGCTCAACATCGCCTCCTTTGCCGGCATCTCGCCGCTGGCCGACGAGCTCTTCGTCAGTGCGATTCCTTTCTTGTTCGAGGATTTCTCGGCAGCGCGTACCTTCTTTGACGAAGGAACCTACTGGCAGACCTTCAGCGAAGAGTTCAGCGAGCGCACCGGTGTCGATATGCTCGCCGTGGTCGAGGAAGGCGGCTTTCTGGCCTTCACCAACAACGAGCGTCCCATCAGCCACCCGGATGATTTCGAAGGCCTGCGCTTTCGTGCCATGGACCCAAGCCAGGTAGCCCTCTATGAGTCCTTCGGCGCTTCCGGCACGCCGATCCCTTGGACCGAGACCTACATGGCGCTGCGCACCGGCGTTGCCAACGGCCAGATGAACCCGCCCATGTACATTATCCTGGGCAGCCTTTACGAGGTGCAGGACTACCTGACGCTGGCCAACATCCAGTACTCTGACCAGTTTCTGGTCGGCAACAGCGAAATGATCGCCAGCTGGGATGACGAGCTGCGTGAAACCTTCCTGCAGGCCGTCGCCGAGGCCAACCAGAGCGCGCGTGAAAGCAACGAAGCCCAGGTCGAATCACGTATCGCCTATCTTGAAGCCGAAGGCATGGAAGTGATTCGCCCCTCCCACGATGAGCTTGAAGCGTTTCGCGAGATCGGCCAGCCCGCCTATTTCGACTGGCTGGAAGAGCGCGGCATCGAGCAGCGCTGGATCGACATGGCGCTTGAAGACGCCGGCGAAGGCGTGCTTGACCGCTAAGCCGCCTATCGCCGCTGACAGGGCTAGCCACGGCTAGCCCTTTTTCCGGATGTCCGCTGGAGCGACAAAATGCTCATGACGTTTCGCCATCGCCTGCTCGATATCAGCCGCCCGGCAACCCTCACCCTCGCCGGAAGCCTTCTGGCGGTGAACGTGCTGGTGATTCTTTACGGCGTGCTGACCCGCTACCTTCTCGGCGGCGCACCGATCTGGACCGACGAGCTTGCACGCTTTCTGATCATTGCCACCGTCATGCTGGCAGCCGGTGCGGTGTGGTCGGAGGGCGGCCATATGCGTATCGCGCTTCTGGAGCGCCGCCTGCCTGCCTCCTTGTCGTATGCCCTGAACCTTTATCAGTGGCTGATCACGCTAGCGATCGCCATTGGCGGCGCCTGGGTGAGCTATCGCTACGCAAGCTCCCCCTCCATTGCCTTGTTCAAGACCTCGGGGCTTGGCATCAGCCGCTCGATTCCGCTTTATTCGCTGGCCATCGGTTTCACGCTTCTGGCCTGGCATGTACTGCTGTACGGACCTGCCCCGCTTAAAACCGTGGAGGACGAACCATGATTCTTACCATGCTGGCGGTCTTTCTGGCCCACGTTCTACTGGGGCTGCCTTTGTTCATCGCGCTGCTGGTCACTGCCTTGACCGGCTTCTTGTTCGTTGACCCTTCCATGATCATGCGCATGATGCCCCAGCAGTTCTTTGGCGGTATCGATGTCTTTTCGCTCATGGCAATTCCGCTTTTCATTCTCGCCGGCAACCTGATGAACGCAAGCGGGCTCACCGAACGACTGATGGGCTTCGCCCGGCTGATCGTCGGCCACCTGCGCGGCGGCATGGGCCACGTCAATGTGGTGTCCAGCGTCTTTTTCGCCGGTGTGAACGGCTCGGCAGTGGCGGACACCTCGGCACTTGGTTCGCTGCTGGTACCCGCCATGGAAAAAGAGGGCTATTCACGCGCCTTCGCCGCCGGCCTGACCGCGGGAAGCTCGCTGATCGGGCCGATCATTCCGCCCAGCATTTTCATGATTCTCTACGCCTCGCTGACCAACACATCGGTAGGCGATCTGTTTCTGGCCGGCGTCATTCCAGGACTTATCCTGGGGCTTGCGTTCATGGGCATCAACGCCTGGTACGCCTGGCGCCACCACCTGCCCAAAAGCGGCCGACTGCCCTCGCCGGCACAGCTCGGTGCTGCCTTCCTCGCTGCCACGCCCGCGCTCATTGCCCCGTTCATCATCGTGGCGGGGATTGTGATGGGGCTTGTCACTCCCACGGAGTCTGGCGCCCTCACCGCCCTCTACGTGGCCCTTTGCGGGGCGGTACTCGGCGGGCTCAAGCTGCGCCACTGCTGGCAGGCCGTCAAGGATACCGCCCGGCTCACCTCGGCGATCTTTCTGATCATGGCGGCCTCGTCCACCATCAGCTGGCTGCTGTCCTACGCTCAGGTACCCGCCCAGTTTGTCGACCTGCTTGCCCCTTACGTGGATAACGCGGTCATCATCCTGCTGCTCTTGAGTGCGATCACCTTCGTCACCGGCATGTTCATGGAGGAAGTGTCGGCGCTGATGCTGCTGACGCCGATCTTTGCGCCGGTCGCCATGATGGCGGGCATCGACCCGATTCATCTGGGCGTCATCATTACGCTCAACATCACCATTGCGCTGATCACCCCGCCTCTGGGGGCATGTGTCTTTGTCGCCGCTGCGGTCAGCCGGCTGGAAATCGTGTCGCTGTTCAGAACGATCTGGCCATTCGTGCTGCTTGCCGTTTTCGTGCTGGTACTGCTCATCCTCTTTCCCGGTTTGACCCTCTGGTTGCCTCATGCTCTTGGATAAGCCAATGCCCTTATCATTTTCTTCCCTGCCCGCCATACCGAGCCACCCGGCACCGGACTGGCCCCAGGCAAGCGCGCTGCCCATCGTGGACAACGGCGAGCGCCTCTTGCCTTTGAGCCTTGCCCCCGCGCCTATACGCGTTTTTCCGGCGTATTCCCGCCTGGGAATACCCGGGGCAATCGATGACTGCTTTGTCCGCGAAGGGGTCTATCGTGCGCTGGTGGCAGCTTCACGAAGCCTGCCGGAAGGTATCGGGATGATCGTACTGGATGGCTGGCGTCCCTGGCGGGTGCAGCAGTATCTGTTTGAAACACTGCAGGAAGCGATTGCCTACCGCCACCCGGAACTGAATGACGCGGCACTGCTTGCGCGCACCCGCGAGTTCGTCTCGGTCCCCAGCGTCGAGGCAGCCTCGCCAAGCCCTCACCTGACCGGCGGCGCGGTGGATGTCACTCTGTGCGATGACATTGGTGTGCCGCTGGACATGGGCACGCTTTTCGATGAAGCCCTCCCCGCCTCGCATACCGCTTATTTCGAGAAGGGCGATCTCAACGCCCTGGAGCAGCGCGCCCGGGATAACCGCCGGCTTCTCTACCACGCCATGAGCGCCCAGGGCTTCACCAATCTTCCCAGCGAGTGGTGGCACTTCGATCTGGGCGATCAGCTCTGGGGGCACTACAGCGACAAGCGCACGGTGCACTACGGCCCCACCACACTGGATACCATCGAGAACCGCTGGCGTCGTCAACTGGGCTAACCCTTCACGGGGGCGACCAAAAACGGCTACATTAGAACGACAGCATACCGTTTCGCCTTATCAGGAGATTTTATAATGCCCAGCGTTTTGATCACCGGTGCTACCTCGGGCTTTGGCAAAGCCGCCGCCTACCGCTTTGCCAAGGCGGGCTGGTCGCTGATTCTGACCGGGCGTCGTGAAGAACGTCTGAAGGCACTCGAGAGCGAGCTTGCCGACCAGATCGATGTCTTGACGCTAACGCTTGACGTGCGCGACAGCGACGCGGTGGCCCGTGAGCTTGGCCAGCTACCCGAAGCGTTTCTACCACTGACATGCCTGATCAACAACGCCGGGCTTGCGCTGGCCCCGGAGCCCTCGCAACAGGTCGATTTGAAAGACTGGCACACCATGATCGACACCAATATCACCGGGCTTGTGAACGTGACCCATGCCGCGCTGCCGCTTTTGATCGATCACGGTCAGGGCGCCAGCATCCTGAACCTGGGTTCCGTCGCGGGCCAGTGGCCCTACCCGGGCGGGCATGTGTACGGAGCGTCCAAGGCCTTCGTCCAGCAGTTCAGTTATAACCTGCGCTGTGACCTGCTGGGCACGGGCGTCCGCGTGACCGATCTTGCACCGGGAATGGCGGAAACCGAGTTCACGCTGGTGCGCACCAAAGGTAATCAACAGGCGTCCGACGCGCTTTACCGAGGCACCACGCCGCTTCAGGCCGAGGATATCGCCGAACAGCTTCATTACCTGGCCACGCTGCCTGCTCATATCAACATCAACCGCCTGGAAATCATGCCGGTCCGTCAGGCATGGTCACCTTTTGCGGTGAATCGCGATAACGCCTAGACCCCAGGGTTCCTAGGCCCCTAGTAGCTGACCCGATCGCGCCCCTCTTCCTTGGCCATGTAGAGGGCGTTGTCGGCCCGCTTCATGACACTTTTCTGCGACTCGTTGGGGCGTGCTTCGATGACGCCAAGACTCACGGTCACGCGGCCCGCCTGAGAAAATTGTGTCTCCTTGATGCGATAGCGGATCTTTTCGGCCAGCTGCACCGCCTGCTCCAACGAGGTTTCCGGGGCCAGGATCATGAACTCCTCACCGCCCCAGCGAGCGCAGGAATCTGCCTTGCGCAGATTCTCTTTCAAAAGTTTGCCCAGCCCTGCCAGCACCTGATCGCCCACGTCGTGACCGTGGTTATCGTTGATCGCCTTGAAGAAATCGATATCCAGCATGATCAGGGAAAAGGGTCGGGTATAGCGACTGAGCCGGCTGATCTCCTTTTTGAGCAGCGCATCAAAACGGGCGCGGTTGTAAAGCCCGGTCAACATATCGGTGGTGGCCAGGCGTTCAAGTTCGGCCTCCTTTTCAACGCGCTTTGAAATATCGCGCTGTACCAGCACCAGCACCCGCTCCGTGTAGCCTGGCATGGTCATCGCCGTCACTCGCCACTCGATCAGCATGGCGACCTTGCCGGTCGACAGCGGCCAGCCGCTTTTATCCAGACCGGAAAGCGAATAGCCGTCGCCCAGCTCGCCCTTTACCAGAGCCTGGCTCAGCGTGCGCAGCAGCTTCTGGTTCTCGCCCTCGCGTCCCACGATCTTGGGTAACGCCCCCAGCCACCGATCACGCTCCCCGCCCCAGAACCGCGAGTAATCATCGCTGACATCCAGGATGCGCAGGTTACTGCTGCCC